>CAYMDG010000229.1:0-3387 GCA_964388905.1 uncultured Bacteriovoracaceae bacterium
TCAATGGGTATGGGTATGATCGTACTCGTTGAACCCTGTTCCGATGACATCTCGCGTACGGTCTGGAGATAGCGCAATTGAAGGGCAATAGGTTCCTGAGCCATAAGGGTGGCTGCATCCAGGAGCCTCTGGGCTGCCTGGAACTCGCCTTCAGCATTGATGACCTTGGCCCTTCTCTCCCTTTCGGCCTCTGCCTGCCTTGCAATGGACCTCTGCATCTCCTCGGGCAGGTCGATGTTCTTGAGCTCAACTGCAGAGACCTTGATCCCCCAGGGTTCGGTATGACGGTCAAGGATGGACTGGATCTGGGCGCTCACCTCATCCCGCTTGGACAGGAGTTCATCAAGCTCTGCCTGGCCGCATACGGAACGCAACGTGGTCTGGCTGAGCTGGCTTGTGGCATAGAGGTAGTTCTCCACATCGATCACCGCCTTCAAGGGATCGATCACCCTGAAATAGATGACGGCGCTCACCTTGACCGTGATATTATCCCTAGTGATGACATCCTGGGGCGGCACGTCCTGGACGATGGTCCGTAGCCCGATACGAATGAACCTGTCCACGAGCGGGATAATGATGATGATCCCCGGGCCCTTGGGCGCTCCGAGCACACGTCCAAGCCTGAATACCACTGCCCTTTCGTATTCATTAAGGATCTTGATGGCGGAAAACAGAAAAAGGAGAACCAGGACAACCATTGTGATGACGGCATATCCGGCAATCATAGAACACCTCCTAAAGGGGTTCTGTTACGTTTAACCCGACTTACCCGCCTTGAGCGACTTGTCCAGGGAGAGATCATCAAGCAAAGTAAGTTCTTTAAGGCTCTGATTCTTGAACCTTGCCAAGACAGGGCCATGAAGCGTTGGCCCGTTTACCGGTTCGAGACGCAAGGGGTTGGTATACCTTCCCCGGTACTGGACCCTGAAATCGAGATGAGGACCTGTTGCAATGCCTGTAGCCCCCACGTACCCTATCACATCGCCCTGTGCTATGCGCTTACCTTTTGTAATCCCTTTTGCAAACCCTCTGAGATGTCCGTAGTGGGTTATATATCCCCCGGGATGGCTTATGGTAATGGCGTTGCCGAAGCCCCTTGCCCTTCCGCAGGCACTTATCCTGCCTTCACCGAGTGCGACCACCGGGGTGCCGGACTGGGCTGCATAGTCAACACCAAGATGGGGTTTCCTCACATGGAACACAGGATGAAGGCGGTGATATGAAAAGCCCGACGAGATGCGGCGGTAATTGAGCGGCGCCTTTAAAAAAAGCTTGCGGATGGGTTTGCCGTGTTCGTCATAATACCCATGCATGCCTTTGTTGTCGAAGTAAACAGCCAGGTGCTCTTCGCCTTTCACCACAAAGCGGGCGGCAAGAATCCTTCCGTAACCCCTGAATTTGTCCTGAACCGAATATTTCTCATAGAGGACCGTGAAGGTGTCTCCATCGAAGATATCGGTGAAGAAGTTGATGTCCCACCCGAATATGTCGGTAAGGTCCATGACGATCTCCGGACTCAATCCCGAATTGACGGCCGATTCGTACAGGGAGTTCGTGATGGTCCCATGAGCCCTTTCAACCGAGGTTTCCAGAGTCATCGTACGGGTTCTCGCCTTGAAGATGCCGTCCTTGGGGAGCACCTCGAGATAGGTTACCGGATTGATCTCATAGGTGAGCTTCTCCAGTTTTTTTGGAGATTCACCCGTGACCCACACCTTCAAGGGATGTCCGGGGGCGATGTCGGCAAGATTATATTCCCGTTTTACCGATTTAAAGAGCCGGTGTATCTGTTCATATCTGATTCCGCAAGACTGGAGGAGGTTGAATATGTTGTCGCCACGTCTTACCTTCAGATCCACCTGCCTCATGGCATTAACCGCGGCAGGATCCACAATCCGGTCAACCTGCTGTTTCCTGGCTTCGATGTTATCCCCGCTAATGTTCACAGTGAGCCTGCTGAGGTCGGCAATTTCATACTCCAGGCCTAATAACATCTGGTTGTCCTTGCTGAAGTAGAGAATGAACTCATTGCCCACAGTGATCTTGGTGAGGTCGTATGCATCTCTGACCCTCTCAATGATGTCAAGGGCCTGTCGCTGCGGTATGCCGTTTTCCCTGAGTATTTCTGTAAAGGTATCGCCCCTTGCAACGTTGAGCAATACCCTGCTTGCGTTTTTGAAGGAGTCAGCCTGTAATACCTGCTCCTGTACAGGCTTGGCAGCCTGCTGCACGATACCGGCCTGAGTTGTAAGCACCGGAGAAGGGACTGCCTTGTAAGAACCCTGATCGAGGAATGCCCACACTATGCCGGTTACAACGGCAACCATGAGGGCAATAAAACCTATTTTCCTCGGGTTCCTCCCCTTGCTCCCCTGGTAGATGATCCCCCTCTTGTATTTCAAAACCATGGTTAGCGCCCTTTATAAAAGGATTTTCTTGCCATATCAAGCCATTTTGTCTTTTATAGTACCTGTGCATATATTCGTTGCCGATATCCATCTCAGACCGGACTCGGAAAAAGAAGCAGGCAGATTCATATCCTGGCTTTCCAAGGCCCTGCCGGATGCGGATGACATCTACATCCTGGGTGACCTCTTCGATTACTGGTATACTGGGCTCGAGTCCCGATTCCAAGATGTACTCGAGGCCATCCAATCCCCAAAGGTCCACCTGCTGCCGGGCAACCGTGACTTCCTTCTGAATAACTCCAAGCCGAAAGGTATCGACATCATCCAGGCTGAGGAGTCTGTCATCACCCTGTATGGTTCCCGAATTCTGCTGGCCCACGGGCATACCCTCACTGATGCTGATACCGGATTCAAGCTGCTGCATCGGTACGGTTGGCCTGTATTGGAACGCCTGGACCGCTTGCTCTCCGTAACCTTGAAGGAGCGCTGTGCCCGCTCACTGGTCAAATCCTCTGCCATGGTCAGACCTTCACTGTCGGACATCCGGGATGGAATACATACCGGAAAGGGGGTTGATACGGTTATATGCGGCCACCTGCATAGGCATATCACAAAGCCGGGCCTCATCGTTCTGCCCGCCTTTTATGACGCCGGGGCATGGCTTGAGTGGGATGAATCGGGCCCCCGCCTGAAGTCCTCATTAGTCGCGGGATAAAGGTCTGTACTCCTATCCCGACATCACCATCTTGGCCAGGATGGGCGCGGCGATGAAAACACCGACACTGCTCCCCAGGTTTGCAAAGGTCACCACCAGCAGGATCCTGGTGATGGGATTTCTGTACCAGCCACTGAACTTGAGGATGTCTTCGTGGATGGTCTGGAAGTCCGAGACCTTGGGCTTTTTAAGATATGCCTCGCTCAAGCCGGCAAACCAGCCCGAGGCAAGGGCCGGATGGAGCGTGGTCATGGGTGCGACAAC
>CAYMDG010000229.1:3487-5222 GCA_964388905.1 uncultured Bacteriovoracaceae bacterium
ATGAGGACCTCCTTGATGGTGGGGGCATACTTGGCCATCTCCTCCACCGCAGTGGTCAGGACATCCATCTCCTTGAGCTTTTCAATATCCTTTTCGGTAAGTTCTTCCACCTCAAAGATGGAGAGCGTGGCGCCGTAAAGCAGCTTCATTTTCTCCCAGAAGCCAAGTCCCCTCCATACGCGCGCCAGGGTTATCTGGACGTTCCTGTCCACGAGAACCACCTCGATGCCGTTTGCCTCGGCCTCTTCTATGGCTGCCCTCATCTCATCGCCGGGCTTCACCCCGAGCTTCTGGCCGATACGCCTCTGGAAGGAAGACATCACGAGGTTCGCCATTAAAAATGCAGTCTTCTTCTCCTTGATGACCTTGAAAATATCCATGTTCTGCCAGGCTAAAGGATTCTTCATCACATCATATCTTGCCTGACAGAGTTCCACTGCCACGGCATCGGGCCTTTCCTCTACGATGGTGGACCTGACCTCGTCAACCGATGCCTTGGAGACATGGGCTGTTCCCACCATGATAACCTCTTTATTCCCTACCTGTATTCTCTCAGACGGCATGTTGTTCCTCTCTCCATGATGCTAGCTGCTAAAAAACCGATCACCTCTTGAAAAAGACAAGCTCTTGGAGCTCCTTTCTCTCGGAATTGACAAATAACGGCTCGGCCGGATAACCCAGTGCAATCACGGCCATGAGCTCATAGGGCTCTGGCGCTTCAAGGATGATCTTGAATTCCTTCTCGCTTTTCAGGATCTCTCCCAGCCACACACCGCCAAGCCCCAAAGAGTGTATTGCAAGGAGCATGTTCTGGATGCACGCCCCTACGGCCTGCAAGTCCTTGGTATGGTGATAGCTTGATGCTGTATCAAGGAAGACCGCAATGAGCACATCTGCGCCCTTGATGGTCCTGCTGTAACGGGTCAGACCGCTTACCATGTCCTTGAGATTCTTGTCTCTGATAACGGCAAACCGCCATGGCTGGTTATTCATGCCCGACGGTGCAAACCTGCCCGCATCCAGGATCTGTTCGACCAGGTCATCTGCCACGACTTTGTCGGTAAAGGTCCTGATGCTTCTGCGGGTCTTGATGAGGTCAAGCATGCGTGCCTTCCTTGGCTGAGGCCGAGGTTATGAGATATGCATCGATAAATGCCGTGATGTCGCCGTCCAGCACCGCGCTGACATTGCCCACCTCAAAGTTGGTGCGGTGGTCTTTCACGAGCTGGTAGGGCTGCATGACATAGGAGCGTATCTGTGAGCCCCAGGCAATATCCTTTTTGCCCCTGGAAAATTCGTTCATGCGTTCTTTCTGTTTCATTTCTTCGAGTTCATAGAGCTTGCTTGCCAGCAGCTTCATGGCAAAGGCCTTGTTCTTATGCTGTGAGCGCTCGTTCTGGCACTGGACAACGGTGTTGGTGGGCAGATGCGTAATCCTCACCGCCGAGTCGGTCTTGTTCACGTGCTGGCCCCCATGGCCTGAGGCACGGTATGTGTCGATCCGCAAGTCCTTTTCGTCAATGTTGATGTCGATGCTCTGATCCACCTCTGGTGTTGCGAGCACAGAGGCAAAGGAGGTGTGCCTTCTCTTGTTGGCGTCAAAGGGCGATATGCGAACCAGCCTGTGGACACCGGTCTCTCCCTTGAGGTAACCAAAGGCCCATTGGCCCGATATCTCAACGGTTGCCTGTTTGATGCCTGCCTCCTCGTCGGAGGATATGTCTATGATCCGCGC
>CAYMDG010000230.1:0-5200 GCA_964388905.1 uncultured Bacteriovoracaceae bacterium
ACCTTTTTTTCATTGAGATAGTCCATGACCGCCAGGCCGCAGGCACCTCCCACGCCTCCCACGAAGGCGAAGACGCCTTCACGCTCCACGAGTTCCTTGACCACGCCCTTGGTCTGGGCCGGATTGTACTGGTCATCCCGGATGAAGTACTTGATCTTCCTGCCGTGTATGCCGCCCTGCTCGTTGATCACATTGAAAAGCAGGCCGCTGCCCCTGGCCACGGATCCCCATGGTGCTGCAGGACCTGTCTGCGGTCCCCACTGCCCGATCCTGATCTCCTTGTCGTCAAAACCTGGTCGTGCTGCGTTTCCCATCACGGGCAGGAGAACCATGATAAGAAAGAATATCCCGGTTATGAGGTGCCTCTTGATCATCATATCCTCCTTTATGCCCGGGACCTCGGCCCCGGGCGGTTATTTAACAAATACAGGTTACTTCTTCCATGTTGCCAGATCGTTGGCCGTCCAGTCCTGGAGCAGGATGTAGGTGCTGCCCGGGCCGCACTTCTGGATCTGTATCGAGTCGGTCCCCTGATGCTGTGTGGGTGTCCACGTGATGGACGGGCCGATTCCCTTGAAGTTCTTCATGGAGTTGAGCTGCTTCAGGCAGCTTTCCGTGCTGAGATTCGGCCCTGTGCGCTTGAGCGCCTCCACCAGGGGCTCTGCCCAGAGGACTCCTGCCATATAGAATGTTCCCCAACGCTCCTCCGGGGCATACTTCTTGGCAGCCTCGCGGTACTTTGTGATGAGCGGGTCGTTGGATTCCGGAGCATGGGTAAAGGCGCCGGTGATCACACCCTCCCAGAGCCCGCCCGTGATCTTGTTCATGAGGGCATAGTCGGACAGGGAGTTGGAAGAGACCCACTGGGGCTTGAATCCCAGTGTGGCGCTCGTCTTGAGCGTAATGGTGGCAATGGTGGGGTTCACCCACATTATGACTGCATCGGCCCCGGAGTTCTTGAGCCTGAGTACCTGGGACGAGAGATCCTTTTCGCCCGGTTCAACGGAGATCTCTTCGACGAGCTTCATCTTCAGGGCGTTCATGCGCAACTTGCACCCATCGAGTCCTGTCTTGCCGTAGACGTCGTTCTGATAGAAGAACGCAATCTTCTTGGTGCCGAGCTTATCCACCACATACTTGGTCAGCACGCTGGCTTCGTCTTCATAGAGTGGATAGATGGCAAAGAGGTAGGGATTAACCGGTTGTACATACTCGCTTATGGCCGTGGACGGGCCAACCCAGATGACTTTGTTCTGTGCCAGATAGTCCTTTACCGCCATGCCGCAGGCCGCACCGACACCGCCTACAAAGGCGAAGACGCCTTCACGCTCCACGAGTTCCTTGACCACCCCTTTGGTCTGGGCCGGATTGTACTGGTCATCCCGGATGAAGTACTTGATCTTCCTGCCGTGTATGCCGCCCTGCTCGTTGATCACATTGAAAAGCAGGCCGCTGCCCCTGGCCACGGATCCCCATGGTGCTGCAGGACCTGTCTGCGGTCCCCACTGCCCGATCCTGATCTCCTTGTCGTCAAAACCTGGTCGTGCTGCGTTTCCCATCACGGGCAGGAGAACCATGATAAGAAAGAATATCCCGGTTATGAGGTGCCTCTTGATCATCATATCCTCCTTTATGCCCGGGACCTCGGCCCCGGGCGGTTATTTAACAAATACAGGTTACTTCTTCCATGTTGCCAGATCGTTGGCCGTCCAGTCCTGGAGCAGGATGTAGGTGCTGCCCGGGCCGCACTTCTGGATCTGTATCGAGTCGGTCCCCTGATGCTGTGTGGGTGTCCACGTGATGGACGGGCCGATTCCCTTGAAGTTCTTCATGGAGTTGAGCTGCTTCAGGCAGCTTTCCGTGCTGAGATTCGGCCCTGTGCGCTTGAGCGCCTCCACCAGGGGCTCTGCCCAGAGGACTCCTGCCATATAGAATGTTCCCCAACGCTCCTCCGGGGCATACTTCTTGGCAGCCTCGCGGTACTTTGTGATGAGCGGGTCGTTGGATTCCGGAGCATGGGTAAAGGCGCCGGTGATCACACCCTCCCAGAGCCCGCCCGTGATCTTGTTCATGAGGGCATAGTCGGACAGGGAGTTGGAAGAGACCCACTGGGGCTTGAATCCCAGTGTGGCGCTCGTCTTGAGCGTAATGGTGGCAATGGTGGGGTTCACCCACATTATGACTGCATCGGCCCCGGAGTTCTTGAGCCTGAGTACCTGGGACGAGAGATCCTTTTCGCCCGGTTCAACGGAGATCTCTTCGACGAGCTTCATCTTCAGGGCGTTCATGCGCAACTTGCACCCATCGAGTCCTGTCTTGCCGTAGACGTCGTTCTGATAGAAGAACGCAATCTTCTTGGTGCCGAGCTTATCCACCACATACTTGGTCAGCACGCTGGCTTCGTCTTCATAGAGTGGATAGATGGCAAAGAGGTAGGGATTAACCGGTTGTACATACTCGCTTATGGCCGTGGACGGGCCAACCCAGATGACTTTGTTCTGTGCCAGATAGTCCTTTACCGCCATGCCGCAGGCCGCACCGACACCGCCTACAAAGGCGAAGACGCCTTCACGCTCCACGAGTTCCTTGACCACCCCTTTGGTCTGGGCCGGATTGTACTGGTCGTCGCGGATAAAATACTTGACCTTCCTGCCATGGATTCCGCCCTGTTCATTTACAATATTGAAGAGCAGGCCGCTTCCCCTGGCTACCGATCCCCACGGCGCAGCCGGCCCGGTCTGAGGACCCCACTGGGCGATGCGGATCTCTTTGGTGTCGTACCCCGGCCGCGCAGCATCAGCAGAGCCTGCCAGCAGGAAAACGGCACAGATTATGATTATACCAGACAACAATCTTCTCATGGAACCTCCTTATGCTCTTCGTTGTTATTTGACCGGATCATATTTTCCGGCTGCTTCATTCTTTAGGAATATCCCTATCCTTTGTACCAGCGGTCTCCCTCTTTCAGAAAGGTGAAGCAGTAGTTGCACGTGCTCGTGGTTCCGGTGTCGGCAAAGCCCACATCCACATCCACCTCCACCTGGACGAAGCGTTTAACCGCAGGGTAGGTGGCCGGGTCGTGGTTGCCCCGGAGTCGGTAGATATCCACGATGTGGTAGGTCTTGATGCCCACCGGCGAGCCTGACACATCCTGGAGGAACTGCTCGTAGGTATGCGTGCGTCTGTAGGTGGAAGAAGGTGCCAGGCATGCATAAAGTTTTTTGTAGTCCCGCGCCATCTCGGCCTTGAAGTACGTCCGCGCAACCTGTTCGATATCATCCCTTTCGAGTGCCAGCTCGAGCCGGTACCTCGGACCGTCCCACAGGGCAAGGGCTGCAATGCCTGCTGCGACTATAATCGCGGCTGTGATCAGTATAGTTTTTCTCATCATGTGTCTGTCCTGCCCCTACACCTTCTTGATGTAATGTTTTGCAAAGAGCCCGCTCGGCCTGACCGTAATGATGATGATGATCACCACAAAGGCCACGATGGGTTTCCACTCGGGCCAGGCATAGCCGAAGAAGTTTTCAATGATCCCCAGCAGGAGGCCCCCCACCACCACGCCCGGGATGCTTGTTAGCCCTCCCAGAACGGCAGCGGCAAAGGCCCGCATGAAGGGTTCCATCATGAAGTTCGGATCGAGTACGGACCGTGCAGCGAAGAACATGGCCGCTATGGCGCCGATGGTAGAGCTCATGGCCCATGTAATGGAAAACACCCGCTCCACCTTGATGCCCATGATCTTAGCTGCGTTTACATTCTGCTGGGTCGCCCGCATGGCGATGCCCAACCTTGAATACCTGAAGAAGAGGAACAGGAGCACCATGATAACCGCCGTAAGAACGAAGACTCCGATGGACCATTCGTTCAAGGAGAGTCCGGGGATGATCTCATGGGACTTCTGCACCGAGAGCAGGAAGGGGAAGTCCTTCTGCTCTGCCCCCCACTTCCAGCCGGCCATGCCCATGAGCAGCATCTCCACACCGAGAGTAATGATAATGAGGCCCAGCACGGTGGGATCCTTGGCAGGCCGCAGGAAGCAGATCTCGATAAGCATGCCCAGCAGCATGGCAAAGGCCATAGTGATGATGAAGGCGAGCCAAAAGGGGAGATGGTACAGTGTGAGGACATGAAATGCAACGAAGGTGGCTATCATGCCCATCTCACCCTGGGCGAAGTTCACTACCTCGGAAGTCTTGTAGATGATGGCAACGGCAACGCCGAACAGTCCGTAGCATGCCCCGATGGCCAGTCCTTCAATGATGAGTTGCTCGATCATGTCAGATACATCCCCTCTTGGCCTAAAAGGGCCAGGTCTTCCAGTACTTCTTGATCCTGATCCAGATCCCGAACATGCCGAGCGGCTCGAAGATCACGATTCCGAGCATGATGAGACCCAGCGCGATACTGCCGAAATTTGCAAGTCCAATCACGGTGAACCACTTTTTGGATATGAGGATGAGGAGATTGCCCAGGTAAGGCAGTTCTTCCACGTTTTTCAAAAGATCATACTGCAGATAGGTGATAAGCGCGGCCCCCATGACCGCGCCAAGGATCGATCCGAGCCCGCCCACCACCACCATGACCAGGAAGATGATGGACAGGATAAGATTGAAGGTGAAGGGATCGAAAAAGCTTACCACAAAGCCGTACAGGCCGCCTGCCACGCCTGCATAGAAGGCGCTCACGGCAAAGGACATGGTCTTGAAGATGGTGAGGTTCACGCCCATCACCTCGGCTGCGATGTCGTCGTCGCGGATGGCAACAAAGGCCCTGCCCACACGCGTCTTCATGAGGTTGCGGGCGCCGACAACCATGAACACCGTGATGGTCAGTATGAGGTAGTAGATCTTCACATCACCCTCGATGACCAGGCTGTACGGGGATCCCGGAAGACCCAGGTCCAACGGCGGCGTGCTGATGCCCATGCGGCCGCCGAAGATCTCCCACCTGCCGATGATGTGCATGATGGTGAGCCCGAAGCCTAACGTGGCGATGGCGAGGTACGGCCCCTCCAGCCGAAGTGCCGGCAGGCCTATGATGAAGCCGAAGAATGCTGCGAGGAGCCCGGCGAGGATCAGCGCCACCGGAAAGGGGAGATGAAGGTGCATCATGAGGAGCGCCGTGCCGTAGGCCCCGATGGCGAAGAACCCGGCATGGCCTAAAGAGATCTGGCCGGTGTATCCCACCAGGATGTTCA
>CAYMDG010000231.1:0-3198 GCA_964388905.1 uncultured Bacteriovoracaceae bacterium
GCTTGCCATGGGCACCTTTACCGAGTGCGACGCCCTGCTGGCCTACTGCCTCTACCGGGAAGGCATCAGCTGGGATAAGGCCCAGGACATTGTGCATACGGTCGGAGATGAAGTCTTCCGATCGGATACGAGAAACAGGAGTATCAGGCCCGTAAAGGGAACCATCCCTCTCCTGTCCCGGCTGAAGGACAAAGGTATCCATATCGCCATAGCCACCAACGACAAGGCCTTCGATGCAAGCTCAGACATGATAGCAATAGGCGCCGCTTACTACATCGACATCGTCGTGGGGGCCGACAGCGTCGAGAACGCCAAGCCTGCCCCGGACATGGTCAAGAAAATCTGCGAGCACTTCCAGGTGGAACCTTCCTCAGCTGTTCTCATCGGCGATACGGTAATGGACGCAATGCTCGGGAAAAATTCCGGCGTCATGCTGACCGTAGGCCTGCCCGGTATCGTATCGAAAGAGGAACTCCAGGTGCATATGGATGTGGTAGTAGACAGCCTGGATGATATTCATTGAGATTCGGATTTAAGTATTCCCTTATAGGCTGTACGAAGAATGACCTGAATGAATCCGAGGCATGATGCGATCTATCTCCCGGTTCATCTTATGTAAGGTTGGTGCAAACCTGTAATCCCTGATATACCCAGTAACCTTCTCATGACCAGAGCCTGGGCCCTACCACCCATCATTCACAGTCCTGTCTGATATCACCTCCGCATCGAAGAGCTCCCACTGCTCGCGTGCGTCATGATCATCATCATTCATGTCCGCCTTAGCCCTTAGACCTGCAAAAACTTCCTCAATATTGTTCGGCAGATCTTTGAGAGAGCCCGGCAGGAACACCTCTTTCCGGAAACCCTTTGTGAGAATGAGGCCATGGGTGCCTTTTTCAAGCTGAGAGGTGCCTGAGAAAGGCCTTGGCTTGTCCACCAGGGTAATCTCAAAGATGATATGATCCAGATCATGCATGGCAAGGGGCACAAACCTGGGGTCCTTGTATGCGGCGCTACGGGCGTTTTCCATACAGGCCCGCCAGATGGGCATCACGGGGAGAATGGTGCCCACGCAGCCCCTGAGCTCGCCTTGCTTATAGATGGACACAAAGAGCCCCTTTTTTTCCAAGAGGGCGCCCGGCAGTCCGCTTTCATCAACGGCAGGTTCAACACCAAGGCCCTTCTGAATGAACGCTGTTGCCGCACTGCGGGCAAGGTCAATGAGCACCCCTTTTTCCAATGACGAAAGTCCCATACTTATACCTGTGATATGATCTTACCTGAAGACCATATGCCGCGCCAGGGGAATCACCTGCTGCTTCTTCAGGGCTTATTGGTGTTTTATTGACTCGGTGCGGGAAATTAACTATATATGCGCTCAATTTGAAGCATATGGAGATGTGAACGTGGAAGATCTGAATCCCCTCATCCGCCAGAGGATAGAGAAGTTCGAGCAATTGAAACAGGAGTCCGGGGTCAAGCATTTCCCCAACTCCTACCGGAAGGACACGGATATATCCGCCTTTATCTCCCAATACCAGGAACGCTCCACCGAGGAGCTTCATGAGATAAAAACCATCCACCACCTTGCCGGCAGGATCATGGCGGCCCGCAAGTTCGGCAAGGCATCCTTCATCCATTTTTTGGACCACACCGGCAGGCTCCAGGCCTTCTTCGAGGAGGCAAAGCTCGGCAAAGAGGCCTACGAGCTCTTTAAAAAGCTCGACATCGGCGACATCATCGGTTTGTGGGGCACCCCTGTCAAGACCAGGACCGGCGAGCTCTCCGTCTATGTGTCGGGGTTCGAGCTGCTCACCAAATCGTTCCGGCCCATGCCGGAGAAATGGCACGGGCTCAAGGATGTAGAAACCAGATACCGTCAGCGCTACGTTGATCTCTTTGTCTCTGATGAGGTGAAGGAGACCTTCCTGAAACGGACAAGGATCATCACTGCACTGAGAAGGTATATGGACTCCCACTCGTTCATCGAGGTGGAGACCCCCATGATGCAGAGCATCCCGGGCGGGGCAACGGCAAAACCCTTTCTCACGCACCATAATGCACTGGACATGGACCTCTATTTGAGGATCGCGCCCGAACTGTACCTCAAGAGGCTTTTAGTCGGCGGCTTCGAGAGGGTATACGAGGTCAACCGGAATTTCCGCAACGAGGGCATCTCAACCAGGCACAACCCCGAATTCACCATGATGGAATTCTACATGGCCTATGCGGACTACACGGATCTCATGACCTTTACCGAGGACATGATCTCGACGGTAGCAAAAGAAGTCCTTGGAACAACAGTCGTTCCCTACCAGGGCGCCACCATCGATCTGGCGCCGCCATGGAGGCGCTATACCCTCAAGGAAGCGGCCTATGCAGTGGGAGGCGTCGAAGCCGGGGTCATGGAGGATCTGGACAGGGCCAGGGCCTTCTGCAAGCATGCCGGCATGGAACTGGCAGGAAACGAATCCCTGGGCGATCTCCAGCTCATCATCTTCGAAACGACGGCTGAAGAAAAACTCATGGAGCCCACATTTATCACCTCCTACCCCACGGAGGTCTCTCCCCTTTCCAGGAGAAACAACGACGACCCAAGCATCGTGGACCGCTTCGAGCTCTTTATCACCGGACGCGAGATCGCAAATGCATTCAGCGAGCTGAACGACCCCTTTGATCAGAAGGAACGGTTTGTCGAGCAGGTACGCAATAAGGCAGAAGGGTCCTCGGAGGTGGATGAGGACTACATAAGGGCGCTTGAGTACGGCATGCCTCCGGCGGCAGGCGAAGGCATCGGCATCGACCGGCTCGTCATGCTGCTGACCGACAGCCCCTCCATCAGGGATGTCATCCTGTTCCCCCTGCTTCGCAAAGGAGAGACATCCTGAGATTCGAGTTCCTTGTTGCCAAAAAATACCTGCGGGCCAAGAAGAGCCAGGGCTTTATAAGCTTTACATCCGGGTTGTCGGTGATGGGTATAGCCATAGGCGTTATGGCCCTGATCGTGGTGCTCTCCGTGATGAACGGCTTTGAAGACGACATCACGACCAAGCTCCTGGGCACCCAGTCGCACATCGTCATCTCCCATTATAAGGGCGGTATCAGCGACACGAAAGCCGTAATGGATGTAGTCGCCAAGGAAAAGGGTGTGGTGGCCGCCACGCCGTTTATCCTCTCCCAGGGCCTGGTTTCAGCCCC
>CAYMDG010000231.1:3298-5179 GCA_964388905.1 uncultured Bacteriovoracaceae bacterium
TGGCCTCTATCCTCTTGTCCTTCCTGGCAACCATATACCCTGCCAGACAGGCTGCAAAGCAAGACCCTGTGGAGGTAATCCGATATGAAGGATGAGCCGGTGCTCACCATAGAAGGCCTCCACAAGTCCTTCCGTAAAGGACCTGAAGTCATTGAGGTGCTCAAGGGCATTGACCTTGATGTCTACAAGTCTGAAGGCATTGCCATTGTAGGGGCATCCGGATCAGGCAAGAGTACGTTGCTTCACCTGCTCGGGGGATTGGAAAAACCGGATTCAGGCAATATCATCTACGGTGCCAGCGACATCTCCACCATGAAGGACCGCGAGATCGCCCGGTTCAGGAACACGAAAATCGGGTTTGTATTTCAGTTCCACTATCTGCTCCCTGAGTTCACGGCCCTGGAGAATGTGATGGTCCCTGCGCTCCTCTCCTCGAATATGTCCGGCCCCATCACAACGCGCGCTGAAGAGCTGCTGGACCTGGTAGGGCTCAAAGGCAGGAGTACCCATAAGCCCGGCGAGCTCTCGGGCGGGGAACAACAGCGGGTCGCCATTGCGCGGGCCCTTATGATGTCGCCGGGGATCATCCTGGCGGATGAGCCCACCGGGGACCTTGACAGCGAAACAGGCCAAAAGGTCATTGAGCTCTTCACCAGGCTTCGGACTACGCTTTGTGTGACGTTAATTATTGCCACACACAATATGGAGCTTGCCCGCACCATGGACAAGGTGCTTGTACTGAAAGGGGGACATCTTGAACCAACTGCGCAGTAGCGGCCTGATTATCTTTCTCCTCTTCACGATCCTTCCTTCTGCAGCCCTTGCCGAGCAGTTTATGGCAAAGACAGCGGTTAAGGCCGTATCTGATTATCTTTTGGATGTCCCCTGTATTACCTTGTCCGACACTCCGTCTGCTACAGAACTGTACCTTGAACCCAAAGAGGGGATATACCGTGTCACAGACCCTTCAGGGGTAGGATATAGCGCCGCCAGCATAAACGAGGCCACAGACGGCTACCTCAGGCTCAAAGGTGTTTGTACCATCAAGGAGGTAACCATCAAAGGCTACTCCCGCATAAGCACTGACGCCATACGCTTCCGTATAAAAACCGCCAAGGGCGATATCCTCCATAAGAACGCCATTAAAAAGGATATCGAAGAGATTTACTCCATGGGATACTTTGAGAAGTGTGATGCCACCCTTGAGGACAACGCCGTGGTCTTTATGGTAAAGGAATATCCCATTATCATCAAGATTGAGACCAAGGGCAACTCGGAGATCAAAGAGAAGGATATCCTTGACGGCATCGGCCTGAAGAAGTTCGACATATTGAACACCAGGCTGCTGAAAACCAGCATCGACCGCATAAAGGGGCTTTATCGCGAAAGGGGCTATTATCAGGTCGATGTCAAATCCGAGACAATCACCACGGAAGGCGGGATCAACCTCACCTTTAACGTCACCGAGAACAAGCAGCTCTACATAGAGAAGATCTCTTTCGACGGCAATGAACACCTCTCTTCCCGTCAGATCAAGGGCATAATGGAAACCTCCACACGATGGCCGCTTGGCCTCTTCAGTCATGAGGGCACCTATCAGGACAGCGTGCTTGATACAGACCTCTTAAGGATTGAACAGTTCTATGGAGACAACGGGTACATGCAGACAAGGGTGGGCAGGCCGAAGATCGACATCAGGGAAGATGACGGCATCTACATTACCATACCGATATTTGAAGGGCCGGTCTTCACCATAGGCGCCATCGATGTATCAGGTGATCTCATATTGCCCAAGGAAGAACTCCTGGCAATGATCAAGCTCGAACCCGGTGATGTCATGAGCAAGAGCAAGATCCAGGAGAACATCGAACGCCTGCGTGA
>CAYMDG010000232.1:0-5145 GCA_964388905.1 uncultured Bacteriovoracaceae bacterium
CTTGTGCTCTTTATGGGACAAGGTGGCTGATTCTCCCGTTGTGCCACAGGGCACGATGCCCGATACCCCGCCTGCAATGACGAAATTGATCAGCTCTCTATACGCCTTCTCGTCAACCATGCCGTCCTTAAAGGGTGTTACAATGGCGACGATCGCACCTGAAAACATCGTTCTCCTCCCTTGCTAGACCAGACCGTCGGGGACGGATTCCCCCGCGATGAGATCTTCATAAGACTGCCTGTGTATTACCACAGAATAGTTTTGACCATCTACCAAAACCTCGGGCGGTTTGGGACGGGAGTTGTAATTGGAGGCCATGGTAAAACCGTAGGCCCCGGCGCTCATCACCGCAATGAGGTCGCCCCTTGATAGATGCGGAAGATCCCTGTCTTTTGCCAGAAAATCGCTTGACTCACAGATGGGCCCCACCACATCGGCCTTCTCTGTCGGGCCGTTTCCTGCCAGAAGGGGCTTGATATCGTGGTAAGCGCCGTACAGTGCCGGGCGGATAAGATCATTCATTCCCGCATCCACGATGATAAATGTCTTCTTGTCCGCCTCCTTGCGGTAAAGCACCCGGGTCACCATAACACCCGTATTCCCCACAATGACCCGGCCCGGCTCGAAGATCAGCTTGATGTTCAGACCCCTTACCGCATCGATGATGGCAGCGCCGTATTCCTTGGGGTGAGGCGGATGCTCGGATGAATAGGTAATGCCCAGGCCTCCACCCAGGTCGAGATATTTAAACTCGATGCCGAGGTCCTTGACGTTCGCCATGAGAACCTTGAGCCTTTCTATGGCATCGATGAACGGGCTGATGTCGGTAAGCTGGCTGCCGATGTGGAAGGCAATGCCTACGATCTCAAGGTGTTCCATGTCTTTTGCCCTGAGGTACTGCTTGAGAGTCCCTTCGATATCGATACCGAACTTGTTCTGCTTCATGCCCGTAGAGATATAGGGGTGGGTCTGGGGGTCCACATCCGGGTTTACCCTGATGGATATGGGCGCCTTCTTGTGCAATGCCCCGGCGCGTTCATTGATGACCGAAAGCTCCTGCTCGCTCTCGATATTGAACATCATGATGCCGGCTTGAATAGCCATATCGATCTCAACGGTGGTTTTACCCACCCCGGAGTAGACGACCTTGGATGCAGGGATTCCTGCCTTGAGCGCCCGGAAGAGCTCGCCACCCGATACTACATCGGCCCCAAGACCATGATTCGCCATGAGGGTGAGTATGGCCAGATTGGAATTTGCCTTCATGGCAAAGCATGTCTGGTGGTCGATACCGGCCAGAGGCTCCTCAAAGGCCTGGATATGGCGCCTGAGGGTGGGTAGGCTGTAGCAGTAGTACGGTGTGCCGATCTCCCGGGCGATCTTTTCAAGCGGCACTTCACCGCAGCACAACTGCCCTGCCTTGTCATAGTCAAAATCATGCATGATTAACTGTCCCTTCCTTTGATAAGTGTATTCATTTTACTGCTTTTTCACTACAATTCTTGCAGGCGTGGTCCATTTCGTGGCACCATGTTCTGCAGCGATACGGTAGACCATATAGTCGGATTCGGGTGAAGGATCTTTTAGTACGAGCTCACCTGGTTTCTCAAGGGTGATCTTGTGCTTTACCACAAGGTCATCCGTGCAGTTGGGGCATAGTCCCTTGGGTTTACCCAGCAGCATCACCGTGGCGTCTTGCATATTGCACTGTACCCTTGCAATAACCTCCTGGCCTACAAAGGCGATGGAGCCCATCTCCACCGGGTCGGGGAGCATGGGCGGCAAAGGCGGCATCTTCCTGCCGCAGCCCATTGCGACAATTAGGATTGTAACCGCGATGAAGAGAGACCTAATCCTCATGAGCCAGCGACTCCAGGGCCAGGCGGGCTTCCCTCAGGGCCTTGCGCACATTATCCCTTGCCGTGCCTCCATAGCTCGTCCTCCTGTCCATGGAGGATGCCGGGTCAAGCTCTGCGAACACATCTGGTTCGAACAGGTCACAGAAGGTCTTGAGCTCAGCCAATTCGACATCTGAAAACCTCCTGTGCGTGCTTATGAGCCTGGATACAATCTCGCCCGTGATACGGTGTGCTTCCCTGAACGGCAAGCCCCTGGCCGCCAGGTAGTCGGCCATGTCCGTTGCAGTGATGAACCCATCCTGCAATGAGCGGTTCAAGGATTCGGCCCTGGGGCTCATGCCGTCCACAAGGCCTGCCATGAGCCGCAGTGACGAGCCGGCCGTATCCAGGGCCTCGAACAGCGGCTTCTTGTCTTCCTGCATATCCCGGTTATAGGCCAGCGGCAGCCCTTTCATCATAATGAGCAGTGACATCAGGTTCCCATAGACACCACCTGTCTTGCCCCTCACCAGTTCCGCCACATCCGGGTTCTTCTTCTGGGGCATGATGGAGCTGCCCGTGCAATAGGCATCGCTCAGTTCAATAAAGGAAAAGGGCTGCGAGTTCCAGATGATGATCTCCTCAGCGAGCCTGCTCAGGTGCATCATGACCACGCTGCAGACAAAGGCCGCCTCTATGGCAAAATCACGGTCGCTCACGGCATCTATGGAATTCCTTGTGGGACCAGAAAATCCGAGATCTTTCGCCGTCTGCTCCCGGTCGATGGAGTGCGGTGTGCCTGCCAGGGCAGCGCTGCCCAGAGGAGAGACGTTGACCCGCCTCATTGCCTGGGCAATGCGCTCATGATCCCTTTTGGCCATCTCGAAATAGGCGAGCAGATGATGTGCAAGGGATACCGGCTGGGCGTGCTGAAGATGTGTCATGCCCGGGATAATGGTGTCCACATGCGCCTGAGCCTTTATAAGCAGCGCCTCCATGAACCCTTTGAGCTCCTGAGACAAACCCGTCAGGGCGTTACGGACGTACAGCCGGAAGTCCGTTGCCACCTGGTCGTTCCTGCTGCGCGCAGTATGGAGCTTCTTGCCCGCCTCCCCGATCCTTCTGGTGAGCTCGGTCTCGATGTTCATGTGGACATCTTCCAGCGCCTGGCTGAACCGGAAGTTCCCATTTTGGATATCCGCCCTGATGGCTTCGAGCCCCTCGATAATAGCCCCGGCCTCGCCGGCGGTGATCAGGTTGCATGATTGAAGCATACGCGCATGGGCGATGCTGCCATCGATGTCCTGCCCGTACAGCCTGCTGTCGACATCTACAGAGGCGGTGAATTCCTCAACCTGCTTGTTGGTGCCTTGCAGGAACCTTCCGGACCATGGTTTGTCAGTCATTTTTTAACCTGAGCCCTCACCTTGAGCCGCAAGGCGTTGAGCTTGATGAAGCCCGCGGCATCCTTCTGGTCGTATACTTCGTCTTCACCAAAGGTCGCTATCTCGGGATTGTACAGCGAGTTCTTCGATCTCCTGCCGGTAACGGTGCAGTTACCCTTATAAAGCTTGAGCCGAACGTCCCCGGTGACCCCCTTCTGTGTCTCGTCTATAAGTGTCTGGAGCACCTCACGCTCGGGCGAGAACCAGTACCCGTTATAGATGAGCGCAGCATATCGGGGCATGAGTTCATCACGCAGGTGCATGACCTCACGGTCCATGGTGATCTGCTCCATGCCGCGGTGCGCGGCCTTCAAAATGGTGCCGCCCGGCGTCTCGTACACGCCCCGGGACTTCATACCCACATAGCGGTTCTCCACGATATCAACGCGGCCGATGCCGTTGGCGCCGCCTAACTCATTGAGCCTGGCGAGCAGTTTGGCAGGGCTCATCTTCTTGCCATCGATGGCGACCGGGTCGCCGTTCATAAAGGACACAACGATTTCCGTTGGTTTGTTCGGTGCCTTTTCCGGGGGGCAGGAGAGTACGAACATATCTTCGTCCGGTGCGTTCCAGAGGTCTTCCAGGATCCCGCCCTCGAAGCTGATGTGCAGCAGGTTGCGGTCCATACTGTAGGGTTTTTTCTTGGTCACCGGGACAGGGATGCCGTGTTTCTTGGCATAGTCGATCATCTTCTCCCTGGACGTCAGCTTCCACTCGTCCATCTTCCAGGGTGCGATTATCTTGATTCCGGGGTAGAGCGCCCAGGCCCCGAGTTCAAAACGGACCTGGTCGTTTCCCTTGCCCGTGGCGCCATGGGCCACTGCCTGGGCCTTCTCCTTCCTGGCGATCTCCACCATGCGTTTGGCAATGAGCGGCCTGGCAAGCGAGGTGCCCAGGAGGTAGAGCCCTTCATAGGCCACATCGGCCCTGTAGGCGGGAAACACATAGTCCCTCACGAACTCCTCTCTGAGGTCCTCGATATAGATCTTTTTGGCGCCGGTCTTCATGGCCTTTTCTTCCAGACCGTCAAGCTCTTCGGCCTGTCCCACGTCTGCAGCAAAACAGATCACCTCATAGCCGAACTCGTCGATGAGCCACTTGAGGATAACCGATGTGTCCAGACCGCCCGAATATGCCAATACCACCTTCTGTGCACCCATGACGAACTCCTTTTACGCTCGTAGTAGAAATTCCAGGATGGCCTCCTGGATGTATTGTCTGTTCTGCGCCTGCTCCCATACGATGGAGCGCCAGCCCTCCAGGACCTCTTCGGCAACCTCCTCGCCCCTGTGGGCGGGAAGACAGTGCATGAATACCGCATCAGGACCGGCTGCGTCCATGAGTGCCTCATCCACCATATACGCCGCAAAGGCCTTTTTGCGCCGCTCGGCCTCGGCCTCCTGTCCCATGCTGGCCCATACATCCGTATTCACGGCAATAGCCCCTTTGACCGCCTCATTCAGATCGCGCACCACCAGCACCTTGGCGCCGTCTGCCAATGCGGCATCCATGATGTTTCTATCAGGTTCGAAGCCCTCTGGGCATGCAAGGCTGAGATCAAAACCCAGCACGGCAGCGGCATTGATCCAGGAGTTGGCCATATTGTTGCCGTCGCCGATCCAGGCGACCTTTTTCCCTGACAGGTCCCCGAACCTCTGGGTCAGGGTGAAGCAGTCGGCAAGCACCTGACAGGGATGCAGCAGGTCGGTGAGCGCGTTTATCACAGGCACCTCTGCATAAGATGCCATCTCTTCGATGCGGTCATGGCCGAAGGTCCTCATGACAATGGCGTCACAGTATCCGGCCAGGACCCGGGCCGTATCCTTCAAAGGCTCGCCGCGGGCTATCTGGGAGCCTTCCAC
>CAYMDG010000233.1:0-5119 GCA_964388905.1 uncultured Bacteriovoracaceae bacterium
ATGGCAAGACCCATGTCAATGACCGTATCAAAGGGCTCTTCGCGTTCTTCCCTCAGGTGCATGGTGATTGCCTCAACAGGGCAGGCCGTTGAGCACAGTCCGCAGCCCAGGCATTTCAGGAGGTCCACACCGGCCACCTCGTCGGTTGATATGGCGTTCACAGGGCAACGGTCCATGCAGATGCCGCACCCGGAGCATAAATCCGGATCAACGGCTGCCACAAACAGGGCATTGAGAAAACCGTGTTTGTCCATGCCCTTTTCCGTGATCCCCTTCATGGAGGCGCAGCAGCACGGACAGCAGTTGCACAGGTTCGACAGGTGCCGGGTGTTCACGCCTGCATGGACAAGCCCTGCACGGTCCGCCTCCTTGATGATGGCAAGGGCCTCTTCGGCGTTGATCTGCCTTCCCAGGTGGTTTTCAATGTAGTACTCTGCCGCCGCCCCGAAGTGGAGACAGGTCTCCTCGGGCTTGTCACAGCCGCTGCCCCTCAGTCTTGCCTCTTTCCGGCATATGCACGGTGCCACTGAAATGACCCTGGCCCCTTTCACCTGATCTTCAAGCATGCACGACGGGATAAGTGCCATTTCTTCCTTGATGGTGTGTTCAATGGGTATAACCTTGAATCCGGGGACGTTGCTTGCAGCCATCTCTTTCTGGTAGGCCTGTTCGTAATAATCCCTGTAGAGGTTTGCAAGTTCGGGGTCCATCATCTGCACCGAATATTCGTACAATCCGATCATGAAGGGGACGGCATTGAAGAGGTTCTTGCCGCGGCGCCTTATGCGGAAGATGAGACCCTTGTCGGCCAGGGCCTCCAGTTTGTCTTTCAGTGCCGCCTCATCCAGGTGCATGCGCAACGCGATCTGTGAAGCCTCCTCGGCAAAGGGGGTGAGCAGGGTCACCGTTTCCGCCTCATCCTCGGTGAACAGCCGTTTGAGTATTTCCATCTCAAGTCCCGATTCGGTCCTGGGAAGTCCCAGGGGGAACTGGTCCAGAAATTCTCTCAGACGGTAGTATGCCTCATCGGCCATATCCTATCCCCATCCCTGCATCATTTGCCCAGCATCCCCTTGATGGCGGCCGGGAGGTCGGCGGGAAGCATCACGATCTTGGAATTGCCGGAGGTGGAAACGTTTTTCAGGGCCTCGATGTACCGCCCGCCCAGGATGAACATGACAGGAAGCTCGTTGTTCTGTACTGCATCGGTGATCTTGGTGATGGCGAGCTGGTCGCCCTCTGCCATGACCACCTTGGACCTGGCGTCAAGCTTGCTCGCCTCGAGCCTTCCTTCGGCCTGGAGGATGGCTGCTGATTTCTCGCCTTCGGCCCGGGTGACCGTGGCCCTTCGTGCCCGTTCTGCGGCAGCCTGTTCCTCCATGGCCTTCTGCATGGTTTCGGAAGGGCTGATGTCCTGGATCTCAACGGTCTTGAGCATGATGCCCCAGTCTGCGATGTCGTCCGATATGTTCTCCTTCAGCCGGGCCTTGATCTTTTCGCGCGAAGACAGGGCGTCGTCGAGATTCATCTCACCGATGATGGAGCGCAACGATGTCTGGACCAGGTTCTGGATGGCAAGTCGGTAGTCCTCAACCCCGTATACCGCCTTCTCGGGGGACAGGACATTGATGTAGGCCACGGCATTGACCACGATGACGGCGTTGTCCTTGGTGATGACCTCCTGGGAGGGGATATCCAGCACGATGTCCTTGGAGGTGATCTTATAGGCCACGGTGTCGATGTAGGGGATGATGAAGTTCAAACCCGGCCCGAGCGTCGTGTGGAACTTGCCGAGACGCTGGACCACGTGCTTGCTGCCCTGCGGGACAATCCTCACACCCAGGAAAATGGTGATGAAGACCAGTACGACAAAGACAACAACCATAAAGGACAGTCCTTCCATTTGTTCCTCCTTGCGTTTAGAGCGCCGGATTCAGCGCTTTTCAATGATAAGCGTATTGCCTGATATCTCTTTCACGAAGACCCGGTCTCCGGTTTTCACCTCCTGCCGGCAGATGAAAGGCCACTCGTCGGACCCCATCAGGGGTATTGAAAACCTCACCATGCCCCGCCTTCCTTCCTCGGGTGCCCTGATGACAATGCCCATCTCCCCAAGCACCGCCTCCCGCGGAATGCCTGCCTTGGTCCGGTCCGTCATGTGCGGTTTGAGGTATTTGAACCAGAGAATGGTAAGCGCTCCGGACAAGACCGCCCAGATGAAGAGCTGCCAGGTGAGACCGATGTCCGGCATGAAGAAGAGCAGGGCCGCCATGATAACGGCCCCAAGCCCGAACCAGAAGATGGTCATGCTGCCCAGGAACATCTCGGCGATGAGGAAGGCCATGCCGAAGATGAGCCAGTGCCAGTAAGCAACAGTCAGATCCATGATAACCTCGTAAAAGGGTAACGAGTCGGCCCTATCTATATCTATAAGGTTGCGCAGTCCTCAGGATACCTGGAAAATCTCCGGCTCAGTTCTTCGATTTCAGCAGGTCCCTGATCTCAGTGAGCAGCACCTCCTCTTTGGGCGGCTCTGCCGGGTGTGCCTTTTCTTCGCGCTTGAGGGTGTTGATCCCCTTGACCATGACGAAGATGCAAAAAGCGATGATGAGGAAGTCGATGACGGTCTGGATGAACTTGCCGTAATTCAGGGTGACCGCCGGGGCCTTTTCTACGGCCTCCTTCAGCACGACGGTCAGGTTGCTGAAGTCGACGCCGCCCAGGAGGAGGCCGATAGGCGGCATGATCACGTCGCCCACAAGTGACGTGATAATCTTGCCGAATGCGGCACCGATGATGATGCCCACTGCCATGTCAATCATGTTCCCTTTGACTGCAAATGTCTTGAACTCCTGTATCACACCCATCTCTTTTCCTCCTTTTTCATGATATGTCCTTCATTAAGTATATGTGCGGCAGATGCCTATGACAACGACGTGCTGTGGGAACTGCAAGGTATTTTATCAAAGATGTTCCCCTATTGATACTCTTTTATGCCCCTAAAAAAGTTCGCTTTTACTGCAGTAGCGCTGCATGAACGCTGCGGCGACAGACCTCAGGTGATCATCCAGGATAGTATAGGCCACTTCCACGATGTGTTCAGGGACCCCGCCATAGAAGGCCTGGGCAATGCCGCCGGTAATGCACGCCTGGGTATCGCTGTCACCGCCTAGGGATATGGCGCCGCGGATGGCGTCCTCGTAGCTTGTCGATTCCAGGAAGGCGATGATGGCCTGGGGTACGCTCCCCTGGCAGGTCACATCGAAACCGTAGCCCGGCCTGATCTCGTCAAGGGTGCGTGAAAGGTCATAGTGACAGGTACCTTCGATAAAGCGTCTGATATCGTCCTTTGAGCCGCCTGTCCTGGCCATGAAGATTGCAGCAGCCGTAGCCTGCGCCCCCTTGATGCCCTCGGCGTGGTTGTGAGTGATCTCGGTATAGAGCCTGGCCTTGTCCAGGACAGCCTCCAGTGAGTCAAAGGCGAAGCCCACGGCGCTGATCCTCATGGCCGAACCGTTACCGAAGCTGTTGTATGGCTTGCTGTCATGGTTTTGCGCCCACTGGCGGAACATCCCCCCATAGCCGGCATGGGGGTAGCGGTGGTAATACTCCCGCATGAGCTGTTCATAGCTCTCGGAGTTCATAATGGCATCCGCGAGCGCAATGGTCAGGACACTGTCATCCGTGAATCTGCAGCCGCCAGTGAAGAGGGGGAATTCCTTGCTCTTGATCGGGTGCCACTCATAGGCCGACCCGATTATGTCCCCTGCAATAGCGCCGATCATAATAGTACTCGTATTCTTGCCATAAGAGCCACTTGCAAAAGTCTGAGATTGTCATTCCCGCGAAAGCGGGAATCCAGTCTTTTCAGGTACTCCCGGTCCCCCGCTTCCTCTCCGGGAACCTTGTTCGCGGGGGTTACACCTTTTTTGAGTTTTGTATTTGTCTTATAATTATTGCTGCCCCTGTGGTCCGGTAATCTTCTGTTTCGTGTCAAGGTATTGTGACTTATGCGAGGTAGCAAGGGCCTTATCGATGAGCACTGCTGCCTCTTCGTTGCGGCCCATATCATGAAGGAGGCTTGCGAGGTTGTTCATGATGTCCGGGTTCTCAGGGTCCAACTTCAGGGCTTTGCGATAATACCCTTCAGCCGCCTTCAGGTCCTTTTGCCCGTAGGCGACATTGCCCAGGTTGAAATAGGGCACCGCCCAGTTGTCCTGAATATCGAGAGCCTTGAGGTACTCTTTTTTCGCCTGGACCAGCATGCCTTTCTGTTCATAAGCCGTTCCGAGGTCAACGTGCTCCGCGGCAGTCAGCGGATCGTTCAGGACGATGATCCTGGGCGTGGTGCATGCCGTCAGCGCCAAGAGGCTCAGGGCGATGCTCAGCGCCACACAAGCAGGTAAACGGAACCCTTTTTCTTCCATATCCTTTCAAACTCGGCATAGCCGAAGAGCCTGGATGCCTCATATCCCGTATGCGCGATAAAACCGCTGTCATTGAACCCCGTGATTACCAGGTAGTTGGGCTCGGGGAAGACCCAGAAACCAAGGTCCACGGGAACTATTACCGGCGTTTTTTCTTTCAGGAATTTCTTTATCCCATCCGAAGTGCCCTGGCCGAGCCGTGTCTGGAGCCCCTTGCCTTGGGCATAGTTCTGCAGGTCAGTGACGAGCGCACCGCCCAGCTTTTGGGTATAAACGGATTGTGCAATGGCTCCCTGGTCCAGGGCAAGGCCGTAGTAGGTAAACACAGATGCAAGTGCGGCAGGGCCGCAAAAGTGCGACTCCTGCTTCACGAACGGAACGCCTTTGATCTCGAAAGATCCTGGATCAGCCGAGATAAGCGAAATCAGGAGGAGTATCGTTGTCAAGACCGCTCAACTTGATGATGATTTCATGGTTTAAAAGCTTCATGATTATGATGACCAGCAGGATGATTACGAGCAAAGCGATTATGACCCCCAGGCCATCCCCCCCTGTGAGCACATCGTTGGATGCCGTGGCTAGGGTGTGTATCTGGTCCGAAGTCATGGAGGGGATCTTTGCTGCAACCTCTGCTGAGGTGAGGCCATAGGCCTTAAGCTTCTCCTGGACCATCTTTGTCTCCAGGGCCTGCT
>CAYMDG010000234.1:0-3015 GCA_964388905.1 uncultured Bacteriovoracaceae bacterium
GAAGACACACAACGTTTGACATGAGCGGCCGACGCCTGCCGCAGGCCGGAAGGAGATTTGCCGGGTGGAAGGGTTCGCTCTCCTGTAGTACGGTCTCATGGCTTGGGGATATGGAACCGGCTGATCATCAGCGAACCCGAAAGGGCAAACATGAGGACGAGGGGATGAAGCTTGAATCCCGCCAGAGTGATCTCGCCGAACCACAAGTCCTGGTGTATTGCGCCGGACCATGCCCCCAGCGCGAGGACAAGGACGAGGAGGATCGAAGTCGGTATTGGTGTACCTTCGAAGTACTTCACCTTGTCGGTTCCCTGGGACAGTGTTTCAGCAGTGACATTGTACCGGGCAAGGCGTGAGACCCCGCAGGCGACGAAGAAAGCCAGGACGATGCGGTCGTACAGGCCCTGCATGCCGCAACCGTACCCGATGATTGCCGGCGCCACGCCGAAGGAGATGACATCAGCGAGCGAGTCGAGTTCTCGGCCCAGTATGGAAGTCTTCTGCCGCCACCTGGCGATGCGGCCGTCGAAAAAGTCGAATATCAGCGCAGCCAAGACGAGGCTGCACGCAAAGTAGACGTGCCTGACCTCACGCAGTTCGAGGTACGTCATGATGGAGAAGAGCGCGCCTGTGCCGCAGACGGCGTTCGCGAGAGTGAACCAGTCCGACAAGTGGAACTCTCGGATCATCGAGAACGGCTTTTCCGGGGTACCTGTCTTCATTGGATGCACCTCCCCCTGTTCTGATTGTTCACATAACGTTGCGGATCAGCGTCGCCTGAAAGCCCGGTGGATTAGCTGGCTGGGGTGATCTTTCATTATTCCTTCAGGCAATGATTCTGTATTCTGGAATAACTTCAACATTGTTCTTTATCATTTGCCAAACAGGACACACTGATTGCTCTGCGAGCTGGATTGCTCTTTGGATGTCTGCATCCTTTGTGTCCTTTGAATTCAGGATGAATTCTATAAAGATCTTTTCAAATTTTATCGGCGGCTGTTCTCTCCTTACGCCTTTTGCTTTCACTTCTAATCCGGATACCGTCTTCCCCATTTTTCTCAACAGATAAACAATGGCTGTGGCACTGCAGCCGCTCAGGCTCATAAGCAGCAATTCAAGCCCGTTATAACCCAGCCCGTCTCCCAGGGGAGGTTTATAATCGAAGGTGACAGGTTGGTCTGGATTGGCATTTGACACTCCGGTAAATTGAACCTTCCGGTTTATCAACCGTACGGTGACTTCCTCATGCAAATCAGACATTATGGCGCTCCTTTAACATTCCTGTTAATCATTGTCTCATGCCCAACGTGTGGATAAGCAGCCACTGGGGAAGGTATGCGTTAAGTTATGCTAGGCCGAACGGCCCCAGTGGTCCACTGGATTCGCTTGTTCGGTGATTTTCACAAGTCTTTAGGCGTAAGACCAGTATGTTTTGAAATCCGAGTCAACATTTTCGGGCCGATCTCTTCACGATCATGAAATGCGAAAACATAATCGGGCCAACCCGGACGAGCAAGAATACGATGGGATGTCCCAGACTGTCTTTTGATTACCCAACCAATACGAAGAAGAGCTGCGAGAACATTTTTGAGACCTAGTTGATGGCCACTGGCTCATGCGGAGACGGCGAACACTTCCTTGAGTTCTGGAATATCTTCATCATGCTCAAGTCGGTCAGCAAGAACTCGCAACGCCAACGCTTCTGCCTTTGAAATGGCTTGTTTGCGAGTATCTCCATAGGCTAATACACCGGGAAGCTCGGGGATTTCAGCTATCCAGCGTCCATCATCTTCTCTTTCTATCTCAATTTTCATGAGGTCACCTTATAATACATAGTATCGTACACCTAGTGCATATGCAATACTGGTTTCTTTCCAAGTATCCATACACCGAACGCTGGGCATCACCGGCGGCTTTAGCCGTCCGGTGCATGCCTAGCGTTATGCTTTTCCCATTAAAAATCAGTTATTATCCTCTTCTTGCAATACCTTGCCGCATAATTACTATCCTGGACTTTTGCAATATATCTCCTTCGTTATCCGTAGCACAATTGCAGTATATCCAGATATTGAGTGCAAGGCATTATGATGGTATAAATATATAAATAAACGGTATACTACTCTCATCTGTTCCAACATTTTCCAAGAAGAGTCTGAAACAAGGAATAAGAAGGCATCTATCACTGAGAGCCCTTATCAACCGGCACCAGTTCTACCTTCAGAGGTGGTCCCTGCTGCTTCTCCACCTGCACCTGGGCCTCCCACTCGTAGTAATCGGGCATGATCATGCGCACCTCGTGGCCTCCGATGGGCAGTTCCATTGCCAGGGGGGATTTACCCTTGAAGGTGCCGTCGATGTAGACCTGGGCGCCTGCAGGAAGGCTTTCCACCTTTAAAGACCCCATCTCCACAGGTGCTTGCCTGTTCGAGGTCAGGAGAAAGAACGCGCCTGCGGCTATAGCCACCAGGACCACCACGGCAGCTACGACCAGGGCGGCAATGCTCTTCTTTTGTCCCGCCTGGCCTGCAATTGCAGGCTCCGTTGACTTGAGGAAGGCGCGCAGGGCATCGGCAAGTTCGTGCCCTCTTCCGAAGCGCTCGGCCGGTTTCTTGGCCAGGCATTTCATGATTATGTCTGAGAACTCCGGGGAAACCGACGGATTAAGAACCTCGGGCCTGGCCGGGGTCTCGCTGGTTATGGCGTGGAAGATGGCTGCCAGGTTCTCCCCCTTGAAGGGTTTCACGCCCGCGGCCAGCTCATAGAGAATCACCCCGAGGGAATAGAGGTCGGAGCGTCCGTCCGCCTTTTGGCCCATGACTTGCTCGGGCGACATGTAGTTGGGTGTTCCCATGATCTCGCCCACCTGGGTCTGGTGGCTCGCCTCCGGGTCTTCTATGTGGGCGATCCCGAAATCCGTGAGCTTCACCGCACCGCCCGTGGCGGCCATGATGTTCTGGGGTTTGATGTCCCGGTGGACGATGCCCCGGGAATGTGCATAATCCAGGCTGAGCGCCA
>CAYMDG010000234.1:3115-5097 GCA_964388905.1 uncultured Bacteriovoracaceae bacterium
TTGATGTCCCGGTGGACGATGCCCCGGGAATGTGCATAATCCAGGCTGAGCGCCACCTGGATGCCTATATCCGCTATCTCTTCCATACTCAGGGCTTTTTCGCGGGCGTATGTATTGAGCGGCACGCCCTCGAGCAGCTCCATGGCGATATACACCGTGCCCTGGTCTTCACCCACATCATAGACTGTCACGATGTTCTGGTGCGACATGCGCCCGATGGCCTTTGCCTCCTTGAGGAAACGCTGGACAAAGTCCTCGCTGCTCATGCGGTCGGACCTGAGCACCTTCAGTGCGATCTCCCTGCCGATGTTGGGGTCATGGGCCTGGTAGACAACGCCCATAGCCCCCTTGCCCAGCTCCCTGACGATCTCGTAGCGGCCGTAATTCATATCCTACTTTTCCTTTACAAATGAGATGACCGTATCCAGGGGGATAAGCAGCCCGGAGCGGTTATCCCCTTTCAGCCTCCCCTTTACCATGGCAACGAGGTTTCCTTCTGCGTCAAAGACAGGGCTCCCGCTGCTGCCGGGCTCCACGACCATCCTGGCCTGGAGGAGGGGCTGGCCGTCCACGAGCCTCGGCGTGCCGCTGATAAAGCCCGTGAGTATCCTGCTCCCGTGGTCCAGGGGGAAACCGATGGAGAAGACCTTCTGACCCGTTCCCGGCTTTGCCTTGCTGTTGTTAAGCGAGATCACATCTGAAAAATGGTGGCTGCAATCGATCAGGGCAAGGTCCTTGCGATTGTCTATCCTGATGATCTTTCCTGCCACCGTCAGCCCGCTGGAGAGAAAGATGGTCAGGGCCTGCGGCCTTTGAAGGGTGTGCGCCGTACAGATGATCAACCCATCCCTGTCTACGATGAATCCGGTGAGCTGGGCGGGGTTGTTCCTCCCCAGGGCCTTGATGCAGACAACCGCATCCATTCTGTTCAAGACAGGTGCGGGCACCTTCTTTTTTGAATCGTCTTCGAGAGAAGGCCTGTTCTGCAGGTTGCCCGGGCCGGCCGGGTCTTCACGCGCGGAGGTGTACCCCCCCGCGTAACCGGCCAGGTATTTCCACAATGCACCGGAGAGGCCCGTTGTGGCGGTGTTGTCTATTGATATCTCGGTGGACAGGGGGGAATGATGCTTCAGGACGACCCTCCATACCTGGTTATTCCTTGTTGCCCTGAGCAAAACAGAATCCTCGCCTGTTGAACAGCTCACATCGTATCCCTCGTGCTTCAGCCAATCCGCAACAACCTGCTCGGCTTCGTACCTGGGCATGGGGAAAACCTTGCTCTCAAAACCCTCTTGCGCCCAGGTGAGGCCGGAACACAGCATGAAAGCCATGAACATGGTGATGATGAGCTTCTTCAGCATACGATTCCTCATTAACAGCCCTTCAGTCAAGCAGCTTTACCAGCACAACCGTAACATTATCCTTTCCCCCAGCGGCCTTTGCCAGCTCGATGAGTTGACCGGCAAGGTCCTCAAGACTTCCCTCCCGGGTCAAACAGTTCCTGATGGCTGCATCGTCTACCATATCGGTCAAGCCGTCCGAGCACAAAAGGAAGATGTCGCCGGGAAGTCCCTTGCCCTTGAGGAGATCGAGCTCCACGGATTCCTTTATCCCCACCGCCCGGAGGATCACATGGCGCATGGGATGGCTCCGGGCATCCTGATCGCTGAGGAGACCCTGTTTGATCTGCTCGGCCACAAGGGAGTGATCTACTGAAAGCTGCTTCAACTCGGCATTCCTCAGGCGATAGGTCCGGCTGTCCCCGACATGCCCGATGAAAATGTCATCGCCTGATATGGCAAGTATCTCTGCCGTGCACCCCATCCCCGCATGCCCGGGGTTCGAGGCCACATGATCGAGTATCCTTGAGTTGGCGCGGGTGAAGGCGTTCTTCACACGGTCCATCTGGGTCTCTTCAGCTCTGTTGGAGGCAAAGGCCTCTGTGGCGGCCTCTACAAAGATACGGCTCGCAACCTCTCCGG
>CAYMDG010000235.1:0-5078 GCA_964388905.1 uncultured Bacteriovoracaceae bacterium
TTTCAATATTTGCCCTGTCTTCAAGCTTCATCTTGGCAAGCTCGGCAAAGCCGAAGACAGAAGACAGAATATTGTTGAAATCATGGGCAATGCCACCGGCCAGAGATCCGATTGCCTCCATCTTATACGACTGCTGGAGCCGTTCCTCGAGTTTTATCCGTTCCTCTTCTGCCATCTTGCGTTCGGTTATGTCCTCAAAGGTTGCCACCATCCCGCTGAACTCGCCGGTCGCAGAAAAAAGCGGAGCCCCATTGATAGACAATAATACCCTCCGGCCGTCAGGCCATTCGATTGCATGTTGTATGTCTTTGACGGGCTTCATTGCATTCTGAACAAGCATGAACGGAAGGTCTTCCGCAGGGAATGGTTTTCCGTCCAGGCCGGTTATCCGCCAATCCGGGGCTTTGTAATCGAGTTGAGTTATATGGGTTTTGGACAGACCGAGAATTTCCTCTGCACGGGTATTTGCAAAATTGATCTTTCCTTTCGCATCGACAAAGGTAATTCCGATGGGGCCGGTTTCCACAACCTGCGAAAGGATATCGTGCTGCTCCCGCAGCTCCTCCTCAGTCTGCTTGCGCTGGGTGATATCATCATATATGGCAACGACTTCACCGGAGGGCAGCCTGTAGACAAAGTTTTCCCTCCAGCCCGATATCCTGTTGTCTTGATAGAGCCTCACGGGGTGGTGTTCCGGCTGCCCGGTCTTCCATACCCTTTTGAATACGTCGAGCAGGCCGAATTGCCTTACCCCGGGAAACACTTCCTGCACCGACTTGCCCTGGATGTTTTCCCTGGTTACCTTTTCCAGCCTTTCAGCCGCCCGGTTGAAACTCTTGATGATAAAATCATCACCGCCGGCCACTGCCTCGTAGACTACCGAGCAGTTGCCCATGTTATCGAACAACTGGCTGAGCCGCTCCTCGCTCTTCTGCAATGCCTCCTCCGCATGTTTCCTGTCCGTAATGTCCCTTGACACAATGACGCCTGTCTCTGAACCATGCATGTCGATGACCATGCCTTGTGACTCAAGCCAGATGTATCCGCGGGAGGGGTGGAGGTAGCGGAACTCCGTCCTGGCGATACCCCTGTTCTTCACAGCTTCCTCGAAGGTCGCAACCACATGCGGGATATCCTCGGGGTGGATGTACTCGAACACGCTTCTGCCCAGTACCTCCTCTCCGCGGTCCAGCACCCGTTTATGCGAAGAAGATATGAAGGTGTAAGCACCCTCAATGTCGGTGGTGAGGACAACGTCCGTAATGTTGTCCGTGATTAGACGGTATCTCTCCTCGCTCTCGCGCAATGCCTCTTCTGCACGCTTGCGTTCTGTGATGTCTATGTGTTGAATCACGACATTGATTATTCTTCCCAGTGCATCCTTTATGGGGAACATGGTAACGTCAAGGATTACGTATGTAGTGTGTTCCAGCTGAAGGCCAGTGATCTTTGACGTGTCATATTTGATCTCATATCTCACGGTGTCGCCTTTTTCAAACACACGTCTGACAAGAGGCAAGAACCCTTGTTCCTCAACAATGTTGTCCTTGACGATGTTGTACTTGCCGACAACTTCTTCTTCCGTTATTTGCAATAAGTCCAGGCAAGCCTTATTGATCCTTATGAGTGTACCCTTGTCATCAGAAATCCAGATAGGGTACGGGCTCTGGTCGATAATGCTGTTGAGTAAAGATTCAGAGGCCAGCACTGCATCCTCCGCCCGCTTGCGCTCGGTGATTTCCACAAGGAAGTTCAAAGAGGCTGGCCTGTCCTTCCAGGAGATTACCACCAGGTTGATTTCAACCCACTTGATAGCCCCTTCCTTATCCACAATCCTGAAGGGGTAGACATCCGGTAATTCTTCTCCTCTCATCCGTCTCTGGTGACGATCCATCACCATACCACGGTCTTCCGGGATTATAAAATTCACAAAAGGCGTGGAGGTAATTTCATCCTTGGAATACCCGAGGAGTTCTTCGGTCTTCCGGTTTACAAACCGAAGCATTCCATCCTGCGCCACCATGATGGCCTCGGTGGCATTTTCAACCAGCAAACGGTACTTTTCTTCAGAGTCCCTCAGCGCATCTTCAGCCAGTTTGCGCTCGGTGATATCAATTCTCACGCCGAGCATGCGGGCAGCCTTGCCCTGTTCATCCCGTTCGAGCACCCGTCCGACTACATTGATCCAGCGGTACGACCCATCGGCATGCAGTATGCGCGCTTCGTATTGGTAGGGTTCATCGCTCCCGGCAAGCACGGCACTGACCTTATCTTCTACAGCAGCCCGATCCTCCGGGTGACTTCGCAGGAGCCATTGTTCCCGATCTATGAAATCTTCATCAGGCTCATATCCCAGCATGGTGAAATAGGTGGGGGTGGCATAATACCGATCTTCCTTCAGGTCCCAGTCCCAGATGCCGATCGATGCCGCATCGGTGGCAAGTTTGAGCCGTTCGGCCAGGTGTTGGATTTCCTTCTCTGCCTGCTTGCGTTCTGTGATGTCGTGAATAAAGGCACAGATGAGCGTGGTTTTGCCGTCATCTTCACTGGCAATGGGAAATTTGCTTACGTTCCATGTACACGAACGTCCCTGGATATCAACCTCCAGTTCCTGTTCGCACGGAACACCCTTTTCAATGACGTTCCGGTCGCTCTCGGCAAGGCTCTTAACAGTTGAATCAGAGAAGTGTTCTGCAAAAAGATGCATCTGTGTCTGTTTGACTGCCGGTCGGCCGAACAGATGTTCAAACCCTGCGCTGAACGCCAGAATCCGGCCTGCCCGGTCGCTTATGCTTATGGCCATGGGAGCATGATTCAAGATACCCTGTAATTGGTTCGCAAGGGCACGAACCGCACCGCCGAAATAACTGCTGAGCATGAAGATGCCCCCTATTGCTGCAGCTGTCAGCGCCGCAACCAGGATTAACAGTCTGATGATGTTTGCTTGTGCTTCCTTGCGCACGTCATCGATTCGGATGCCTATATGCACGAAACCTATTACGCCGGCATCAGGTCCGCCCCGGTAAGGCAGAACGACTTCCTTGATGGTTTTTCCGTTGTGGGTGTGTTCTGCATTAGCCGGAGCACCGGTCTTTAGACTCTGAATGCGCAGATCAACATCAGCCCGGTCTGTCAAAAATTCATCGTTTTTTACCGGATCACTGTGCGCCAGGATGAGCCCGTTTTTGGTTTCAACAGAGATAAACGCCAGCTCCGGAATACGGGACTGCATTTCCTCAACAAACAAGCGTGCATGGTATTTGCCCGAAAAGCTTACCCTGGAAATGGACTCTCCAAGGATGACAGCAATCATTCCGGACAGACGATCTTCCTGTTTCTGGTTCAGTTGGTAAAAAAGGTAACTGGCAGCACCCGAGGCGGCGAGCATCAGTATCAGCACCACTGCACCAAAGCTCAGGGCAAGCTTGCGGTCATGCCGGTTTATTATATTGGAATCTCGCATGGACATGTTTTCCTCCCCGTGATGTCTCAGGGTTTCACGATCACCAGGCTTCCCTGCCATTGGGGCACCTTGCTTTTCCATGGTTTTTTGAATCCGGCAGGGATCGGGCCCAGCCAGCCGGAGTAGAGATGAAGGGTCTCCCGTGTGATGGGGAAGACCGCCACGAGTGCGTGGTGTGGAGGAGCGCCTCCGTTGAGCAGGGCATATGCAGTCTTTATCGCCTCTGCGCCAAGAGGTCCGCAGAATTGCGCCGAGTCAATGACAGTCAAACGCCCGGCCCTGATGTTCTCCACCGACGCTGGATCTCCATCAATGGTGGCCACCATGATCTCACTACGTCCTGCATCAAAAAGGCCTTTAACCACTGACAGTCCGCCTCCGTCGTTTACCGTGAACACCACATCTATGCTCCCGGGCTTTGGAAAGTCATGCACGATGTCCCTTGCTGCCTTTTTCCCGCTGACAGGTTCAACCGCGGAATAGGATTTTAAAATTGTGTAATTGCGGCCGGTTTCTTTCAGTGCATCCAGAAAACCGTTCACCCTCTCCACGGTGGAGGACACGTGGGGGTACTCCACCAATACCAGGCGGATCTCCCGACCTTCCGGAAACCGTGATGATATATATTCGCCGTCAAGATACCCGGCCTGATAATTGTTTGATGTGCGGTAAGCGGCAAGGATGCCTCCGCTGATGTATTGATCATAGGCCACAACCGGTATCCCGGCCTTGTTTGCTGCACGAAGAGGCGCGGCCAGGGCTGCATTGTCAGTTGGTTGTACGACTATCAGATCAACTCGCATCGCTGTCAGCTCACGCATCTGCCGGATCTGGTTTTCAATGCCTGCCTCACCATCTCCCGCAACACGGATTTCAAGTTTCACCGAAGGCTTTTTGCCTGCAAGGGCTGCCTTGTTTATGCTTTTCACTTCAGATTCCAGCCCTGTTCGCATGGCAACCTGGCCGGGAATGTTCATGGACCAGTACAGGACACCTATATGCAATTCTCTGGCTTCGGCAGGGATCGGCATCAAACCCGGCACAGCAACAGCAACAAGCAGAAAAAACACCTTCATGAGATCATAGCCCCGCATCGATAGATACCAGATGCCAGACAATTGTTTCATGGGATTGAGGTCGATCTCTATCCCTGTTTTAATTGAGGGTGTTATGATGCCCGGACGTTCTTTCATTGTCAGCATTAACTTATAATAGTGTTCAGGCGCTCAAGATCAATATACGGCAGAAACCTCTCCTCAGTGTTAAACCCAGATTCTACAATTGAACGTAGCCATATGTATACTATGTGCACTTCAGGTGGCCTTAAGCATTGTGATCAATTCTATTTACTCTTCTGAAGCGCTATTTCCAGTTCCCTTCAGGCATCTTTGGATGGCGCACATAATGGAGCTTCTGGTAAAGGGTTTGTCTATATATTCCTCGATCCCTTGTGCAAGGGCTTCTTGAGCAGAGATGGTTTCACTGAACCCGCTCATGAGTATGATGGGCAGCCTTCGTATCTTAAGGATCTCGCAGGCCAGATCTGATCCGGTCATGCCTGGCATGGTCTGGTCCGTGATGACGAGGTTGAATTTTTCAGGGGCTGCTTGGAAGA
>CAYMDG010000236.1:0-5072 GCA_964388905.1 uncultured Bacteriovoracaceae bacterium
CCATTACGCTCGGAAAGATCAATCCCTTCCCCTTCGTGCTCATGGGCCCGCCCGATGCTTGGGTCGGGCCTGATGGGGGATTCCCGGCAGAGCGGTAAGCCCTTTCTCAAAGGAGGACAGCATGGAGTACAGATATCTGAAAACACGGCAGGTTGGCGCCACCCTGTGGGTCGAGATCAACAACCCCCCGGTCAACTGGCTCACCACGGATATCCTCGAGGAGCTCTTCCGTCTGGTCAGGAAGGTGGAGAAAGACCCGTCCATCAGGGTCTTCATCCTCACGGGCGGCATCGAGGATGTCTACATCATGCACTTCTCCATACCCGAACTTGTGAGGATATCTCGGGACAACGAGAAGATCATGATGGACAGGATCTTCTCATACCGGCTCTCGGGCAGGTTGTTCGCGTATCTCACCACACTGACGAACTGGCTCATGGACTGGGTGCCGGGGTATGAGACACTCAACCTGAAAATTTTCAGGGCCATGCGGGACTTCTCCTCCACCCTCTTCCTCTGGTTCCAGATGCATCGGCTCTACCTCGCCATCGAGCGCATGGGCAAGATCACCATTGCAGCCATCAACGGTCCATGCAACGGCGGCGGCACCGAGTTGTCGCTCTGCTTCGACTTCCGGTTCATGATCCATGACCAGAACTTCACCCTCGGCCAACCCGAGGTCCTGATAGGGATCATAGCGGGCGGTGGAGGCACTCAGCGACTTACCAGACTCCTCGGCAAGGCAAGGGCTCTGGAAATCATGCTCACCGGCAAACAGCTCACACCACCTGCGGCCAAGGCCATGGGTCTGATTACCGATCACTTTCCCAAGGATGAGTTCCTTCGCAGGGTGCAGGAATATGCCGACATCGTGGCCAAACGCATCCCGGTCGGGGTTGCCGGAACGAAACTGGCTGTCCATGAAGGGTTCGACACCTCGCTCCGCCATGCGCTGAGCATCGAGATGGAGCAGACCATAAGGTGCTTTGCATCGCCCATGACCAAGAAGGCGCTGCCGGAATACGCATCGATCCTCAGGGAAAAGATGGAAGTTTCCAAAGAGGAACGTGCATCCATTCAAGAGATTATCGACATGCTGCAGGGAGATGAGTTCTTGAACAAACTTAAGTGACGTTAGGAGGTTCATCATGAGTGAGGATGTCTACATCATCGGTGTGGGGATGATCAAATTCGGCAAGTACCTGGACAGGGGCATCAAGGCCCTGACCGGCGAGGCCCTCGAACTTGTCCTGAAGGACTGCGGCCTGGAAAAGAACGACATGGAGGCGGCCTGGTTCTCAAACTCGTCCTGGGGCATGCAATCCTTCCAGCACTGCATCCGCGGCCAGGTGGCGCTGTCGGCCAACGGTCTTGAGGGCATACCCATCACCAACGTGGAAAACGCCTGCGCAAGCGCCTCCACGGCTTTGAACGGGGCATGGATGGCCGTCAAGGCCGGGCAGTTCGACTGCGTGCTGGCCATCGGCACCGAAAAGCTCTACAGCGAAGACAGGACCAAGACCATGGAGGGTTTCATCTCCGGAACCGACGTGGAAGTGACCATGCAGCTTATCGCCAGGCTCCAGGAGGAAGCGAAAAAGCACAAGGAGGAACAAGCCAAACTCATGGGCGCAAAGTCGGTTCAGGAGAAACCGGGAGGCCACTCCTCGTTCATGGACCTCTACGCCATGGGAGCGCGCATGCACATGGAACGCTACGGCACCACCCAGCGCCAGCTCGCCGTGATCGCGGCCAAGGCGCACAACAACTCCACCCTCAACCCGCTGGCCCAGTACACCTTCCCCATGTCCGCAGAAGAGGTAATGGCTGACCGTGAGGTGGCATGGCCCCTGACACGGGCCATGTGTGCGCCCATTGGTGACGGTGCAGCAGCAGCCATCATATGCAGCAAGAAGTTCATGAAGAAGCATGGCAAAAAAAGGGCCGTAACCATCCGTGCCTCGGTGCTGAAATCCGGCAAGCGCGAAGGCATGAGCGACATTTGTTTCCGGGCCTCACGGGCGGCCTACGACATGGCCGGCATGGGACCGGAAGATATCAAGGCGGCCGAGGTCCACGACGCCACGGCCTTCGGTGAGCTCTACCAGACCGAGCAGATGGGGTTCTGCCCGGAAGGCCAAGGCGGACCCTTTGCAGAGAGCGGTGCCACGGCCATAGGGGGGAAGATACCCATCAATCCGAGCGGTGGTCTCATAGCCCGGGGCCACCCCATCGGCGCATCAGGCCTTGCCCAAATCTATGAGCTCGTGACCCACCTGCGGGGCGAGGCAGGAAAGAGGCAGGTGAGCGGATGCAGGATCGCCATGGCAGAGAATGGTGGCGGATTCCTGGGCATGGGGGAGGCCGCAATGGCCATCCATATCCTTGAGAAGATGAAATAGAAACGGAGAATCATTTGGAGGTGACGGTTATGGAGAGCGTGGCGAAGAAGGAATCAAAGGCCGATCTCGTGGAGCACCTGAAAAAGAACTTCACCGAGACCGAGAAGGTGATCCTGAGCAGAAGGAGTGTACGGCTCTATAAGAAAGAGCAGGTGCCGGAGTTCATGGTCAAACGGGTCCTGGAGGCAGGAAGGTTCGCTCCGTCGGCAGGCAATTCTCAGCCGTGGAAGTTCGTTGTGATTCGAGACGAGAACATCATTCATGAAATGACCGAAGACTGCATCGACACCTGCGACCTCTTCAGGAAGATGGTCGACTACACCAGGCCGGGCAAGGAGTGGCTGCGGCCCATAACCAAGTTCATGATCAGGATACGAAAGAACGATCTCCACTGGACTCCGTTCGGGGCGCTTTCCATGATTGCCGACCGGAGGCTCGGGCTGTGGCATGGGGCATCTACTGTAATTATCATCTTTGCAGATGTCCGTGGCGTGTCGTGCCCGGAACTCGACTGCGGCATTGCAGGCCAGAATATGGTGATCGCGGCCCACAGCATGGGGCTGGGCTCATGCTGGGTCGGCTTTCCGAAACTCTTGTTCGACTATATGCCCAAGTGGAAAAAGTTCTTCGGGATCAGCTACCCGTTCAAATTTGTATCGAGCATCGCCGTGGGATGGCCGGTGGGTGAACCCGACGATATGATAGCACGCCAGACCCATGCCGTGGACTGGTATGAAAACGCCACCAAGGCAGTTATCTATTAAAGGAGGAAGACATGGGATATATGACCCTGCTGGAGATGTTCAAGATCCCCACCTACAACGACCCCGACGAGCTGAGCCTTGGCGAAGTGGAGTTCGATCATAAAAAGTGCACGAAATGCGGCATATGCGCTAAGGCATGTCCCGCCGACAGCATCTTCTACGAGGACAAGAAGCCCTTCATGCGCACCTATCCGGACAACCAGTGCATCTTCTGCGGCTGCTGTGCGGCCATATGTCCTACCGGGGCCATCACCATGAAGAAACCCTATACGGTCAAGTATTATTATAAAACCATCGAACACGGCGAGCCAAAGCCGCCCAGGCTTTAAGGAAACAATATCAGGAAGTAGAAATTCCATAATCTGACATGGGAGGGTCACACCATGACCGAGAAAGTTGCAACATGGGCATCCGAGCTCGAGAAACAGGCGTCTGTACGGCCTGATGCCCCGTTTCTCTATATCGTCTACCAGGACCGCTCCATAACCTATGGAGAGACGGACAGGAACGCCAACCGCTTCGCCCACTATTTCCTGAATATGGGTGCAGAACCGGGAGATGGCGTGGCGGTACTCATGAATAACTCGCCCCAGTTCCTGGATGTGTTCTTCGGTATCCAGAAGATCGGGATGTACATCAACACGGTGAACACCGCACTCAAGGGCGACGGTCTGGCCTTCATCATCGACAACAGCGACACCAAGTACCTGGTAGTGGACTATGACCTCCTTGATCTCTACAAGAGCGTTGCGGACAGGACCCCGCAGGTAAAGACCATCATCGTGAATACCCTGGAGGCGCCCGATGGCTATAAAGTGCCCGAGGGCATGCTCGATTTGAAGAACGCCTACAGAGCAGACCTGCCAACCACGAAGCCGGCTATCGAGTTCGATGAGAACAGCATCCTCATCCTCATGTACACCTCGGGCACCACGGGTCTGCCCAAGGGCGTAGTCTCCCGCTACAACCGGAACGTGGTGGACCGCCTGAGGCTCCTGGCAGGCCTGATCCTCAAACCGGAATCGGTCTACTACACGGCCCTGCCCCTGTTTCACGGCAACGCCCTGTTCGTCACGACCACTCAGGTCCTTGTTACGGGCTGCACGGTGGCTCTGTCCAAACGCTTCTCCGCCAGCCGCTTCTGGGAAGAGATCTCCAGATCAGGGGCTAACTTCTTCAACACCATCGGCGCCATCATCCCCATCCTCATGAAGACGCCTGAAAGCACCTATGAGAAAAACCACAAGGTGACCCATGTCTTCTCTGCCGGATGTCCGGCGGACCTGTGGGAGCCATTTGAGAAGCGGTTCGGGGTGACCATCTGGGAGGCCTATGCGGCCATCGACGGCACCGGCTTCATCGCCAACTTCGGCGACGGGCCCAAGGGCTCCATAGGAAGGTCTGTCCTGAGCGTGATCCGGATCGTAGACGAAAAGGGAAACGACGTGCCTCCTTTGACCACCGGGGAGCTCCTTTTCCAGGTCCCTGCGGATAAGACAAGTACGGTGGAGTACTACAAGAACCCCAAGGCTACCGGAGAAAAGACCCGCGGTGACTGGGAGTACACGGGCGACCTGGTGTATCAGGACGAGGACGGCTTCCTCTACTTCGTGGGCAGAAGTACGGACTCCATGCGCCGCCGTGGAGAGAACGTTTCCGCCTTTGACGTGGAGCAGGCCATCCTCAAGCACCCTGCAATCGTTGAGGCCGCCGTATATGCCGTGCCCTCAGAAATGACCGAAGACGAGATCATGGCCTCGGTGAAACTCGTGGACGGCGAGAACCTCTCGCCAAAGGTTATCCGGGATTTTCTCCAGGACAAGCTTGCCGGCTTCGCGATCCCGCGATATATCAGGGTCGTGAGCGACTTCCCCCGGACCGAGACCTTCCGCATCAAGAAGAACGA
>CAYMDG010000237.1:0-5067 GCA_964388905.1 uncultured Bacteriovoracaceae bacterium
TGTTCGGCCGGGAGAAGGGGGCATTTACCGGGGCCGATGCCCGGCGGGTAGGCCGGTTCGAAGTAGCCAATGGTTCCTCCATCTGCTTAGACGAGATCGGGGAACTGCCCCTTGAGTTGCAGTCCAAAATCCTCCGGGTGATTCAGCATAATGAGTTTGAGCGCCTGGGCTCATCCCATACCATCAAGGTCGATGTGCGGATCATTGCAACGACCAATCGAGACCTTGAGGAAGAGGTCCGCAAAGGCCTGTTCCGACAAGACCTCTACTACCGGCTCAATGTCTTTCCCATCACAGTCCCACCCCTACGGCAGCGCAAAGATGACATCCCGCTCATGGTCCATGCTTTCATAGAGCGGTATTCCAGAAAATTGGGCAAACAGATCACGTCGATCCAGAAGGGGACAATGAATGCGCTCCAGAATTATCCGTGGCCAGGGAACGTAAGGGAGCTGGAAAACATTATTGAACGTGCCGTTATCATGAGTCCCGGACCGGTTTTACAGCTGCTAGACAAGCTGGAGATTTCATCCTCCTCACTTTCATCCACCGTGAGGACATTGGAAGAACTGGAGCGAAACCAGATTCTTAAAATCCTTGCTGAAACCAAGTGGTGCATTGAGGGAAAGAACAAGGCCGCGGCGATCCTGGGCCTCCACCCGAGCACCTTAAGGGCCAGGATGCATAAGCTCGGGATAGTCCGGCAGGAGATACAAGAAACGGATTAGGCTTTCTCCCTTTCAACCAAGTATCCCTCAATATGTTGAGGCTCCACCAAATACGGAGGCCCAACGGATCATTTGTACACGTTATACCACCCGCTCCTTTTCATCTAACCATTAGTCATTAATGACTGATTCCCTTTATCTGATCTTCTTTGGCTATTGGCAGGCCATTTGCTCTTAAACTTGTTGAAAAATCAACTTGAAGGTTGAAGGGCAGAGGTAAGGTCAATAGTTCACGCAATAAAAGGAGAAAAACATGGGTACGATACTGATCGTCATTTTGATTCTCATCTTGGTCGGAGCACTGCCAACCTGGCCTCACAGTAAGAGCTGGGGATACTATCCCAGCGGAGGACTCGGATTGATTGTTCTGATTTTGATAATTCTGCTGCTGCTGGGGCGGATATGAAGTGCTTATCGTGCAGGAGAACTCAAAATGAATTCATCTAACAAAGGAACATCTTTTTGAATACGTCACTATCAACTCAATCCGTAACAACTGAGTTCGGATGAGTGAAAATCAGTAGCTAAAGGAGGATTCAATGAGACACCTATCCAAGATCGCAATTATAATGTTCTCCATGGCCGTTATGGCCACTCTCATCACTGCGGGATGCGCAAACGCCCCGCTGCGCTCCGAGGCGTCCACGTCGGGGATCCGTGCCGCAGAGGAGGTCGGGGCGGCCAAAGTACCGCAAGCCTCGCTTCATTTGCAAATGGCAAAAGAAGAACTGGAACTCGCCCAGAAGCTGTCTGCGAAAGGCGAGAAGGATGAGGCCGCGTCTATGCTGTTGCGGTCCGAAGCCGATGCCGAGCTGGCTATCGCACTCTCCCACGAGGATGCCGAAAAATTGGAAGCCCAAGCAGCATTGGAGCGTGTGCGCAAACTTCGGCAAGACAACCCATGACCCAAAGAAAGGAGCATTCTATGAAAACGATACAATATCTGATCCTCATCACGGTCGTCACGCTCTTCGCCGGCTGTGCGTCCACCGCCCCGAGAGAGCTCGTCAACGCCCGCGGTGCATACCAGCGCGCAAGCAATGGTGTTGCGGCCCAGGCCGCTCCTGCGGAGCTGCATGTGGCGAAACAAGCCCTCGACGTGGCGGAACAATCCTTCCAGAAGAATCCCGACTCGTATCATACGCGAGACCTCGCCTATGTCGCCCAGCGCAAGGCAGAGTTAGCTGAAGCAACTGCCTCCATCGCTATGGAGAAAAAGAGCCAAACTCAATCGAGTAAAGATTATCAAACAACCCAGGGCAAGATTGTTTCAAAGACGAAGCAGGACTTGAGCGATACACAGACGGCTCTTGCGGCCTCTGAGCTCAGCGGCGAAAAGACGGCAGAGCAGCTTTCCGCTGAACAAAAAGCGAGGACCGATGCCGAGCAGCGAGCGGCTGAAGCGCTGGCGGCGCAGAAAGATGCCGAGCAACGAATGGCTGAAGCCCTGGCCAAGCTGGCCGCGGTCAAGGAAGACCCACGCGGAATAATCATCACACTCTCCGGGAGTGTGCTTTTCGCCTCCGGCAAGTCGACCTTGCTGCCCTCGGCACGGTCGCGGCTCGACCAGGTGAGCGACGTACTGCTCACAACCCGTGAGCGCAACCTCATCATCGAGGGACACACCGACTCACAGGGCTCCGACAGCTACAACCTCGACCTGTCCCAGCGCCGGGCAGACGCGGTTCGAACCTATCTCGTGGAGCGAGGCTACCCGGCCGATCGCATCAAGGCCCATGGGCTTGGCGAGGGAACCCCAATTGCTGATAACGCCAGCCCCGAGGGTCGCGCCAACAACCGTCGCGTGGAGATCATCATCCAACGCGACGCGCAGACACCCATACAATAGGCTGGGAAAGAGACTCATATCTGACGGACCAGGTGGCCCGGGAGCGAAGCGCCATGCGTAGCGCTCTTGGGCCCTTTGTTAAAGCGTGAAACAGGAGATTCCTTACTATGTTTTTATTTGAATCCATACCGTGGTACTGCGCCCTTATGTGGTTCGGCATTCTTGCCGGTTTGATGCTTGTCAATGAAATTGCCCGCATAAACAAGTGGTATTCTCTTTTGATTTTTCTCGTACTGCCTCTTGTTCTTACCCTTGCTGTGTGGCCTACCACGGCCGGAGCAGGCACCAGCATGAACGACTGGTTCCATTGGGCTAAGGTATATTCGGCATTGGCCGGGTGCCTTGGCTTCCTTGCCATTCGTCATATCAAGGGTGCGGTAAAAAACAAATATCTCCTGATGTTCCCACCGTTTATTCTCGCGATCAACATCCTGGAAGCCTGTGCCCGTGATTTCCAGGTTTTCGGTATGGGTGCATATGGAATGGTTGACGGCGTATTCATGTTCAGCGGTCCGTGGAATGTCCTGAACGGAATTGCCGGTCTTCTGAATATCATCACTATTTGCGGCTGGATGGGAATCTTCATCAGCAAAGACAAGAAGAAAGATATGCTGTGGCCTGATATGCTCTGGTTCTGGATCATTGCGTATGACCTCTGGAACTTCGCATATGTGTACAACTGTCTTTCCGATCACGCATTCTATGCCGGGGCAGCTCTCCTGGTCTCTTGCACCATCCCTGCTTTCCTTATCCGGAAAGGGGCGTGGCTGCAGCACCGCGCTCAAACCCTTGCAATCTGGTGCATGTTCGCCATGACCTTCCCGGCTTTCATTGATACATCGATGTTTGCAGTTAAGTCATCGCACAATGCAACTGCTCTTTGGATTGTCAGCAGCCTTGCTCTGGCCTCCAACGTCGCAGTATTCGTTTACCAGGTGTATACAACCGTTAAATACAGACGCAATCCGATCAAAGAAGAGCTCTATACAAATCTTGCCGCTTACAAGGCAGTTGCCGCAAATTGATCGAGGCAATGTGTTGACAACGATCCTCAATCATATTTCTGATCGAGATCCGTTCTATGAATCGCTATATGAAATCATTGAATCTCATCCAGATAACGAAATGCATAAGCCATGTATAGTCCGGTCGGAGACAAAAAATCCGGATGAGAAAACCCATCTCCCTTCAAAGAATCCCTCCACATGTTGAGGTACCACCAAATATTGAGGCTGAATGAATCATTTCACTCTTTGCTGGTGCCCTGCCCGGTTTATCTAACCGCATGTTATAAATGATCGATTCCAATTTCCGATCTTTCTCCGGCTCGTGGCAGGCCATTTGCTATTACAGTAACTGTCATGATGGCTATCGAGTAGTTATTTTTGACACCGACAGCACCAATAAAAGAAGGCGAAGGTTATTCAAAGGAAATGAGCGCAGACCTGCTAGATATCCTTGATGTTATCAGGACCGAACTCCTGGATCCGGGGTGGGGACAGCAAAGAAGTGATGTCATCAATCCTGATAGAGACATGTCGCCCCGTATCGTTGCAGAAAAAATTGCTCGAGCCCTTCAGTCAACCGTTTCCGATAACCCCAGCAGACCTGCAGAATCCGCCGGCTTCACGAGGATGAGTTCATGATGCCTTATCCTGTCATACGTAATCATGCTGTCGGGGAACTTATAGATCGGTTCAAACAGGTTCCCCATCTCACCAAAGAGGTGGAATATGAATTCGCTGTCCTTCTGAAGGAGCAAGGCGATCTTGATGCTGCGGAGCGCCTCATAACTGCCAATCTCAAAAACGTAGTGTGGATCGCCATGGATTATGCCGGGTATGGTCTGCCACTGGAAGATACAATTCAGGAAGGGATTATAGGTCTGGTGATCGCGGTGAAGAAGTTCAATCCGCATAAAGGGTACCGGCTCATGACCTATGCAATATGGTGGATCAAGGCAATGATCCATGATTATATCTTAAGGTTCTTCTCCCAGGTCAAGCTCGGTACGACCAGGCTACAGAAACAATTGTTTTATGGACTCAACCGTATTACTGCTGAAGAGGAAGTCGCAGGTGAAGATATCAGCGAGCAGTCCCAGGCCCTCTCCCTGCGCCTCAATGCCGACCCCCAACAGATCGAGGAGATCATATTGAGGCTGACAAACAGGGACCAGTCCCTGGACAGTCCCATAGCATACGGGAGTAATACCAGCTTCCTGGATTCTCTTGCTGATACGACGTTGAGCCCCGAAGACCGTATCATTGAATCGCAGCAGACCTCCTTTACGAAAAAGGAGATCGACCAGGCCATGGACAATCTCACGCCAAGAGAACGCTATATCACGCAGCATCGTATCATGACCGAAAACCCTGCGACATTGGAAGACCTTGGAAGGCAGTATGCCATATCCAAGGAACGGGTACGGCAGATCGAGAATAAATCAAAGGTCAAACTGAAGAAGGCCCTCATTTCTTCCATTGACCA
>CAYMDG010000238.1:0-5027 GCA_964388905.1 uncultured Bacteriovoracaceae bacterium
TCTCCACTTTCCCTGCGGTCTTGTCCGATTCGATGAACTCCATCGAACTGATCTGGCCGGAAATGCTGATGCGCACGATGCCTCTCTCCCCGGAATCTGCGACCACGCATTCGCAGACAGCGGTGGGGTCCTTCTTCGCGATCTGTGCGATCCGGCGCTGCCCCACGATTCCCATCAGGGCTCTCGTCTCCTGCCTCATTGGCATGCGAATGTATGGCAAGATGATTATTCTTTCGGGACTTGATAAAAAGACAGGGGATCAGAGATAAGTGATCTCTGAACCCTTTTGGATGCGGACCACACCATCATTGGGTTTGAAGAAGATGGTCCTGCCCTTGTTCCCTCCGATCTCCTCTGCCAGCAGCGGTATCCTCTCCTTCTTCAAGGCCGCCTTTGCCGATTCGGCGTTCCTCGGCCCGATGTTGAGCGTATCGTTGCAAGAGAAGGAGAACATCTGTGCCCCGCCAGCGATCTTCGCCTTGAGGTTGGAGCGGCTCGCGCCCATGTCCACCATCTCATCCACCATGAGGAACGTGGCCGAATCCGCATACTTCGAGGCATTGACCTTATCCTTGCCTTCATCATCCCTTTGAGCCTGATCCTCCTCTTCGGCTACGCCCTGAGCCTGGACGTGGACAATGTGGAAACCGTTGTGGTGGATTATGACCGCACCGACCTGAGCCGCGACCTCATAGAGCACCTGGACAGCTCGGTTTATTTTCAGATTAAGGCCTATGCCCGGGATGCCAAGGAGGTAGCCGAATATCTCGACCATGGCTCTGCCGCCCTGGGGATCATCATCCCGCCGGGCTTTGCCCGTGCGATAAAATCCGATAAGGGCTCCCCCATCCAGGTCCTTATGGACGGCAGTGACCCGAACTTTTCCAACATGGCCAGGGGCTATGTCAATGCCTTCATGGCCGGGTACAACCAGAAACTCCTGCTGAGCTTCCTGAACAGGAACGGCCTGGACAGGATAAACCCGCCCGTGGAAGGCCGCATAAGGGTGTGGTTCAACGAGGACCTGGAGAGTAAAAAATTCATTATCCCGGGCCTCATAGCGGTCATCATCATGATAGCCGGGGCCATGCTCACCTCACTGGTCATTGCGCGCGAGTATGAGAACGGGACCATGGAGACCATCAAATCACTGCCGCTTTCCGCGCTGGAACTGCTCGTGGGCAAATCCATCCCCTACTTCTTCATAGCACTGACAAACGTATTCATATCCGTGCTGCTAGGCCAGGTGCTCTTTGGCGTGGTCATGAAGGCGGGTTTCTGGCTTATGATTTTTGGCTCATCTCTGTATATCTTCGTGGCCCTCACCTTAGGGCTTCTCATATCCACCGTTACAAAGTCACAGCTCATGGCAAACCAGGGGGCAATACTGCTCACCTATCTGCCTTCCCTCATGCTGTCGAACTTCGTGTTCCCCATTACCAACATGCCCGCCGTACTCCAGGTCTTCAGCTATATCGTGCCTGCGACCTATTATATCGATATCTTGAGCGGCATCTATCTGAAAAACCTCGATTTCACCCAGCTCTGGAGGGATTTTGCCGTGCTTTCGCTCATGTTCGTCGTTCTGGCTGCTTTGAATGTGAGGCTGCTCAAAAAGGAGGGTCTATGAGCTGGATGAGGATCAGGGAGCTGGTGCGCAAGGAATTCATCATTCTGTTCAGGGATGAGAAGAACCGGCGCGTGCTCATAGTGGCACCCATCATCCAGATCCTCATATTCGGCTATGTGGTGAATTACGACATCAAGGACATCAGGGTGGCAGTGATGGACCAGGCACGCACGAGCGAGAGCAGGAATCTCATCAAGACCATCGCAGGCAATAAGACCTTCAAGATAACCAGCTACCCCGACGACCCCAGGGGACTCGAGCAGCTGCTCCTTAAGGGCAAGGTGGATCTGGGCATCAAGATTGCCCCAGACATGACAAGCCGCATAAGAAAGGGCGAGACCGCAGATATCCAGATCCTTGCAGACGGCAGCATGAGCAATATGGCATCAGTAAGGATCGCCTATACCGTTATGGTTCTGGACACCTTCAACCAGAACATGATCAAGGAGATCAAAGGACGGAGCCTTGATTACGGCCATATCGATGCCCGCATCAGGACATGGTACAACCCCAACATGGACAGCAAGAACTTCTTTGTCCCGGCCATAGTGGCCTTTGTGGTCATGCTCCTGTCATTGCTACTCACCTCCATTGCCGTGATCAGGGAAAAGGAGACAGGAACCCTGGAACAGCTCATTGTAACCCCTTTGAAACCCATAGAGATGATCATGGGAAAGACGATTCCCTATGTCGTCATATCCCTTGTCCAGATGATCGTGGTCACCATCCTGGCCAAGTTCTGGTTCGATGTCCCCATAGTGGGAAGCCTGCCTCTCCTGTTTCTTGCAACCTGCCTTTTCCTGTTGAGCACCCTCGGGGTAGGGCTGTTCATATCCACCGTTTCATCCACCCAGCAGCAGGCCATGATGACAACCTTTTTCTTTATCCTGCCGTTTTTCATGCTCTCTGGTTTTGTGTTCCCCATCGCCAACATGCCCGAGGTAGTCCAGTGGCTGTCCTATCTGAACCCGTTGAGGTTCTTCCTGGTAATCCTCAGGGGGATATTCCTCAAGGGAGTAGGATTTCACGTGCTGTGGCCCCAGTTCCTGGCGTTAACAATTCTGGGCATTGTCCTGTTCGCCGGTGCCATAAGCAGGTTCCAGAAGAAGCTGGATTAGTACGAAATTTTGCAAGATGCCTTATCTGAGAGTTGTTGCAAGGAAACGGGGGTGCCTTGGTGAACTCATTGCAATTGCACTTAATAATTTATTAGTTAAGAGCGGCTGTAAAAGCAGATATATGCGCTGATGTCTCTTTGCAGGTGGCATGAGGAGGATACTTTTGTTTGAACCAGTTATTGTATATTACCATTGATTCCTTTGACTATATTCATACTTTCCATTAATATCTTTTCAAATGGCATGGCAGCCGCCACAACATGATATGGGTTGATAATCAACAAGATGGAACATGAAGGAGGGTCTGGAATATCCACGCGTATCCACCCTTATGAGACGGAGTGCGCTCGTTCCCTGGCAATGCGGTTGAGAGGGATATTCTGCAATAAGTGAGAATTGTATAACTGTTGTTTAAATATTAATAACATCATAATGCCTTGCACTCAATATCGGGATATACTGCAATTGTGCAACTGATAACAATGGGGACATGCTGCAAAAGTGCAGTATAGTAATTGTAAGATTAAAGGGAGGATATTAAGGATGAATAAATTATTCTTAACATTATTGCTATGTACGCTACCCATATACGCGGTAGCTCACCTTTCTGATGTTCCTGAAGCGCCTAAAGTTGATGCCAAGTACATTATTTACCTGCACGGAGTAGGGATCGAAAAGGTTGGCATAGCCAAAGCGAACGAGGATTACAACGGCATCGTGAAGGCTCTCGAAGGGAGGGGCTTCATCGTCATAAGTGAAGTGCGTCCGTCCAGCACCAAAGTGAACGAGTATGGTAAGAAGGTGGCAGGCCAGGTTATGGGTCTCATTGCCAAGGGTGTTCCGCCTGAGAATGTCACTGTGGTTGGCTACTCCAAAGGCGGGTTAATTACCTTGTGGGCCGCAGCCGCTGGTGATAATCCGAAAGTAAATTACATTGTTCTGGCTGGCTGTGTTCTGAAGGGCAGCGAGAATTACGACACGTATGTGAACAAAGTTGCACCAAAGTTAAAGGGACGAATTTTATCAATGTTTGACACGGCTGATCCTGAGCGCGGCACTTGTAAGGACTTTTTCGAAGCAGCAGGCAACAAGGTTACGAACAAAGAAATAAAGTTTGAGACAGGAGCGGGGCATGGCTTGTTTGGAAAACCTGTCGATCAATGGATGAACCCGCTCACTGACTGGGCCAATGGTAAAAATTGATCAAAAAAGGGGACAGATTTATTATTAAAAATGTCTGTGAAGCAAATCCCGCAGACCACTGGGGCCGTGCGGCCGAGCTTGATACAACGTTCAGATGCTTCTTGGGGAATGGCGAAAGACAGAAAAGGGGCCACCCTGGAAAACAACAGAAGAGTTCCAGATGAATATCACCCTGCTGAAGTTGATTTATCGACCAGTGACAAGCCAGGCGGCCCGCGCAGGTTTGATAGGCCGCAATCGAGATCGCCACAACCCTGACAAGGGCCGGTTCACCCGCGCAGAAGTGGATGATATGCTAAAGCAGGTCTGGCTGACCTACGACCAACTCGCGCCTCTTGTCCCGCAAGTGACTGCACTTGGAAATCGAATGGTTATGCTGCTCTCTTGTGTGACACTCGCTTGTTTCCGGGTTTTGATGGCCTCCGGCACTGAAAGGCACTATGCAATAGAACTCATTGGAGACGTGGCCTGGAAAGTATACGCAAAATTCGGACGTCTCCCCATGTTCGTTGCAGGGTTATTGACTCGCGATCCTCGTGAACGACTTCGGATGTCGGTAAATACCTTCTCGCGTTTTCCTTTCACGCCGCCAGGCTATGTTGAAAAGCGTCTACCGAGTAGTGATGGAATATCAATGGATATGCTACGGTGTCCTGTTGCAGAGTATTTCCGCCAGCACGATGCGTCAGATCTATGCACAGGAACGTGGTGCAACCTGGATTATGCCCTTGCCGAAATGTGGGGTGGTTGGCTTGAGCGAACCGAAACTCTCGCTGCAGGATATGCACGTTGCGATTTTCGCTTCAAGGCGAAGGCAGGGGTATAGAGACGATGTTTTCAAGAGCTGAACAAGTCGCCCGAACAGAACATGTTTTTCATTGTGCCCAGACGGCTCATAATGAGTACACGATGGCTTTATCCATCTTAACTTTTTTTAAATAGATTGTTTTTTGTTAACTTGAACGTATTACATAAGAGACAGCAACATGGATCAGGCACATTAATGTTACGCCACTGTCCATATGACAATGTTCATAGAGAATAAGACAACATTGATCCGGCGCAAAATCATGGCG
>CAYMDG010000239.1:0-5019 GCA_964388905.1 uncultured Bacteriovoracaceae bacterium
TCTCTGTGCCCTGCCGGAAGATCAGGTCATCCACCCATTTCTTTACATCCTTATCGATATCCGGTGCAGCCATCTTTTCCAGCATGTCCTCGTCGGCCACTTCAAATGCTATGCCTGCCCCGTGCAAGATCCGGGCTGCCAGGGAATGGAAGGTGCTGACTTCAATCCCGTCTCCCCTGCCATCATCTCCACTCCGGCCAAGCCGGTCCCTGATCTCCTGAGCGGCTCGGTTGGTAAAGGTGACGGCCAGGATCGAAGTTTCTCCCTTGTCTATGAGCCCCCGGATGCGTTCGACAAGGACACGTGTCTTACCCGTGCCCGGCCCTGCAATTACGGCAATAGGGCCTTCCTCCCATGCAACAGCTAAGCGTTGTTCATCATTGAGCTGCATCATGGGCCGTTCAGGAGCTGCCTCGGTCTTCTTTCCCCCGGGGGATGTCCTCTTCTTCCTCACCGGCGCATCAACAACACCTTTGCTGAAGAGCATGTCCTGCTCGTTATCCTTGAACACCCGTACACGGCCGAACTTTCCGTCGTACCCCGCTTCCTTGTCCACCTCGCCCAGCCTCATGCGCTTTACAGCCAGTGCTATTGTGTCTCCGGCCACGGACCTTATCTCATCCAGGTCTGCATCCAAAAGCAGCGGCAACTCACCGCCCAGCCTTCCGGTAAGCTTCTCGGACAAGGCCATTACCTTTTTCGTGGGGCTCGCCACATGCATAACCTCAGAGAGTATCTCGGTCAACGGGATGAGTGAATAAAAATGCCTGGCGCTTTGAGGCCGCTCGCCTTCGGGGCGGTCGGCAAGCTCCTCCACGCGGTTCAACACGCCTACCGTGAGCGGCTTGCCGCATTTTGGGCAGATGCCTTTAAACTCCCTTGTCTGCTCCGGCATGATCACCACACCGCAGTCCCGGTGGCCGTCCAGGTGGTACTTGCCCTCCTCTGGAAAGAACTCCACGGTGCCCAGCAGGCCAACGCCGGTGGCCATGGCGTTGCGGATGGAATAGTAGTCAAGCCCGCAGTCAAAGACCGTAGCCTCACGGCCCAGCTTTTCCGCTGAGTGGGCATCCGAGTTGGAGATGAGGTGATACCGGTCAAGGCTCTTCACCATCCAGTTCATGGGCGGGTCGGATGACAAGCCGGTCTCCACGGCAAAGATGTGGGGCTCCAGGTCGAGATAGCATTCCTTGATGGTATCGAAGCCGGACTTTGACCCCAGGGCAGAGAACCACGGCGTCCAGATATGCGCCGGGATCAGAAAGGCATCCGGGCTTGCCTCAAGCACGATCTCGAGGAGATTCCGGGAGGTGATGCCAAGTATGGGCCTGCCGTCCGAGAGGATGTTGCCTACCTTTGCAAGAGAGACCCCTATTCTCTTTGCAGTTGCCAGGTCAGGTGAGCCGATGACGTGGTGCACCTTGCGGACCTTGTCGCCCTGTTTATATATGGTGCTGATCTCTCCGGTCAGGATGAATCGCGTCTGCGCAGGGTCATTCTTGAGGCGGTACATGCCGGGTTCGGCCTGGACAAGCTCTTCTTCCATCTCCCTGACCCATGACGGGTGCGTGAGGTCTCCGGTGCCGAGCACGGCGATGCCCTTTCTCACCGCGCCCCTCCCCAGTTCGGGAATCGTGAGGCTGCGGCTGGTGGCACGGGAAAAGCGGGAATGGACGTGGAGGTCGCAGTAGAATCTCATTTTCCATCCTTGTGTATGTATTTTCCTTGATATTCTTTCAATTGCCGCGACAAGGTAGCTTGCCGAGGGAGAACTGTTCTGCTATGGTGTCGGGTATATGAGCTCTTATCTAAGGTATATTGCATTGCTTTTGGTCTGTGTGATTATAGTAGCATGCCAGCAGGAGAATCACAAGGCGGTTGTCCCAACGGCGTCGGGTGACGCCATACCGGCCGATATCACCCCTGCCTATGGCGACGTGCTCGTGCTTTCCTCCATCGGCGACGCCAGCAACCTCATCCCCATGCTCTCTTCCGACGCCTCCTCACACGAGGTGGCAGGCTTTCTCTTTAACGGGCTGGTCAAGTATGACAAGGACTACAACATCGTGGGTGATCTGGCCAGGAGCTGGGACATCGAAAACGACGGCAAGCTCCTGCGCTTTCACCTGCGCAACGACGTCCTCTGGCATGACGGGGCAAAATTCACCGCCAGGGATGTCATGTTCACCTATATCCTCATTATCGACCCCAAAACCCCCACCGCCTATGCCGAGAAATACAAACTCGTGAAAAGGGCGCGCATCCTCGATGAGTATACCTTCGAGGTGGAATACGACAAGCCGCTTGCACCCGCACTCATCAGCTGGGGATCGCTCCAGGTCCTGCCCGAACATATCCTCAAGGGCGTGGACATCACCAAGACACCCTTTGCCCGCTCGCCCGTGGGCACCGGCCCCTTCTCCTTCGTGAGCTGGCAGACCGGCCAGAAGATCACGGTAAAGGCCAATGAAAAGTACTTTGACGGGGTACCCTATTTCACCGGCATCAACTACCGCATCATCCCGGACCAGAACACCGAGTTTCTGGAACTCAAGGCAGGCAGCATCGACATGATGGGGCTGACCCCTCTACAGTATCTCCGCCAGACCGAAACGCCGGACTTCAAGAAGTTGTACGCCAAATACAAATTCCTCTCCGACGGCTACACCTACCTGGGATTCAATCTGAAGAAAAAGCCTTTTGACGACAAGCTGGTCCGCCAGGCGATTTCATACGCCATTGACAGGGACGAGATCATCAAGGGTGTGCTCAACGGCCTGGGTGAACCGACCACCGGCCCCTACAAACCGGGCACCAAGTGGTACAACACCAAGGTCACGAGATATCAGTACAACCCTGACAAGGCCAGGGAACTGCTGATGCAGGCCGGTTACCTCGACAGGAACGGGGACGGCATCATTGAGTTGGACGGCAGAGACCTCACCATCACCATCCTCACCAACCAGGGCAATCCGCTCCGCGAGAAGACGGCCCAGATAGTCCAGCAGCGGCTCAAGCAGGTGGGTATAGCGGTAAAGATCCGTATCATCGAGTGGACCGTGTTCCTGAAGGAATATGTGGACAAGGGCAACTTCGACGCCGTGATCCTGGGCTGGAACATCCTGCAGGACCCTGACCTGTATAATGTCTGGCATTCCAGCCAGGCCGTCAAGGGCGGGCTCAACTTCGTAAACTACAAGGACCCCGAGGTGGACAAGCTGCTCACGGACGGCAGGCAGACCTTTGACGAGACAAAGCGCAAGCAATGCTATGACCGCTTCCAGGAGGTCCTGGCCGACCAGCAGCCCTATATCTTCCTCTATGTGCCCTACAGCCTGCCCGCGGTGAGCTCCCGCATCAAGGGGATCGTTCCCGCCCCTGCCGGAATCACCTACAACCTTGAGAAATGGTACGTGCCCAAGGCTTATCAGAAATACACCACCTTACAGTGACGGGGGTCTGGGTATGCTCCGCTACCTCATGAGGCGCCTAGCCATTCTTATCCCCACCTTCATCGGCATAACCATCGTGTGCTTTGCCGTGATCCATCTGGCACCCGGGTCGCCCACGGATATGCAGACCCAGATGAACCCCGACATAACACCCCAGGCCATTGAACAGCTCAACAAACACTACGGCCTCGACAAGCCGCTTATGACCCAGTACTTCCTGTGGATGAAGAGCCTGGCGCTTCTCGATTTCGGAAATTCCATTTCATCGGATGCCAGGCCTGTGTGGGACAAGATCAAGGAACGGCTGCCCATAACCATTTACATCAACATCTCATCCATGATCATCATCTTCCTGGCCGCCATACCTCTGGGCGTCATCTCGGCCCTCAAGAGGGGCAGCGCCCTGGACCGGTCCATTACGGTCTTCGTGTTCATCGGCTTTTCCATCCCGGGCTTCTGGCTGGCGCTCATCTGCATGGACCTCTTCGGGGTGAGGCTGGGCTGGCTGCCCATCTCGGGCATCCACTCGAGCGAGTACATAAACCTCCCGCTGTGGGGCAAGGTGACGGACACCACAAGGCACCTCTTTCTGCCGGTCTTCATCTCGGCATTCGGGTCGCTGGCAGGTATGAGCAGGTATATGCGCTCCAGCATGCTGGAGATCATCAAGCAGGACTACATCCTCACGGCCCGGGCCAAAGGCCTCTCCGAGCGGACCGTGATCTACAAGCACGCCATGCGCAACGCACTGCTGCCCGTCATCACGATCCTGGGCCTGTCCATCCCGGGGCTCATCGGCGGCAGCGTTATCTTTGAGAGCATCTTCGCAATCCCCGGTCTCGGCAAACTCTTCTACGAGGCCATCATGATGCGCGACTACAACATGATCATGGGCAGCCTTACCATCGGTGCAGTTCTTACGCTGCTGGGCAATTTGATTGCAGACATTGCCTACAGCATTGCGGATCCCCGCATACGGGTGACATGATATGGGTTTCTGGTCACGGCTTTTCAGGGATAAGCTTGCAGTGGCCGGGCTTTTGATCGTGCTCGGTTTTGTCGTCCTGTCGGCCCTCACGCCCACCATCGCGCCGTACAACCCCAGCACCATCGATGTGGACAACATCCTTGCTCCGCCATCGGCGGCACACATCTTCGGCACCGACGACCTGGGCCGCGACGTGTTCACCCGCATGCTCTACGGAACCGGCATCTCGCTGAAGGTAGGGTTCGTCGCAGTGGGCATTGCCGTGCTCATCGGGACCGTGCTCGGGGCCATATCGGGCTATTATGGCGGGATCCTGGATATGATCATCATGCGCTTCGTGGACATCATGCTCTGCTTCCCGTCCTTTTTCCTGATCCTGGCCGTGATCGCCTTCATGGAGCCTTCCATCTACAACATCATGGCAGTCATCGGGTTCACCTCGTGGATGGGCATCACGCGCCTGGTGCGCGCCGAGTTCCTGAGCCTGAAGGAGCGTGACTTCGTGCTGGCCGTCAGGGCCATGGGTGCGAGCAACATGCGCATCATCTTCGGCCACATCCTGCCCAATGCCATGGCCCC
>CAYMDG010000240.1:0-1444 GCA_964388905.1 uncultured Bacteriovoracaceae bacterium
ATAGGTTGAAAGGATCGCCCAGGTTCCCAGTTTCAGAAGGGATATCGGAGCATGCTCCCGGAATCTTCGGAAGATGAACTGGGGGAGGTAGAGTGGGGCAAGTCGACTGAACTCCTGCTGGGCCGTATTCTGGTCAGTGACGGCCATGGCAGCTATCCGCCCTGAAACCAAGGCACCATTCACACCGAAGTTAAGCACCGGACTTACAACCCCTGCCAAGGTGCCGGCTAATATCTTTCCCTCCCTTGACAGGTTCATATTGTTCCAGCTCTTCAAGGGCCAGGCTGCCCATCCGGAAATATCGTCATTCCAGCCCTCCATTTCGATACCGTTGTCTTCGGCCAGCTTTTTACGGAAGGCAACCTTTTCCTCATCCAGTAACGGCCGGTCCATTCTGAAGACCAGGGCGACCGACGATTTACCACACTGCGCATAATAACCGTACTCCCGGGTGAACCGGTCGAAATATACGATGACCGGGGGTTGAGAACGGTCGCTGCTGCCGGTGGCCATGTGGCCGTAGAAGGGTCGATGAGGGATATTGAACAGCTCGAAGGAGTTCTTGTTCAGACCTGTTGCAACGATGGTTCCTGCCGGGAGTTCCGATATCTCCTTCATGGAGAGTTTCCTGCCCAGGATCACCTCTACGCCTTTCCCCAACGCCTGCCTGTAAAGGACATTCTCCAGAGAGAGCTCTCCCTTTCCCCGCTCCATGGTGTAGGCCTCTCTCAGGTGAGGCAGGGCAAATTCGAATCTCTTTCCATAGGCCAGAATCCGGGTGGATTTCCAGGGCTCGAGCGCTTCGCGGATGCTGACAGCAAGCTCCCTTTCCAGCACCGCCGGATTCATGAGGGTGGCATCGGCAAAGGATATATCCCCCCCAATCGTGTTCTTCGCCTCGTAAATTCTTACCTTGAAGCCCTGGCCGGCAAGGTTTATGCCCGCGACCAGTCCCGCCAATCCCGCCCCTACAATATCTATCTCCCTTGACATGACCTCTTCCTTTTATGCCACCTCGTAACTCGCGACTCGCTAAGTCCGGGTTTATTCCGGGTATAAAGCCGCCTGGAGGGCGGAATTGTCACCGTCTGATCTTTCCCGGCAGGATGTAGGGATACGGCCTTTTGAGGATGTTTGTGCTGATGATGCGGTCCAGCCTCCTGAGGGCAAGAAAGAGTCTCCAGATAAAGGCATCCTCGCGGTAGTACGATTTCACCTCGTTTTCGCTTATGGGCTTTATCTTGATGCCGGATGCCTCGTGAACAAAGAACGAGTTTGCCGTATCTATGAAATCCCTGATGAGATCGGGCCGCTGTTCCTTGTACAGGTTGGCAATAAGGTCGACTGTTACGAGATGGAAATCATAATAGCGGTCCAGGACGCCCTGTAGGAAAAAGGCCCTGATGAGCCACACCAGGAATGACGGGGCGCTTCGCAGGAAGAG
>CAYMDG010000240.1:1544-5011 GCA_964388905.1 uncultured Bacteriovoracaceae bacterium
TGTCCACGCGCTCGATTATCTCATAGGCCAGTTCATCATCGATGATGAGCGGGGGCAGGAGCTGGCTTATCCGGGTATCGTTGTTGGCGTAGATGCTCAGGACACCGTTGTCGTAGCATGCCTTGGTCATGATGGGACCGCAGAGATCGTTCACCATCTCGATTCCCATCATGAGCCCAAGCTGGCGCAGGCCTATGAGGATCTCGGGGTGCTTCTTCTTCAAGGTTATGAATCCCTGGTTAAAGATTTCCGCAAGGCCCTGTACGTGAAGGAGAAATTCCCTCCGGGACGACTCTTCGAGCACGGCCAGCGCCACAGGAACGCCCACCTCGGCCCCGCCGAAGGTGGAGACGTGGATGAAGGGATTCTGGTAGAAGAAAGTCTCCAGTTCTTCCCTGAAACAGGTGGCGCTCATGGGGTATATCCCCCCGGACAGGCCTTTGCCGATGACGATGATATCGGGCACCACGCCATAATGCTCTATGCCCCAGAGCCTTCCGGTGCGGCCAAGGCCGGTCTGGACCTCGTCCATGATGAGGAGCGCGCCGTTTTCCGTGCACAGATCCTTTACCAAGGTGTAGTAGTCCGCCTCCGGGATGGGCATGCCCAGGGTAGCCGGAATGGTCTCGAAGATGACGGCTGCCGTTTTGTGGTCAATGGCGGACCTGATGGCGGCCTTGTCATTGAAGGGCACCTGGACGAATCCCTGGGGCTGCGGCCCGAAGGGTGACCGGTATTTCTCGTCTCCTGCTGCCAGTGCGAGTCCGGTATGCCCATGGTAGCCGCCTTTGGCCGAGATGATCTTGTGCCTGAGCGTGTACCCTCTGGCGAGTTTTATGGCCAGGTCCACTGCCTCTCCGCCGGATACGCCGAACACGGTGCGGGATATGTCACCGGGCATGACCTTTGCGAGCCTTTCAGCCAGCAGTGCACGCTGTTCGCTTATGAGATGGTGGTTTCCGATGTCGAGCTCGTCGAGACTTTCCTTGAGAACCTGTATGATCTTCGGATTTCTGTGGCCCAGGTTGAAGACCCCGCCGTTGCAGTGGCAGTTGATGAGTTTCCTGGCGCTTGTGGCATCCCAGACATAGGGGCCTTCCCGCCTTCCGAAGACAAAGTCGATGCCCACACCCGTGAAGAAGGCGGCCTTGCCGCTGGAGACATGTGCAGAGAAGCGCTCAATGACAGCCTCTTTCGTATCAATGCCGGAAAAATTCATTGCAAGCCCTCAAAGACTTTCGACAGCGCGAAAGGGATTTCTATCTGAAATCCTCTTGATGACAATACAGCTAAATCAGGTGTGCGGTCAACACTCTGCAAGGCTCATGCACCTTTCATTGATAGACTCGCAGTGATCTTGGAATTATTTCAAATAGGTCCGTAAGACCCCCACCAAGGCAGCCTTGAAGGACCGGGAAAATCAGCATTCCAAGGCTGCCTCGATGAAGGTCTTTAACGGAAAATTTTCCTCTCTTGAGGTAATTGCATAACTCAAAGAACCAGTCACCCCCGCGAAAGCGGGGGTCCAGAAGTCCTTAAAAAGACTGGATTCCCGCTTTCACGGGAATGACAACCAGAGGGTTTTGCGATTAGCTCTGTTTATATACTATATCTGGTAATATTAACTTATCTTCGGGTTTTTATATGCAATCCATGTGATAATTTGATAATGATCAAGATTAAGGGGCTATGGTTATTGTGATGCTGGAGACTATGTCTTGCGGATGCCTGCTGCATGCTCGAACACGGAAGCGTTGTCGGCTGCCTAAGGATATCTGACTTTTGGCCTGCTGGTATCTATACGTTGTAAGAACAGTTGACGGCTTCATGTACGCAGGTATATCAACAGATGTCCCAAGACGCTTCAAAGAGCATCTTGCCCAAGGGAAGAAAGCCGCGAAATATCTTCTTGCCCACAAGCCTGAGAGCATAGCCTTCTCACAAGCCCTCGGAGACCGCTCCCTTGCCCTGAAGGTGGAGTACCAGTTCAAAGAGCTTTCAAAAAAGGAAAAAAACAGGATAATAGATACGCAAAACCTGATCTTTGAGCAGAATTCAGGAAGTATCAGGGTTCCAGAGTAGGAAATAGACGTTTATTGGTTTCTTGAAGCACAGGTGTTACAACTCATAAGAGCTATGGAATCAAAGACAGTATATTCGACTGAACAGGGAAGGTTGTGTGCAAAGTGCAGCCGTCCTCCTGCCCGATGTGAATGCGGCCGCACAAAGGCTGTTCCAAAAGGCGATGGTCATGTCCGTGTAGGACGCCAGACAAAGGGACGTAAAGGAAAAGGGGTGACCCTGATAACGGGCCTGCCTCTGGATGAAGACGAACTCCAAGGTCTTGCAAAAGAACTGAAGCGGAAATGCGGTACCGGTGGAACCGTGAAGAGCGGCGTGATCGAGATCCAGGGAGATCACCGGGCCATGCTTGTGGAGGAGCTCAAAGGCCGGGGCTATCCTGCAAGGCTCTCGGGCGGGTGAACACAAGGAACTTATCCAACAGATAAATGGAGGTTTCAGATGAAGATCAGGTTCCGGTTCCTTCTTATCATTGCTGTGCTCGTCCATAGCATGAGTGCCTGCACCCATTATTCGCTAATTCAGCAGACGCCCTTGGCAAAAAATGGATATCTGATCAGGGATGTGAATGTCTTCACCGCTGTTGTGGGTAGCCCGGTGCTAGAGGATATGGATGTGTATATACAAGGAGAAACCATTTCCATGATTTCCAAGGAGAGCTTGGATGTCCCCGGGGCAGAGGTTATTGACGGTAAAGGGAAGATGCTCCTGCCCGGTCTCATAGACTTTCATACCCACATCACCAGCGGCATGATCATTCCCTGGGGCGATATTACACCGACCATGCGCTTTAACATGGAGGGGTGCCTGTACAGCGGGGTCACCGCAATTGTGGACATGAGCGGGAAATCAACGCCTGAGATGAAGGCGCTGACTGAGGACATTGAAGAAGGTAAGCTTGCCGGGCCGCACCTGTTTCAATGCGGTATGGGGTTCACCGGAAAAGGTGCGCATCCCATTCCCATGATGGAGGAGCTCAAATCCACTTATCCCTGGTTTGTCCGCCCCTTTTTCCCCGAGGTTGTCATTGAGGTCCAGGACGTCACCGACATGGAACGGCTCGAAAAGCACCTTGATTCCAATCCTGATTTCACCAAGATCTTTCTCGATGACCTGCCCGACGGTACGCCTAAGATGAAGCCGGAGATCGTCAAGGAAATAGTGAAGCGCTCACATGAGCAGGGTATCCCGGTTGTCATCCACATCGGCAGGAATGAGGACGTGAAGGTCGCCATCGAAAGCGGTGCAGACGGGATTGGGCATGATGTATACAAAGAACCCCTGGATCCGGAGCTTGCCAAAGAACTTGCAAAAAGGAAGATCTTTGTTACCCCGACTGTGTATGTGTTCCACAATCTGAATGACTTCATGAACAATAAAAACTA
>CAYMDG010000241.1:0-5009 GCA_964388905.1 uncultured Bacteriovoracaceae bacterium
GCATACGCTCCCCGCCTACATCCACAACCTTGCGGCGAACCCCGGCCGGGAGCATGTCGCTGATCCATCCAGGCATATCAGGTGTCCTGAGGTCTTCCATACATTCTCTCCTTTCATGGCTCTCATACATACAGGTACTGGACCATCTGCGGTTGCTGCCAAGACTGTTCACTTTTATAAGTTAGATATTATAGTGATAGCATCACTTTTTCAAGATGCCTGGAAACCGGAGGTCTTGAGATATGATCTCAAGAATTCGCAGAAACCCGGTGATGGCACAAAAGCTATGGTTTAAGTCTTTGAGAGCATATTGCCTGGCATTCAATTTCTGGACATACGGGATTACAGCAGTATACTGTTGGATACTAAAATGGAAAATCCAAATAAGAGTGTAGGCATTCTTGCAATGGCGGCTACGGCCTTCCTCTGGAGCATTGCAGGGTTGTTTATTAAAATAATAGACTGGAATCCCTTTGCCATAGCGGGTGTGCGCAGCCTCATCGCATCAATAGTTATTTTACTCTATATAAGGCATCCCAGGATTCATTTTTCATTCCCTCAGATTGCCGCGTCCGTTGCCAATGCCGCGACCATGATCCTGTTTGTCTCGGCCAATAAAACCACTACCGCGGCCAACGCCATTCTGCTTCAATATTGCGCACCGGTGTTCACCGTCTTTGTCAGTGCCATATTCCTGAAGGAGCGCACGCGAGTGGAACAATTCGCGGCATTTCCTCTCGTTGTGGCAGGAATGATCTTTATGTTTTTTGACGAACTCGGCGCAGGCAAATTGTTCGGCAATGTACTTGCCATCATGTCGGCAATTACATTCAGTTTTTATTTTGTGTTCATGCGCATGCAGAAAGACGGATCACCGCTTGAATCGATCCTTCTGTCCCATTGGCTTACGGCCGGGATCTGTATCATCATATCGTTATTTCTTCCCGTCCCCTCTATAACGCTGCACTCGCTCGTTGCCATCACGGTACTCGGCGTTGTTCAGATCGGTCTGTCCGCGATTTTATTTTCCATTGCCATTAAAAGGGTTTCTGCGGTTCAAGCGAACCTCATCGCGGTCATCGAGCCGGTTTTTAACCCCGTATGGGTGTTCTTTGCCATAGGGGAAGCCCCGGGCATTCATGCGCTTATAGGCGGTGGAATAATTGTACTGGCAATAACAGCAGCCTCCATTATCACCGCCCGCCGGCAGGAGTAAACGTATCAGCGTCAGGGGTTTCCCACCTTTGAAGCGAGGTCCATGGCCAGTTCCCGGAGTGCTGTCGCATCTTCAAGCCCATCAAGGAAGCGCCGGGGGATGCCCGATAAACCGGTTTGAGCACCGGTGAGGGCCCCGGTGAGAATAGCACGTGCCTGGTTTTGTCCGCCGCCATTGACGGCATGGAGCACAGCTAATTCGAAATCATTGTGGAACCTTGCTGCGAGATAATAGGATGCAGGAAGCTGGTGGTAAATGGCGCAAGGCATGCCATAAACAATGGACACCTTCCATGCAGGCTCTATGTGGATTTCCGGATCTGCAGCAGCTGTAGCCATATAGGAGGGAGAGAGTAAGGCATCCGGCGAGGCAAACAGACCGGCACGGGGAGGATCCGGATCACCGGGACGAGGCGGCTGGAGATTATCGCGTGTCACCGAGTGAAAGGGCAATTCCCCGCTTTTCACCAATTCCATGAGTCTGGCCGATATATTTTTGTCGAGTGTATGCCCTTGAACCAGAAGACTCAGCACCGCACAGAAGGCGACCGTCATCGACACCACGGTATCATCTGCCTGGGTAAGGATGGTGTTGCCGGCGACAGCGGATGCGAGTTGAGTGTGTTGCAGTGCATATCGAACCGCTATGGCAAGGGTGCGTTCAATTGCTTCGGTGGTGTCCGCATGGCCTCCGGTCTGCCCCCAGGGCAGGTTCTGTTGAACACGGCGCCTCCATGCCTCCCGGATTGACTGGCTGGTATATCGCCCCGGTCCGCTCACCGGTGTTCCGTCAAGATGCACAAAAAGCTCTTCATCCATACGACGGCAAAAGTCCCTTGCATCGTAACCATTGCATTCAACGAGGGAACGGACCATGAGTTTGAGGATAAAACCCGCCTGGGAAAGTTGACCTGCCTTGAGTCCATCGTGGTATCGGCCGGGCTTGGGATCGGTATAGTCATCGATCCAATCGCCGTAGTCGCGGTGAAGTTCAGCGAGATTGTAATACCAGTGGGGACCGAGGGCCAGGGCATCACCTATGAAGGCCCCCATGATGGCGCCACAGGCGCGGTCTTGGATGTTCTTGTCTGGCATAGTATACCCCTTGCTCCTTTATCTTTTATGCATCAGGCAGCATGTTTTTCCACCCATGCGACACATGTATCCATCTAGGGCTGCGGGGATTCTCTGCTACCCTTTTTTATGCTTTATGAACGTCCCGTTCTGGTACTCATGGAATGCCAGTTGCAGCTCTTCATCGCTATTCATCACAATAGGACCATACCATGCTACCGGTTCCTCGATGGGTTTGCCCGAGATGAGCAGAAACCGTACAGGTTCTCCGGCAGTCGTGACCGCAAGGTGGTCACCGTCAGTATACAGGCAGACCATGCCGTTTACGATTCTGTGCTTTTTCGTTTCATCAAAATGTCCCTGCCCCTCGATGACGTAGGCGAATACGGTGTGGCCGAGCTTGGTCGGGCGCTTGAACTCAGCCCTTGCAGGAACGCTCACATCGAGGTACTCGGGGTCGGTAATGATACCCTTGACTGGACCTTCCTGTTTTCCCACCTTTCCACAGATGATCTTGATCTTTGTCCCGTTCTCCATCACAACTTCCGGGACCTGGGCACTTTTGATATCACGATAGCGGGGCTCCATCATCTTGTGGGACCTCGGCAGATTTGCCCATAGTTGGAATCCCTCCATTCTACCTTCATAATCTCCACGTGGCATTTCCTGATGGATGATGCCGCTCCCGGCGGTCATCCACTGCGTATCGCCGGGCGAGATAACACCCTTGTTTCCCATGCTGTCCCCGTGTTCCACATAACCGTTCAGGACATAGGTGATCGTTTCGATCCCGCGATGCGGATGCCAGGGGAACCCGGCACGGTAATGGTCGGGATTGCTGGAACGGAAATCGTCAAGCATCAGAAAAGGGTCAAACGTCGGTACCACGTTGTTGCCAAAGACCCTATTGAGGTGCACACCAGCCCCTTCTATGGTGGGTTTGCTAGTGAAGACCTTACGGATTTTCCTGATTTTTTCCATTTTGATTCATTCACCTCTGTCTTTTTGATAACAGCTTATCCGGCACATTCAAGAGGTGAACCTGTTAAATGGAATTATTTTTAAAAAGGTCCGATAAAAATCATCATCTCGCAGCTTGAATGACCAGGAGAACTAGCATTCAACGAAGGCTGTGAGATGACGATTTTTTATCGGATCAAGTTTTTTACTCTTCTTAAACACACACTCTGGGATAAGATGAGTTCTATCATGGTACCTTTTCCGGCAAAGACATCTCCATGATGAGCTTGCCCTCTCTGTATGATGCATTAAGGCTTCCCGGATGCCTTTCCACGATCTTTCTGGTTATGGCAAGACCGAGCCCTGTGCCGCGACCGGCTTCCCCTTGTATTCGGAAGAACGGCTCAAAGATTTTTTTGAGGTCTTCTTCGCCTATGGGTTCACAGGTATTCATGACGACTACCTTCACAATGCCCGGTGCCTTGGACGCTGCAAGAGTGATCTCCCCTTCTTCGGGGGTGAACTTGACGGCATTGTCCAGGAGGTTGGCGAGCGCCGTGCGGATCTCCTCGCGCCTGGCATGGATGGTCAGCGACGTCTGCGGGAGCTCAGCAACAAGCCTGATGCGCTTGTGAGCGATGCTGGGGCCAAACCGGCCCAGGAGGTCTCCTGCCAGCGTTTGCATGTCGAAGTCTTCACTGATGCCTTGCCCCTGCTGGATATCGAGCTTTGAAAGGGTGAGGATTTCTCCGATGAGGTGATCCATTTCCTCGATCTCCTCCTGGATGCTTTCCAGATATTTCTTCTCCTGGGCCGGCTCGTGGAGCTTTTCCAGGAGCAGTTCCTGGGCGAGGCGGATCCGGGCTAACGGCGAGCGGAGCTCATGGGAAACGTTTGCTGTAAGCTCTTTGGTGGTTTTGACCATGCGCTCGATGGTCTCGGCCATGTGGTTGAAGGCCCCTGCCAATTCGCCGATCTCGTCTTTGCCCTTCACAGAGGCCCGGCAGGAGAGGTCGCCCCCTGCAATTCCCTGGGCGGCATGCCTCAGCTCGCCTAATGGTTCGCTGATAAACCGGTAGATGGGCAGGATAAGCAGCGCCACGATCAGCCCGATAGCCGCAAGGCCCAGGGCAAAGGGTCCCTCGGCAACCTTGTGTCTTGACCTGTGGAGGACAACATGCAGCATGCCTGGTTCGTTTCCGGCCAGGTTGAGCGGCATGCCCATATACGGTTTCCCCTCATCCATGCCTGATCGAATATGGGCAAAGTGCCTGAATCTTTTCAGATTACTCGGCGTTGTGTCTGGTATCTCACCCGCAAAGGTTTGCACGAGAGCTTTCCCCTTGCTGTCTGTTATCCAGAACTTTGCTTCATATAATTGCGCAAGCTTTTTGAGGAGGTCCCGGATTGATGCATTGTCTTCCAGCTTCTGTTCCGGATGTGCCTTTATCCTGTCTTCCAGAAGTTGGGTTATGACCAGTTTGTTGGCCTGAACCATCTGGTAAAACTCATCGAACATATCCTTCTGTGCCACCATGTGGAACAGGGCGAAGATAAGGATCCCGGTGATGAAGAATATGACGATGAACGAGAGGAAAAACTTGAGGTAGAGCTTGGAAATTCTCATGACCTGTCCACGAATATATAGCCTGATCCCCAGTGGGTCTTGATCCAGTCACGATTTCCGGTGAGCAACTCAAGCTTTGCCCTGAGATGGCTGATGTGGACATCGATACTGCGGTCAAAGGCCATGAAGTCCC
>CAYMDG010000242.1:0-5002 GCA_964388905.1 uncultured Bacteriovoracaceae bacterium
GGGATTGTAACACCCTTGCTCATGAGCGCATGTATGCGGGGATCACCTTCCATGCACAAGTCCTTTACGTCCTTAGCCTAAACCTATCCTGTCTGCAATCACCTTTGAGATCATCTTACTGTACCTGTCGGTCTCCTGCTCGGTGGGTCCCTCCACCATCACCCGGCACATCTGCTGCGTGCCGGAATAGCGTACAAGCACCCTTCCCTTCTCGCCGAGCACCCCTTCCACTTCTTTGATCACCGACATGATCTCCGGGAATGTTTCCAGATCCGGTTTGCTTTTAACGTCTATATTGATGAGCTTCTGGGGAAAGACCTTCATGATCTTGGCAAGCTCTGAAAGCGGCTTGCCTTCGGTCTTCATTGCCCTGAGCACCTGCAGGGCCGAGATTATCCCGTCACCCGAGGTATGATGATCAAGAAAGATGAGATGGCCCGACTGCTCACCCCCGATGATTGCCCCGCGCTTGTGCATCTCCTCGAGCACATAGCGGTCGCCCACCTTGGTTTCGGCCATATCTATGCCATGCTCCTTCAGCGCGACCTTCATGCCCAGGTTGCTCATGACGGTCGCCACCAGGAGATTGTGCTTCAGGGTTCCCTGCCTCTTCATGGATGCCGCGCACAGGGCAAGCATATGGTCGCCCGTGAGCACATCCCCCTTCTCGTCCACGGCAATCACCCTGTCGCCGTCACCATCAAAGGCAAAACCCACGTCCGCTCCGTTTTTGACCACCTCATAGGCCAGTGCCTCAGGGTGCTGTGATCCGCATCCCTTGTTGATGTTCTTGCCGTCCGGTTCGTGGAACAAGGGTAACACCTTGGCGCCGAGCTCAAAAAAGACCTCCGGCGCAATACGGTAGGTTGCCCCATTGGCGCAGTCGAGAACGATCTTCATGCCTTCCAGTGAATACTCATCAGGGAAAGAGCGCTTGAGGTATACGATATAACGGCCCCTGGCATCGTCAAGGCGGTAGGCCTTGCCGATGCTCTCCCGCTCGGCGTGATAGGTAGAGGGGTCTTCAGCCAGGAGGATATTTTCAATCTCCGCCTCGCGCGAATCAGGAAGCTTGAACCCATCCTTGGAGAAAATCTTGATCCCGTTGTCCTCATAGGGGTTGTGGGAGGCTGAGATCACGATTCCTGCATCCGCCCTCATGCTTACCGTGAGAAAGGCTACCCCGGGCGTGCTCATGACCCCAACCTGCAAGGCATCCGCGCCCATGGAACATATGCCCGAGACCAGCGCGCTTTCAAGCATGTAACCGGACACCCTGGTGTCCTTACCGATGAGGATTCTTGGCGTATGGCCCTCTTTTCTTGAAAGATAAGCAATGGCCCTGCCCGCCTTGAGCGCCATTTCAGAGGTCATGGGGTGGACGTTTGCCACTCCCCTGATTCCATCAGTGCCGAATAGTCTGCCCATTATTGATACTCCTTATGTATCCAGCAATGCAGCCAACTTCGTTGCGTCGTATCCGGATGATTCAATGCGTTTCTTCAGCTCGTGACACGTATCGTATGTCGCGTGCAGAACGTCCTTTAAAACCTTTTCGCTGTACTTTAGACCCGAGAGTTGTTGCAAGACAGACCCGAAAGCAAGCCAGGAGATCAGTGTCTCCATGGACTCCTTGTTGAACCACCAGGTTTCGTTGAACCGGTTGAAACCGAGAAAGTCTCTTACCGTTGTATCAATGATCATTTCTTTGATCTTTGAGCTGAATTGTTTCATATCCTTTAAGGCACCCTGCCCTTGATATTGCGTGAGGATTTTTATCAATGACACATCATATCGTGCACTGCCCTCGTCCGTGCCAAGATTTACCATGGCCTTTTCCAATTCCCAGTCCAGCATCCAGTCTTCAATCAGGTTAATGGACCTTGTGGTTTTCTCTTCCTCGACCGTAAGTCCGTCGATATGGGACACAACAGACCAGAGAACAGCCAGTCTCCACCCTTTGAGATCATGAGGCATGAGCTCCGGGATGAGTGCCATTACGGACTGCACTTTTTTGTCTTTCTTCCATTCCTTCTTGCCCCTTGCCGCATCCATGAAGAAGAGCGTCTCCATCATGGAGCACGACTTGTCTGCCACTGTGGTCTCCCGGGCAGCCCATCCTGCAAATTCCCTGGCGTTACGCAGGAACCATACCAGTCGTTCCTGGTACATGGCAGGCACCTTGAGAGTATCTCTTCCCTGCGCCAGGAGCATCTTCAGGGTATCACCGGCGAGCAACTCGCCAAAGGGCACAAGCACCTTTTCAAGATAGGTCTCTCTGAGCGCCCTCATCACATCAAGGACCCCCTTGCCCAGGAGCTTCTCTTCAAGGGTGCGGCATGCGCCGTCGTGGTCATAGACCTCGCTGAAGGTTGTGAAAACGTGGCACCCGAAGGCCCCAAGGTGAATCATCAGCCCGTCTTGCCAGAGCCTGTGGCTGTTGCGGATATATTCCAGGCCTGTCCTGTGGTCACGGAACGTGTAGTAGACAGAACCCTCGTTCTTCAGCTCCAGACCTTCTCCAAGGCCTTTATGGATGATGTGCCTCCTGCCGTTGTTTTCCATGTTCATGCCCACGGAGCTCTTGATGATGCCTGTGACCTCGGCATAGCGGTTGTTATAAACCACGAGCGAACGCTCATCGCCATACCTGTTGGAATAGGCGAATATGTCCTCGTTCACATGTCCTTCCGGCGTGCGTACATCATACATGACAAAGTTTTCCACACCGCTGAAAAGGCGGCGCTTCTTCAGGAGAGGGAAGATCTCGCGCTCATGACGCCTTACAAGGTGCTCGTCAATGGTCTCTTCCCAATAGGCCCGCTTGTATTCCATGCCGTATTTCTCAGAGAACCCTTCTATCTGCCCGTGGCCGAACATGGGCAATCCCGGCATGGTTGCCATGAGGGTGGCCACGCCGAAATACTTGTCGTCCTTGCCGAAACCGTGGACCGCAGGCTCTTCGTCAGGGTTGTTCATGAAGTTGACGAACCGCCTTAAGATTTCGGGATTGAAGCGCAGCACGTTTTTCACGACATCGCGGTATTTGCTGTTCTCTTCGGTCTTGAGCATGTTCATGAAGGCGCTGTTATAGACGCGGTGCATGCCAAGGCTTCTGACAAAGTACCCTTCCATGAGCCAGAAGGCCTCTGCCAGGAGCAGGGTATTGGGAACCTCTGCCGCAACCCGGTCCACCAGTTCCCTCCAGAATTCAATGGGAAAGCACTTTTCGAAATCATCGGGCGACACATCGTGACCTGAGCGCGAGGGTATGTCACCGCCATAGCCTGGAGGCGGATACCAGAGGCGCTGGAAGTGCCTCTTGGCCAGTGTCATGGCCGCATCGAACCGGATGATGGGGAATTTTCTGGCAATGGCGATGGTCTGGCTGATGACCGCCTGTCGCACCTCGTGCTTCAAAAAGTCCAGCTGGGCCGTGTCGTTCCAGGGCATGCTCGTCCCGTCATTGCCATGGTAAATATACCGGGATTGTCCGGTGTAGCGGTCATGACGCCGGAATACCACCGCGGCATCGCGCCTGTCCCAGTAGCCGTCCTCAATCTGGATCTCCACGCGGTCTTCGCCCGAAAGGTTGGCCCCGCTGAACCGGTAGCCCGGGAACGGGCTGTGGTCGAGCTGTATGAACCAGTCGGGATGTTCCACGACCCACTTGGAGTAGATGCCCATATGGTTGGGCACCATGTCGGTGGCCATCCTTATGCCGTAACGCAGTGAGCGGGACTTGAGGTTTTCGAATGCCTCCTCGCCGCCAAGCTCTGATGCTATGGAGTAATCATAGATGGAATACGCCGAGGCAGCGGCCTCGGGGTTTCCGGTCATCTGCTTGATGGTGCGCGATGCAGGGCTCCGCTCCCATATGCCGATAAGCCACAGCCCGGTGAACCCCCATCTGGCGAGTATCTCAAGTTCCTCGTCAGGGATCTGGTCAAGCCGCCAGATGTGCCTTTGATATTTGACGCTGAGCTGGTGCAGCCACACATATACGCTCTTGGCCATAAGCACCAGGCTCGCCATCCAGTCGAGATCCGCGCTGAACCGCTCGAGATCTTCCAGGTCCTTCAGGGTGAAAAAGGGAACAGGCGCGGTTCCCGGGCCAAGGAAACGTGCCTTGGTTTCTTCCTTGATGAGGTCGAGGCTGCCCAGGAGCTTGATGTAAAGATCTGCCAATACAGATCCCCAGTGGCGCCTGATATATTCGAGCTGGTCATAGAGAGAATGGGGTGCAGCCCTCATGGGAGCCATGAGGAGATCGAGCAGGGTCTGTCCGAAAGTTCCCAACGACGGCTGTGTGCGGAAAAACTCATCAAGGCAGGAGATGATCTGGATATAGGGCGTTTCCTCTCGGAGCTGCGAGTCGTCAAAGAGCTCCTTATAGGGCATGAGCGCCGGGTTCTCGTTGGAGATGAAGAGCATGAGCATCTCTTCCATTGCTATGAGCTTGTTTGAAACCCCTGACATAGCGGATTCAAGGTATTCCTTGACAGACAGCTTTCCCAGGTAAACATCCCTGGGCGGAAACTGGTCCAAGAAGAGCTCCAAGGTATCATCCACCGCAGCCAGCTTGGAGGCGGCATACCCATAGGCATCCTTCATGATGTTCGGGTTAACCTGTCTTCGGTAAACCTCTATCATAAAGTGCAGGACCTCATCGATCAAACCCATGGCATTGATATCGGAGGCGCGGACCGAACGTTCGGGATGCGCTGCGACATCCCTGATGTGGTTCATCTTGTCGGCAAATTCCCTTGCTGCATGCGCAGAGGCAAAGACCACATTGCCCGAGAAGGAAAACAGTGTTTTATCGAACTGATAAAGTTCCCGAGCTCTACGGGATATGTGAAATTCAAACATAGGTCTGGTTTCTCACCCTACTTCCATCTTAAAAAAGGCTGTCTACAGGTTTCATCCCTAATGCCCTTACAAACGGGTTGTAGCAGAATTTATGGTAAGGCTGCTCACCAGTCAAGATAAAAGCGTGGTG
>CAYMDG010000243.1:0-4980 GCA_964388905.1 uncultured Bacteriovoracaceae bacterium
TATGGTCTGGGCGGTGCGGGATGGATTCATGGTGTCCCTATAGCAGACCTTTGTGTGAAGGGTCAATTGAAGCGATGAGGCATATAAAATTGGATAAGACTTCTGATGGAGAACGGCTGATGAAAAAGCATACAGTTCTGATCACATAATGGCACCTTGGAGATTGAGATTGAGTCTTTGAGAAGTCTTTCCGTTATTGCGGTTATATCCAGTGTTGGTCGTGATATCAGTTATAGAAAATTATAACCTCACCTGTCCATCGACTTGTGAAGATTGTCAAAAGAGATATTCAGTATGGGCAAAGCTTTGATTTTGGCACGAACTCAACGGTTCTGCCTTTAGCAATTCACATGATTTATTATCCAATGTCGTGGGTGATCTCTAAAGAGCTTTGACAGTTTCATCAATACCTATTGACTTTAACATAAGCCACAGTATTTTTATGAATACTGGTTATTAGGCAGAATAATTTATTATATAATTGAATATGTTATGTTTGAAATGAATACTTGTTTTCTTTTAATATCATATTTTACCAAAATGATCTTTTAGAACCAGATGGTTTCTATCAAAATCACTTATAAGGAGAGTGGAGTATGTCAGAAAGTATCTATACGCGGTTAGCAAGGCACCTAGATACTTTGCCCATTTCTTACCCGGCAACACAATCAGGCATTGAGGTAAGGATTTTAGAACGCTGGTTTACACCTGAAGAGGCTGAGATCGCTTTAGCCATGAACGGATATCCCGAGTCTGTGGAGGTTATCTCCGAACGACTGAAATGTGCCCCCGAGGTATCGGCCCCTGTTCTTGATGCCATGTCGAAGAAAGGGCTGATCTTCCGAATCGCGAAAGGGGATATACGGCTTTATAATATTGTCCAACTGGCCGCGGGTATGATTGAGTTCCGTTTAAATACAATCACTCCGGAAGATGTTCGAGTTGTTCGAGAGTATTTGCCGGAATACATGGAAAGAAGCTGGTTTGGGACCAAAACGACGCAGCTGAGGGTTATCCCCATTTCTAAAAGCATAGAAAATGAAAAAGAGGTCATGCCATACGATCAGGCCGAGGCAATTATCAGGCAACAGAAGAAGATATGCGTAGCCCATTGTATTTGCCGAAAAGAGGCACGAATGATAGGTAAAGGCTGCGATCATCCCTCAGAGACGTGCCTGTCCTTCGGCATGATGGCCTATTATTACATAGGGAATGGATTGGGTCGGGAGATTTCACAGGAGGAGGCGTTAAAAATCCTCCATGATACCATGGCTGCAGGGCTGGTGCTCCAAGCAGGGAACGAACAGAAAGTCTTGGTTCTCTGTATGTGCTGCGATTGCTGCTGTAATATTCTCAAGTTTCTGAAAAAAATGGATAACCCCGCATCAGTCGCCCACACGAGTTTTTACGCGGAGGTGCATGAAGAAAACTGTAACGGATGTGGTATGTGTGAGATTCGATGTCCCATGGATGCCATAACGGTACAGGGATCAGCAGTAATAAACAGGAATCACTGTATTGGTTGCGGTATATGTGTGGGCACATGTACCTTTGATGCTGTCAGACTCATTCAGAAAGATGAAACTGATCGTTATGCCCCCCCCGAGGGTGTTGTAGAACTACAGATGAAAATCGCTAAGGAACGTGGTTTGTTTTAATTTGCCACAGCAGTTCACTCAATGAAGATAACTTGAACATGAAATGTATTAGATCCGATCTGATCTGACAGAGTGTATTCTTTATAAAAGCTGAATGATCAGGGCAACAGCTTTAGATCTCTGCGATATCACCACGATTTTAAGATGCCCTAAAACAGATGATCTTTGTTTGAAACCTATTGTGGAAGACGCTCCATATTAGAGCGTGTCCTATGGCACGTGATCTATGGTTTTGAAAAATACAACTCAGTTCTTTGATCCTGGTACAAAAGCTATGGATCTAGGACTTTAGCAGCATAGTGCTTTACGCTCAACTTAAGTATTGCAACCTTGATATACCCTATCCCCGGACCACTACCTTCGTATATGTCGCAATCAATAATCAAGATGCATCAGCTTGAACTTTTTGAGAACTCGATTGAACAATATGATACGAAGTAGAATGCCACGCAGTCCATAGCGAAAAACTGTCAGTACATACCTATAAAGCGGTACAGCCTTGGAATATAGGTGGGCATACTCCTTGTAGAATTCCTGCAACGGCAATGTTGTGGGTAGTAGGGCATGAACCAGGTCATACAATTCAAGCTTGAGGGAAATAAGCTCATTTCCTCGGGTGTCATGGAGTTCTGTGCCAGGAAGAGGCGTTAAGACGGGAAAAATTACGTACTTATGTTTCATCTGCCTGACATAAGCTAGTAAAGCGCTGAAGTCTTCACGGGTAAACGCTGGGTCAACTATGTATGATGCATACATCATGATCCCGAGCTTATCAAGTATCTTGACCGCTTCTGCCTGCTGCGCAGTAGTGATCCCCTTCTTCATGGCTATCAGACGTTTGTCTGAAAAATCCTCCATCCCCACAAAAACCTGGGCCAGACCAATCCTGGCCCACTTAGCAAACAGATCAGGATGATTCACTATGGTGTCCACTCTGGTATAGAGGAAGAACTTCTTGTGGATACCTGCGGCGGTGATCAAGTCGGCCATCTTGTTCATCCGCTTTACATCGAGCATGGACTCGTCGTCGCAGAGGAAGACGTTAGGTTCTGTCACAGTAAGCAATTCATCCACAACCTTTTCGGGTTCGCGTCGCAAATATTTCCCTTCAGTGATCTTCCAGAGTGCGCAGAAATTGCAATGCGCCGTGCAGCCAAGTGAAGTGCGTACAGACGCAAGCGGCTTGAACCACTCGCTGCAATACTGTTTTCGGCAGCTGGCAGTTAGAGAGCGATCAGGAAATGGAAGTTCATTAAGATCTGTGTAAGGCCTTGGTTTGCTGAATATCATACCGTCAATGCAAGGAATGGCGATTCCATGAATGTCAGAGAAGTCGTTCCCCTTTTCCAATGCATTGAGGATTTCCCGTAGAGTAAAGACTCCTTCGCCGATAACTACAATATCAATAAGTGAATCATTAAAATCTGATGGTTGAACAGATGCATGGTGGCCGCCAACAACAATCAGAACTTTTGGAGATATTGACTTCAGGCGGGCAGCAATTGTTTTGATGATATTGACATGGCTGGTAAAACCGGTCAGACCAACCACGTCAGGCTGAAAGCGGCGGTATATAGTCTCGAAATCAGGGTCAAGTCGGGCATCAAACAACCTGACATCATGAGCATCCTGCTGTAAACCTGCCCCGACGTATTCAAGTGCCAGGGGTTCAAAAAGGAAAACATGATCTAACAATGGGTCAATACTGGGGGGTTGGATGAGAAGGACTTTCATCTGTTTTCCTCCGTAATATTATATTATTTATCCTCCCATATGAACAATGATAATTATTGCATGATGTAAAGGATCGTCGGTCTGTCATTCCCCCAGGATGCCTGATCTTGCTGATGTCTGTACTGATCTGATGTTAAGAGTGCTTTTCGTAGAAAGCGATATAGGTTCGTCGGATGGAGTAATCCAAAAAGATGAAAGGCATCATAAATCGTTTATAATAATTCCGTCTTAAGGTGTATCAATAGCAATCTAGACAGAAATATAATTTATAATTAGGGATAGTACAGCTTTCATTACGATTGGCCTTGAATGAAGATCTCTGCGATATCTATTCAGTTTCAGGATGTCTGAAAACTGAAGACCTTGTGTTGGACTCTATGTATATAGGCCTTCCACTAAGGCATACTATTTTCCCTCGTCTGTTTCCGGTAAATCACCTTCGATCTCCCGGAGCACCTTCACGATCTCGGCCTCGGTGGCCTTGAGCTTGTCGCGCAGGTAGCGGATCTTCTGGGCAGCCGACTTGATGGCCTCCTCCAGTTCGTCAATGGGGATCTCGCCGCGGTTCATCCGTTCCAGCGTTTCTTCGAGCTCCTTCAATACGTCCGAATACCCCTTTGGTTTCTTCATCTTTGTCATGGCTCCTTTGTGTATACCACAGAGTGGATCTTTCCCTTTGTGAGCACGGTTGTTATGCGATCATCCTTGGCTACATCTTTGGAATCGCGTAATGTCCTGCCCGTTTTATCCAGCGTGATGCTGTACCCCCTTTGCAGGGTGACGCCAGGCTCAAGAAGACGAAGCTCTTTCTCGTAGCTTGTCAGGGTCTTAAGGTTTTCGGCAAGACCGCTGGATATCTCCTTGAGCATGAGGGCATGACGGCGCTGAAGTTCAGACTTAAGGTGTTTCAGGAGTGCTGATGAGTTGAGATTCAACCCAAAAAACGCCTGATCAAGGATCGAGCGCTGGGCATGAATGAATGTGGTTGCCTGATGGGAAAAGGCTGATAGCAACTTCAGAAGGCGCCTGTCATGGGTTGCCATGAGCGTGAGGCACCTGGTCATGAATGCAGATGCTGCTGCCTCAAGGGTGGAGCGTGCGCGGGATGAGTATCTCTGGGAAAGGAAGGCGAGGCGGGTTGCCGCCAGACCGAGGCGCTTTGATGATTTGCTCAGGGCGTTCAGGGCTGAATAATTAAGGGAGGCAGCAGCATCTTCCAGAAATGAACAGACGCCTTCCACCCGAGAGACAAAGAAACGCGCCGCATCGGTAGGGGTGACAAAGTAACTGTGCGCCACCATGTCCGCCACCGACAGGTCGATCTCATGGCCGATGCCGGTGAAAACAGGTTTGGAGCATGTTGCTATTGTCCGGCAGATGCCGATGTCATCGAATACGAACAGGTCTGTCTTGGCGCCGCCGCCCCTGATGATGACGATAGCATCCACGTCGTCGTACTTTTCAAGTGCCCTGATACCCTGCATCACCTCTTTAATGGTGCTCTCGCCCTGCATGTGCGCATCATAGAGAGTAATACAAAATGAAAACCCGCTTTTTAAGATGATGCTGGTGAAGTCCTGATAGGCGG
>CAYMDG010000244.1:0-2669 GCA_964388905.1 uncultured Bacteriovoracaceae bacterium
CTTCTATGTATTATAGTTTAGTAATATTGATTCATTGTTTCTATAATATGATTTGGAGGGGTGTTGAGAGTTATGGCTGCCGCCCTTGAAGAACGCAAGGCCGAAACACGCGACATGATCATCCTGGCCGCCCGGAAGGTATTTTCCGAGAAAGGCTATCACAAGGCCCAGATTGCAGATATCGTCAAGGCCGCAGGTATATCCACAGGAAGCATATATGCCCATTTCAAGGACAAGCGCGACTTGTTCGAACAGATCTCCCGGGTTAATCTGGAAAACCTCCGGGACAGACTAAAAGAGCTGCGACAGACCACCCTGCCCGGCGATGTGCGTGATCGTGTTCAGCGATGGAAGCAGACCTACAGCACTTTCTTCGATTATGTGGATGAGAATCCGGAACAGATCCTCATGGTAGTCCGCGGTGGATTCGGTGTTGACGAGGACCATGATGCAAGCCTCTGGGACTATATCAACCTCTTCGCATCCGACATCGCTGACGATTTCAGAAAATGGCATCAGCTCGGATTCATCAAGGGCGGCAATCCACACCTCCTCGGCCACATCATCATCGGCATGTGCATGCACGTGGCTCACAGCTACCTGGTGGACAAGCAGTTCAGCCGGAACGAAGCCATCAACAACCTTATGGCCCTGAACCATGCCATGTTCTCCATATATCTCACAGAAAAGGGAAGGGATGAGTTGGGCGACCTGAGCGTACCCCAGCTCACTGATGACGAAGAATGAGGCGTTCAACGCTGCGCCTCCAGTAACAGGCGGATTTATTTTTCGGGCCCGGTGCCCGTTTTAACAGAAAAAGTATACATGAAGGAGGGTCGTATGCTGTCCAACCCGGAGGTATCATCTTTTCTTTCCCGGTTCCCCAGGTTCGAGGATACCCTGCTCAGCCTCCAGTATGCCCCGAGGCTTCCCAGGGGCATGGTCAAGGAGACGAAGCAGGTCATCGCCATGGCCAGGAAGTTCAACGACGAGGTGACCAGGCCGCTGGCCCTTCAGCTCGACCGGAAGACCCACGAGGATCCAGACTACCTCCCCCACGAGATCGTGGAGGAGGCCAGCCGGAGGGGCTTCTACACCATGTGGATACCCAAGCTCTTCGGCGGCAGGGGGGTGAACATGCCTTCCATGTCCTACTTCGTCGAGGAGGTGGGCTCCGTCTGTCTGGGCATCCTGAATGTCATCGGCGTGCACTACCTCGGGGTTGCCGGCCTCATGTCCTCCTACAACACCCCCCTCATCAAGAAGGTCATCCGTGAGGTGATCGACGGGGAGAAGAACGGAAAACCCTGCCTCATAGCCCTGGCCATCACCGAACCCGGCGCAGGAACCGATGTGGAGGAAGTGGATCTCGTGGAAAAGGGCAAGGTCACCTGCCATGCCGAGCGGGTCAAGGGCGGGTATATCTTCAACGGGAGCAAGATCTTCATCTCCATGGGGCATGTCTCCACCTGGACGGCCCTCTACGGCGTCACCGACCTCAAGCGCGCCTCACAGACCAATGTGGGCGTCATGGTGAAGCAGGGCATGAAGGGCTTCACCATAGGCAAGCACGAGAACAAGATGGGCCAGCGGGTCTGCCCGGCCAGCGAACTCATCTTCGAAGACTGCTTCGTGCCGGATGACCTGGTGCTCTACGATCCCGAGCGCATGCAGAAATACTCGAACAAGCCCGTCAAGGTGCTGCTCCAGCGCTATATCGACTACATCGTGTCCGTCACGAGGCCCGGTGTCTGCGCCATGGGAGTGGGCGCCGCCAGGGGGGCCTTCGAGCATGCCCTCAAATTCGCCTCCGAGAACGAGCTGAATGGCAGACCCATGATCAACCACGAGTGGGTCCAGTGCTGGCTCGCAGAGATGTACAAGAACGTGTGTCTGGGCAGGCTCGCCTATATCGAGGCCAACTATGCCAACAGCCACCGCGGCATCTACAACCTTCTCCAGATGAAGCCCCTGTACTACTACCAGAAATATATGCCTACAGCCTATTTCGACAAGGTCGTGGCGCCCATGCTCGACAAGGAGTCGTCCACAGCCCTCATGAACAAACTCTATTTCGACTGGCACAGCCTGGACGACGACCGCTGCGCCTCGGGCTGGGCCTCCATGGCCAAGTTCGCGGGAACCGATTTCGGGGTGAGGAACTGCCAGATGGCCATCGAGCTCATGGGCCAGGCAGGGCTCAGGCAGGACCGGGGGGTGGAGAAGATCCTCAGGGACGCCAAGCTTATCCAGATCTACGAGGGCACAAACCAGCTCAACCGTCTGAACTTCTTCAAGTGCCTCATAGCCCCGTCCGTGGCAAAGGCACGGGTCTTTGAAGAAGACTAACCTAAGGAGGTCGCCATGCTGACTGCAAACAATACCGATCTGAAACCGTTTGAAGACCTGGCGTCATCCTTTGCCGCCAAGGAACTCGCCAAGAAGACCGAGGAGCACGATACCTACCCCTTCGGGCCGTTCTTCGGCAAGGTGCTGGAAAAGGCCCACGAGGTGGGGTTCCTGGGTGTCCTGCTTCCCGAGGACCTGGGCGGCATCAATGGCGGGATCAGCGCCCTGTGCGTGATCCTGGACAACATCTGCCGCGCGGACAGTTCGCTGGGCGGCATCATCTTCACCAACGCCCTTGCCCAGGAGATCATGCTCTCTGC
>CAYMDG010000244.1:2769-4979 GCA_964388905.1 uncultured Bacteriovoracaceae bacterium
TTCTTCCTGGTGGACCTGGACGACAAGGGGGTGAAGAAAAGCGATCCCATCTTCAGCCTCGGGCTCCATGCCTGCCCTGCCGTTGATGTGGCCTTCGACGGTGTCAAGGCGCAACTCGTCGGCGAGGAGGGCAACGGATATCCCTGTTTCCAGGAGGCATCAAAGAAGCTCCATGTGGCCGCGGCCGCCATGTCTGCTGGCATCCTGAAGGGCTCCTTCAATGAAGCCCTGGCCTATGCCCAGGAACGGTTCCAGGGCGGGTGCCAGATCATCAACTGGTCCGAGGTGAGTATGATCCTTGCCAACATGGCCGTCAAGGCCGATGTGGCGGACCTGTGCGTGGCCCAGGCCTGCCGGGCCATGGATGACGGCGCCAGGGACTGGGGAAGACACTGCATCGCCGCTGCGCTCCATGTCCACGAGCTGTGCTGCGAGGCGGTCAACGACGGTGTGCAGCTGTTGGGCGGCAACGGGTACATGAAAGATTACGGCCAGGAGAAGCGCTACCGCGACGCACGGCAGGTGCAGGGCCTGCTGGGTATCGCCCCTCTTAAAAAGATCGCCATGATCCGGGAGATCGCGGGCCTTGAAGACACCTGTGCAGCAGCTTTCTAGCGAGGGAGGTGGCATGGCTGAAAGAAAAACAGCAGTGGTCACCGGGGCGGCCTCCGGGCTCGGACGGGACATCTGCATTGCCCTTGCCCGCAAAGGCTTCCGCATCCTTGTTGCCGATGTCAACCCCAGGGAAGCGGCTGTCACGCTCACCATGGTGGAGCAGGCAGGCGGTGCCGGAGAGATCTGCCACTGTGATGTGACAAAGGCCGAAGAGGTGCAGAGGATGGCCGAGCATGTCTTCGGTTCCTGGGGCACTCTGGACCTGCTCGTGAACAACGCCGGTGTCGCCGCAACGGGAGTCGTAGGTGACATGCCCATCGAGGACTGGCACTGGCTCGTGAACATCAACCTCTGGGGCATGGTCTACGGGTGCCACGCCTTCATCCCCAAGATGAAGCAGGCACGCAGGGGACACATCGTCAACGTGGCCTCGGCCGCCGGCATCGTGAGCATGCCCGAAATGGCCTGCTACAACGTGTCCAAGGCCGCGGTCATCTCGCTCTCCGAGACGTTGCGCGGCGAACTGGCCCCGTTTGACATCGGGGTGAGCGTGGTCTGCCCGACTTTTTTCAACACGAACCTCCTGGGCGACATGCGGTACTGCGACGAGTTCCAGTGCACCTTTGCCCATGCGGCCTTCGACAACGCAAGGATGACCTCCGAGGACATCGCGGCCCTTACCGTAAAGGCGTATGAGAAAAACCGGCTCTACGTGGTCCCCCAGGCATCTGCAAAGATGCAGTGGTTTTTAAAGCGGCTCTCACCGGCGAGCTACTATGAGAACTTCGCCCGACTGAACAAGTCGGACATGTTCCGCAGGGTTGTCCTGGTGCTGGCACGGCTCGGGCTGACATAGACCACGACAAGGAGATGATCATGCTTGTGAACCCGCTTTCCGTTCTCATGAAAAGGTCCCTGAAATACATCATAGTGGTCATTGGTGCTGCGGGCTTCCTGTCAATCCTCGCACGCCCAAGGATGAACCCCTATCTTGGTAAGTCCCTGCAGGCCATCATCCCCAAGGACCGTGAGGCGATCACCGTCGATGACCTCAAAAAACTGAACAGAGAGCAGCTCGTGGGTGTCTTTCACCAGCTCGTCTCACCCGGGGTGAGCGAGATGAGGGGGGAATACCGGGCCATGATGCTGGACAGCGGGAATGCCGTGAACAGTTTCCTGAGCACGCTCTTCCTGTACCTCACCTGGGGGATGTGGGTCCACAAGGCCTTCGAGCCGCTCTCACAACGACACGGTCACGGCTACAACACCTTTCTCACCACCCTTCCCAAGGTCCCGGAGAACGTCTTCCTTGCAGGTGCATCAAGCCTGGCAAGCCTTGCGAGATCGGCATTCGGATCATCTAAACCCCAGAGGATGGTGCGCATGATGTGCAACAAGACCTTTATAGGGCCATCCGTGTTTGACCTAAGGACATCGTTCCACCTCGTCTACAAAGACTACAATTCCTTTTACACCTCAACCATGAAGGACGAGGTCCGCAAGGTGAACGATACCCTCTACCTCGGCCTGGGGAGACTCACCATTACGCTCGGAAAGATCAATCCCTTCCCCTTCGTGCTCATGGGCCCGCCCGA
>CAYMDG010000245.1:0-1952 GCA_964388905.1 uncultured Bacteriovoracaceae bacterium
GGGACTATGGTGTCTATGGAAAGCACGAACTCGCTGCCTGCAATGGCTGTGGGTTTGCGTCTGCCGGAACGGTCGAACTCGCCCAGCTTCATACGCTGGCACTCGACGCCGGCGAGTTTGTCGCCCTTGCCGATAAGTTTGGTCGGAGCAACCAGGTACATGATCTTGACGCCTTCATGCTCGGCTGCCACGATCTCGTTCTCCCACGCAGGCATGTCTTTGCGTTCGCGGCGGTAGAGGATGGTGACGTCCTTGGCGCCAAGGCGGATAGCCGTGCGGGCCGCGTCGATGGCGGAGTTGCCGCCGCCTACGATTGCAACCTTCGAACCAATGCTCACCTTCTTGCCCAGGTTGACCTCGCGGAGGAATTCCACCGCACCCCAGACACCGGGGAGTTCTTCGCCCTCGATGCCCAGCTTTGTGCTCTTGTGGGCACCGACTGTGACGATGGTAATGTCGAAGTCGTTGCGGACCTTTTCAAAGCTGATGTCCTTGCCTACCCTGGTATTGGTCCTTATATCTACACCGAGAGCCTGGATGTCAGCGACTTCCTGCTCCACGATGTCCCTGGGCATGCGGTATTCGGGGATGGCATAACGCATCATGCCGCCTGCAAAGGGCAGTTCCTCGAACACGGTTACCTTGTAACCCCTTAAGGCCAGATCCTGGGCTGCGGTTAATCCTGCAGGCCCAGCACCGATGACCGCGATCTTCTCTTTGCGGGTGACCGGGGCTGCATCGACCTTGGGTCTCTTGGCGTTGTCCGAGATATAGCGTTTGAGCCATGCAATGGCCATGGGCTCATCGAGCTGGCCCCTGCGGCACTTGTTCGAGCAGAACTGGGGGCAGACCCTGCCGCATACGCCGGGAAACGGATTGGTCTTTTTCATAACCTTGAATGCATCCGCTATCCTGCCTGCCCTGATGAGTGCAATGTATGCCGGAACATCCATCTCGATGGGGCATGCATGCTGGCAGGGGGACTTGAACAGCTTAGAGCAGACAACGGCCGGACACTTCTTGTCGTATATATGGGCCTCGTACTCGTGCCTGAAATATTTAATGGTGGACAGGACAGGGTTCGGCGCTGTCTGGCCGAGACCGCACAGAGCGGAGTCCTTAATGACTCCTGCCAGGTCTTCTAAAAGCTCGATGTCGCCTTCCTTGCCCTCGCCATGGCATATCCTCTGGAGGATCTCAAGCATGCGCTTGGTGCCTTCACGGCACGGCGTGCACTTGCCGCAGGACTCTTCCTGGCAGAATTCCATGAAGAACTTTGCCGTGTCAACCATGCAGGTGTCCTCGTCCATGACGATAAGACCGCCGGAACCCATGATGGCTCCCAGTTTGATGATTTCTTCATAATCGGTGGGGGTGTTCAGCGCCTCGGCAGGGATACAGCCCCCGGAAGGACCGCCGAGCTGGGCGGCCTTGTACTGCTTGTCGTTCCTGATGCCGCCGCCGATGTCAAAGATGATGTCACCGATTGCAGTGCCCATGGGGACTTCAACCAGACCGACATTGTTGACAGCGCCGGTAAGTGCGAACACCTTGGTGCCCTTGGAACGCTCGGTACCCATGGAGGCATACCACTCGCCGCCGTTCAAGATGATCTGCGCGATGTTTGCAAAGGTTTCAACGTTGTTCAAGACCGATGGCTTCTGCCACAGGCCCTTGCTCGCCGGGAAGGGAGGACGTGGACGCGGCATGCCGCGCTTGCCCTCGATGGAGTTCATGAGAGCGGTCTCTTCACCGCACACAAATGCGCCGGCACCCTGGTAAACGTGGATGTTCAGGCTGTAGTCCGTGCCCAGGATGTTCTGTCCGAGCAGCCCGTATTCCTTGGCCTGGTCGATGGCTATGTAGAGTCTCTTGATGGCCAGCGGATATTCGGCCCTGCAATAGATGTAGCCTTCATTGGCGCCGATGGCGTAGCCGCCGATGATCATGCC
>CAYMDG010000245.1:2052-4975 GCA_964388905.1 uncultured Bacteriovoracaceae bacterium
TCGATCAATCCCCTGTTCTTCAGGACAATGAGCTTCTGCTTGCCGAAGAACGGGATGTCCAGCATGTGGGGAATGGGCGCTTCTGTTGTGGGCTCCTTGTACATGAGCCTCTTGACCGGCCTGCCCTTGACGATGTGTTCCTCGATGATCTCGGGGACATCTTCGGCCTTCACGTACTGGTAAAACGTTCCTTCAGGATACATGACAACGATGGGGCCTGCAGCGCAGAACCCGTTACAGCCGGTTTCTACCACGGTTACTTCGCCGGCGAGATTCTTTGCAGACAGTTCCTGTACAATAGCTTTATGGACTTCTCCACTGCCCGTGGCATGGCACCCTGTGCCGCCGCAGACAAGTATATGTGCGCGAAAGACCTTCATTTACGCCCCCCCTTCTTTTCGTGTTCCGTGCCTCTTGCCATGACAAAGTCCATCTGCACCTCGCCGTTCATGACGTGGCGCTTGAAGATCTGCCTGGCCTTGTTCGAGGTTAGATATTCATAGACGATTGCTTCCTTGCCCTGCTCTTCTACAGTGGCCAGAGGCTCCCTGCTGCAGATGCCGATACAACCCGAGGTGGTGATGAGGACATCGTTCAGATTGTTCTCGCTGATCTCGCTCATGAAGGTGTCAAGGATCTCCTTGGCGCCGGAAGCGATACCGCAGGTACCCATGTGCACGGTGAGCTTGATGCGCTTTGTGCCGGACCTGAACTGGTCTTCTTTCTCCACCCTGTTTTTAATCTTTTTCAGATCATCAATAGTCAGCTTCGCCATAGGGCCCCTCCTAGTTATACTTCGCGAGCGTCTGCTCGAGTTTGGCCGGTTTTACCTGACCGTGCGTGTCGGCATCGACAACCACCACCGGAGCAAGTCCGCATGCACCGAGGCACCGCACCGTCTCCAGGGAGAAATTCCTGTCTGCCGTGCATTCGCCTGGAGCGATCTTGAGGATATCGCCCACCCTGTCCAGAACCCTCTGCCCGCCTCTTACATAACATGCCGTACCGAGGCAAACGCGGATGACATGCTTGCCTCTGGGGATCATGGTGAAAAAGGAGTAGAAAGTTACCACACCGAACACGTTTGCCACGGGGAGACTCAGCCCGTCAGCCACTCTCATCTGGATGGCCATGGGAAGATAGCCGGTCACATCCTGAACCTGCTCGAGAACAGGGATCAGTGCGCCTGGTTTTCCTTTGTGATCCGTAATGATTTTGTCAACCTGCGCAAGTTGTTCAGAGGTGAACTCCGCCAACCCCGCGTCTGCCTGGGTATTATCTATCGCTGCCACGGTTTACCCCCTATCGCGTATTAAGTCTTGTTAATCTTGTGTCTCTTTCGAGCATATTTCCTTATCATACAGTCATCCGGCCATCAAGAATAAACTGAATTGTGGTTCATCGTTCATAAAGGTTGATGACGCTATGGCGATGATATATTTGAAAATCATTCAAGAAAGCGGCTATGGATTTTTAAATCAACCTGTTCATGCGAAGACCCCGGTTGAAATCGAAACGGTAATTCGCTGGATTTCTTCCTTATTAAGGCGGCAACAACTGTGAAAGTTGACGGAACCTTTTGTCAGAGGTCTTGAAATAAAAAAAGACTTCATTGTCCCTGCATGGGGGCCGGACAATGAAGCCAAAAATCAAAATCTATACCCTCCTTTACATATCCAACATTAATGCCATAATTCAGGATAAATTTAAATGCTAAAAATTACATAGTTGAATAACAGGTTTATCCTATTAATAATTATATCTCTTGCTCAATGGTATGCAGATATACCCTGAGATTCTTCTTTGCTTTGAGGAGCCCACACTTTTTCCTTATATTACTCCGGTGAAATGATACTGCAAAGGCTGAAACATTAAGCATTGTTGCGATTTCCTTGGTGGACTTACCCTGTTTGATAAGGTCGGCTATCCTCATCTCCATGGGGGTAAAATTCAGATAATGCTGGGAAAGAGAATTGACATAAGGAGAGAGGAGTTCATCAAGGTTTGCCTTAATGATATTAAGATAGACCCGATTTTCGTCATCTAGATTAGCTGCTTCAATCTTTTCCAGATAAGGATAAATGATCTTTCGTGCCCTGGAGACGATAGTCTCCTGCGCCTTCTTTTTCTCTTTTTCTCGGGAGTCGAGCAGCACTTTCAGCGTAATATTCATTTCTTCAAGGTACCGGGCCTGGTGGGCCAACTCCCTCTCCTTTGCAAGAAGCTGTTCTTCAAAGCGTTTGCGTTCGGTGATGTCCCTGGCTATGCCGCACAATCCTGTAACTTTTCCGGAACTGTCACGTATGGGTGTCTTGATGAAATTAAAGGTCAGGAGCGAACCGTTGATAACCCTCGAGTATTCTCCCTCCACAATATCCCCGTCCAAAACCTTTCTATCATTCTCTCTGATATCCGGTTCGACATCCTTCAGGCAGAGATCCTCATTCTTCTTTCCCAGGATATCCTTGGAAGATACTCCGAACAGCTTCTCTATACAGGGGTTTATAAAGACATACTCACAGTTGAGATTTTTGATGTAAATGCAATCCTGGGCTGACTCGAAGATTGTACGAAACCTCTCTTCGCTCTCCCGTAAGGACTTTTCCATTTCAATGCGCTCTGTGATGTCTCTGGCCACGGAGATGACTGCCCGGGCTTTTCCATCCCGCATAAAGGGAACACCACTGACCTCTCCAAACCTTATTTCCCCGTCTTTTGTTATAAACTGATAGGTGGAAGAGATGATTCTCTCTCCTGAGAGTACCATCAAGGTCTCTTTTACGGCCTTGTCAAGGTATTCAGGCGTAATTATATTCATTTCCGCAAATGATCTACCCACAAGTTCTTCAGGCTTGTATCCAAGGACACGCTCCACACTTGGCGAAACAGACTGTACAACAAAATTTTCGTCAGTTGTGTATAT
>CAYMDG010000246.1:0-4974 GCA_964388905.1 uncultured Bacteriovoracaceae bacterium
GATGCAATGGTGTCCGGATCGGGATTGTTGTGACAGACAATGAGAATACGCCTTTTCAGACCAACAAGTGATATAAGACTATGTGCAGGTTTTTCCATGATGGATTCTTTCATCTGTGGCAGCCACTTATCAGAAAAAAAACGAACATGCAAATATATTGGTATGCACCTCAGATCCAGCGCCGTTTCCTGAAATAACGTACCATGATTATCACGACTGATATCATGAACACCCAGAGGGCAGGATAGCTCCAATACCATTTGAGCTCGGGCATGAATTCGAAGTTCATACCATAGATTCCTACGATGAAGGTCAGCGGGATGAATATGGTGGAGAAGACGGTCAGAACCTTCATCACCTCGTTCAGGCGGTTGCTCAGACTCGATAAATAGGTGTCGCGCATGCCGGAGATGATATCCCTGAAAAGCTCGCATGTATCAAAGACCTGGATCGTGTGGTCATAGACATCCCTGAAGTAGATGGTGGTGCCCTGGGCGATCAGGTCGGTATCGCCCCGCTCGAGGAAACCGATCACGTCCCTCAGAGGCCAGATGGTCCTGCGGAGAAAGAGCAGCTCATTTTTAAGGCCATGAATATCCTTCATGATCTCATTGGTTGGATTGATCACAAGCTGCTCCTCTGTGGATTCTATATGCTCTCCGATCTGTTCGAGGACCACATAGTAGTGGTCCACAATGGCGTCCATGAGGGTGTAGGCGAGGTAGTCGGCTCCCATTGCCCTGGTCTTGCCCTTTGCCGTACGGATGCGTTCGCGAACCGGGTCGAACACGTCACGCCCTCCCTCCTGAAAGGTGAGGACGAAATGCTCCCCCAAGATAAGACTCACCTGTTCATAAATGATCCTGCTGCTGTCCTAGTCCGGGTAGAGCATCTTGATGGATGTGAACAGGTAGTTGCCATGATCTTCGATCTTGGGTCTGTGGTTGGTGTCGAGGATGTCCTCGATAATGAGCGGATGAATCCCGAAATGTTCACCGGTCTTCTGGATGATATCGGTCTGGAACAGGCCCGACACGTTTATCCAGCATATGGTGGAAGGATCCACCCAGTTCAGGATTTCCTCGGCGCTCGGGGAAGACACCTCCCTCAGGGATGAGACGTTATATGAAAAAAGTTGGATATCCGTCTGTTCGACTTTCTTTTCACCTACATGGATGAATGTCCCGGGTGGCAGCCCCGCCTTTTTAGACTGTGGAAAATTGTACCTGGCCATCACACAAACCTCCCTTCACTCAATCTCACCCAGACAATGATATCATACACACAAAGGTGAACAAGGCCAACGCCGCTTTATGGGAATTAAGGTTAATCATTTAACCCAGATTTTGCGTTTGAATGTACCAAGAATAGCTGCATACACATTGGGAGGCCTTAAGCATGAAACTCATAGCGGCCATTGAAGTGCTTTTAAAATAGGTCCGTTCAAAAACTCAATCTTGCAGCCATCAGGCCCGATAAAATCAGTGTCCCACAAAGGCTGCAAGATTGAGTTTTGAACGGATCAAGCTTTTAACTCATCTTAAACGCAAAAATCCGATTTAACGAAAGATCCGCTATGAGCTCTATGCCGGGCAGGTGAAATGCCCAGGGAAGAGACCAGAGTAGTTGGTAACGCCTTTAAGATCTTTCAGCCGGCCATTCTGCGGCGCTGCTCGGGTTTGGCGATGCTGATGAGCGCCCTGCCGCGCTTGTGGCTGAATTGTCTCTGGATCACGTCGGCCTCGGCCTGGGGCACGCTGATAAAGGTGAAGTCGTCTTTGATTTCTATGTTGCTCACGAGCTTTTCCTTTACCCCGGTTTGCTCCCGGATGAAGCGCAGGATGTTCTGGGGTGTCATGCCGTGTTTGCGTCCGCGTGCCACAAAGAGCCTTGTGTGCGGCTTTGTCTCTGTATGTGCCACGGCGCGGATCTCTTTATAGGACTTGGGGTCCAGCTCATCGGCAAAGGTATTGCGAAGGCAGGCTGCCAATATGGTTGCAGGGTCCCCTGTCTCCAGAAGCTCCGCGGCCAGCAGTGCATATGGTCCAAGGTCTTCTTCGTTCATGACCTTGATCACCTCATCCTTGATCCTGGAGCGCTTGAGTTCAATGATGTCCCTGACTCCTGGTATATCACCCTTGCGCATGCCGGAACCCGACGTGCGGCGGATCAGGTCCAGGGCACGCTGTTCCTGCGGGGTTACCAGGGTGATGGCTATGCCTTTTTTGCCGGCCCGGCCGGTGCGGCCGATGCGGTGGACATAGGCGTCCGGGTCCTGGGGCAGGGCATAGTTGATGACGTGCGACAGGTTGTTTATATCGATCCCCCGGGCAGCCACATCAGTGGCAACCAGGATGGTTATAGCCTTGTCACGAAACCGCCGCATGATCTGCTCCCGATCACGCTGGTCGATCTCACCGTGAATGCCTGATGCGTCATAACCGGCAGAAACCAGCTTTTCGGCTATCTCAGCGGTCTCAATGCGGGTCCTGCAGAAGACCAGGCCATAGAACTCGGGCTCCACATCGATGATGCGGCACAAAGCATCGAACTTGTCGGGCTGGCGGACGTGTATGAAGATCTGGTCCGTAAGCTGCTGAGTCTTCTTGGAGGGGTTCGTGGCAATGGTTTCATAGTTGCGCATGTGGCGTTTGGCAATGGCTATCACTTCCCGGGGCATGGTAGCGGAGAAGAGCATGGTGCGGCGACCGGCCGGTGTTTTTTCAAGGATGGCCTTGATGTCATCGATGAACCCCATATCAAGCATCTCATCGGCCTCATCGAGCACCAGGTGCGTCACCTTGTCCAGGCGGAGTGTCCCCTTTTCCAGATGATCCAGGATACGTCCCGTGGTGCCTACCACGATATCCGCCTTCTTCAGGGCGCTGCGCTGCGGTCCGAAGGGTTGGCCTCCGTACACGGCTACGATCTCGATCTTCTTTTTTCCCCGGAACGATTTGATTTCGAGTGCCACCTGGAGGGCAAGCTCCCTGGTGGGTACCAGGATGAGGGCCTTAACCTTGCCGTCGGGTGCTTCAATCCCTTCGATGATGGGGATGGCAAAGGCGGCTGTCTTGCCGGTACCCGTCTCGGCCTGGGCAACCACGTCGCGGTCTTCGTTCAGGAGAAACGGGATTATGGCCTTCTGGATAGGTGTGGGCTCCGTGAAGCCTTTATTGGTGAGTGTCTTGAGCATGGCCTCCGACAGGCCGAGGTCTTTGAATTGTTCCAAGCTGAAGCTCCTTTGTTTGTTGTAGTAGTCATCTCGCAGGCACTTTAAAGGCTTGGCAAGAGATACCTTTGAAGGTGGTGCAAAGATTTATCTGTGAGCGCCTTATAGCCTATTTCCCGAAGAAAGCCAGTAAAAAATTCAATTATAATGAAAACGGATGGAAGAATCGGCAAAATGTTCCAGGCTGTAGACCTTTAATGAACCTGGGATTTTGCATTTGGATGTACCCATAATTGCTTCATGCATTTCTGGAAAGCCTTAAGCATAACACTCATAGTGACCACGGAATTGTTTTTTAAACAGGTCCGTTAAAATCCTTTATCTTGCAGTCTCCCGAACCGGGAAAATTAGCATTCCATAAAGGCTGCAAGATAAAGGATTTTAACGGATCAAGTTTTTTTACTCACCTTAAATTCAAAATCTGCGGATGAATGCTTGTCCGGCGCCAGGAACCTGATGCCTACGGCTTTTCTTTTATGAAGAACGGTGCATGATTCGAAGTAAAGTAAGGCGGGTCTCGCCTGATGATGCGGGAGATAGCCGGGTGCCGCTTGAATTCCTTGTCCAGAAACTGCCTCACCTGGTTCCTATCCCATCCCTTTGGGTGGATGAATCCCTGGTAGAGCGAGAGGTCGCCGTCAAAGAAGTCGTATGTTTCCAGGTTGTCTATATCCGGTCCCCCCCGGGGGAGGTTAAAGATGGAGATATTGAGGAAGTCCATGGTGCCGGCGTGCCTCGTTACATAATCAAGGGTTTTGCGTGCGCATGCCTCGTCTTCCACAGGGGTGCCGAACAGCAGGTACACGTACGTGGCAATGCCTGCATCATGGAGCGCAGCAAGGGCCCTGGCTGATTCGTCAAGGTTTATACCCTTGCCGAGTTCGTCAAGAATTGCCTGGTCGCCTGACTCCAAACCGAGTTGGAGCATTTTGCATCCGGATTTCCTGAGCGCCAGGCAGAAGTCCTTATCGGTCAGGTGATGCGTGATCCTGGCAAATCCGTACCATGGTACGCCTGAATCGCAATCAGCCATGGCCCTGAGCAGGCTGGGGCTCAACGCATTATCCGTTATATGAATAAGAGCCGGTGAATCTAATTGTATCAATGCGCCGAGCTCTGTTGGAACTTGCCTTGCCGGGGTACAGGAATATGGGTTGCCCTCGGCCTTTTCAGGGCAAAAGGAGCACTTGCTCCAGTAACAGCCCGTGGAGGTGCTGAAAGGGAGTATCCTTCCCGGAGAGAGGTATCCGTTATGCCAGAACTCCGTGTAATCCGGCAGGGTATACCCCCCACAGCCTTCAAGGCCTGTAAGCGCCAGGATGCGCTCTTCCCCTGGGCCTTCCACCAGCTCATCCACAAGTCCTAGGAAAGGGTCATGCCAGTCCGGTCTTTTCATCCATGAGGTGATGAGCCCGCCGCCGAGGATAATTTTCACGGTTTTGGTGAGTTGCCTGAGAAGGCCTATCATTGCAAATGTGGTAAGGGCCTGGCTCAGATAGTTGAGTGAGAAGCCCACTATGCGAGGGTTATGTTCTTCCATGATGGAGGAAAGCCGCAGCCTGAAATATGGGTAGAACACATTTGCCTGCGGGTGTTCAGACGAATGAATAAGATCGGCGCTCCTCACCGGTGAGAGGGTATCATGCTGAAAGTTCGTAAGGTTCACCTGTGTTGCACAGGCATGTGAATTGACCTCAAGGATGCGGCTTATCTCCCTGACCGCCTTTGTATAGCGGCTGATG
>CAYMDG010000247.1:0-2709 GCA_964388905.1 uncultured Bacteriovoracaceae bacterium
TGGTAGCGGAGGAGGGATTTGAACCCCCGACACTGCGGATATGAGCCGCATGCTCTGACCACCTGAGCTACTCCGCCACGGACATAACTTGTACCCAACTGCCTAGGCTTTGTCAACGTTTTTGAACCCCCATGAACCCGCGCATGACCACGGTTTCTCCTGGCGGGACTGCAAGTTCTTCCTGGCTTGGAATCAATGGTTTCAGTTCACGATATCAGATGAGGCAGGAATCCCGCCCATACCCCGGGCATGCCGTACAGCATTCAACAAGGCCATGCTCGCTGCCTGGGCCGCTATGACACCGAGATGCAGGGGATTCGCCTGTTTGTCTCCTACACAAAGACAAATGACCATATCACCATCAAAGGGGGTGTTGAAGGGAGAGATGTGCCTGGCAAGACCTTGGCCTGCCATGCGTGCAACCTGCATTGCCATGATCTTATCCATACGGGCATCTGTCACAAGGACGCATAACGTTGTGTTGCCTGGCGCACCGAAACGTCCTCTGACCTCACCTTGCATAATGGCCTCCTGCATGTTGATAAAGCCGTTATCATCGCGCGAGCCTGCAATAATCCTGTACTGCTCATCAAGTATATCCCCAAAGGGATTTGCAACGACCAGGGCACCCAGGAGGACGCCATCCGCGCCTTGAACCATGCTGGAGCCGAGCCCTGACTTTGTACCGTGAACCACGCCCCTGAGCTTGCCGCAGGTAGCCCCTGTGCCTGCACCAATGCATCCCTGCTCTACCGGATCCGACGACGCTGCCCGGCAGGCCTCATATGCCATGGCAGGCGTTGGCTTGGCATTGGCATCCATGAAGGACAGATCGAAGATGACCGCCGTTGGAACAACAGGTACTTTTGCTACAACAAGATCAAGCCCTATGCCTTGCTCAACAAGATAGCTGACGACACCGGATGCGGCGTCGAGGCCGAAGGCCGAACCTCCGGCCAGGCACAGGCCGTGAATTGCATTGCCCGGATGTAACATGTCAAGGGAATCGATCTGCCTGGTGGATGTCGCCATTCCCGTAATATCCACAGCGCCGAGGGCCGGCTTATCAAACAGGATTACGGTAACACCGGTGCCCCCGAGAAGATCAGAGCAATGACCGACACGCAAGCCATCAATTGCAGTAATCGTATTATTCTTTAGGTCTGACATTCTTTACAATGCCGTTAAATTCAGACATTATATCCTTTACAAGGGATGATTTAAGAGCCTGCGTCCTAATCTCAGAGGGTTTTGGTTTTTTATTCTCAACCGCATCAGCGCCTCTTATTACAACATTCAGCACGATATCCTTCTGAAGGAATGCCTTGGCCCTGCTGGTCAGATCAGGAAGGGCTTTATTGAGTTGCTCTTTGAAAAATTGATTCGCACATGACAACGTAATCTCATTACCATTATCTTGCTCAACCGCGGCATTCGATGCAACAGCATAGAGAGGCTGGTCATGATCCTTAAGATATGAAAGGAAACCTTCCCATGAAAGCGGCAGCGAGGAAGGAGGCCTCTTGTAGATCTCTACAGGTGAAATCTGTTGAGGATGGGCTGATGGCAACACACCCCCCCTGGAGGAAACTGCCTGTATGAGATTCTGCAGATCCATTACACGTGGGGCGGATATGATTCGCAAAAGGATCGTCTCAAGGGTTATCCGGGTAATGCTGGAAAACTTCATGTCCTCCTCAGAACGAATGAGAACACTCAAGTACCTATGGACTTCTTCCAAGGATATTTCGGACATGAGATCTCTCAGGAAGATCTTCTCTTCTTCGGGCAAAGTTACATTCATATAACCAGCCTTAAGGACCATCATATTCCTGAACTGTTCGAGGAGCGATCGATAAAGCTGATTTAAATCCTGCCCGAATCGGTAGACCCTATCAACGACATCGAGGGTGCCAGGGGCATCCTTTTTCACAATTGCCGTGACCAGATCGCGCATGGTCGATCTTCCCACTAGCCCAAGGGAATCTTCTACCGCATCAACTCCAATAAGTTCCTTGCCTGCGGCGGAAATATGTTCAAGCATGCCCTGTGCATCCCTCATGCTGCCATCTGCCTGGAGCGCTATTACGACCAGGGCATCATCAGTGATGGTGATCTGCTCCTTTTGGGCGACTGTAGCGAGATGGCGAACAATATCATCCACCGGGATTCGCCTGAAGTCGTAACGCTGGCATCGCGAGAGCACGGTAACAGGGACTTTTGCAAGCTCGGTCGTGGCGAGAATGAATATCACATGCGGAGGCGGCTCTTCCAATGTCTTCAGAAGTGCGTTAAAGGCGCTCCGTGAGAGCATATGTACTTCATCGATGATAAAAGTTTTATATCGAGCAACCGTTGGCGTGTACCTGGAATTTTCAATGAGGTCGCGAATCTTTTCCACCTGGGTATGGGTGGCTGCATCTATCTCAAATACATCGACTGCACGCGATGCAGTGATATCCATACATAAGGGGCATGTATTGCATGGATTACAGGATAAGCCCTTATCGCAATTAATCGCCTTGGCGAGAATCCGGGCAACAGAAGTCTTGCCCACACCCCGAGGACCTGAAAAGATGAATGCATGGGGCAGCCTGCTCAGCTCTATGGCATTGCAGAGCACCCTCGTCACATGCTCCTGGCCCACAACATCTTCGAACCGCTGGGGTCTGAACTTACGGGCTATGACCTGATACATAAAATCATCCT
>CAYMDG010000247.1:2809-4923 GCA_964388905.1 uncultured Bacteriovoracaceae bacterium
AAACACTAAGGCCCTGCAAGAGACCGGGCCTTACCATACACACACAGCATCTTGCTTACCGCTGCTCCCTTCCGGGCCTGACGGGGTTCGCAGTGCTGCATTGTATGAGACCCGGCCTCTTGCAAGGCCTTGTTTATTTGGCGGAGAGAGAGGGATTCGAACCCTCGGTACCGTTATTAGCGGTACACACGATTTCCAATCGTGCCCCTTCGGCCTCTCGGGCATCTCTCCTCGTGCGTTACGTATTCGTGTTGGCGGAGAGGGAGGGATTCGAACCCCCGGTCCTTGAAAAAGGACAGCCGATTTCGAGTCGGCCCCGTTATGACCACTTCGGTACCTCTCCTTACCTTTTTGCCTTGAAAAAGGCCTTTATCAAAGAGCCCGCCTGATCTTCCATTAAACCGGCATGGATAACAGGCTTGTGGTTTACATCTAGCCTGAACCCCTCGATCATGGATTCAACGGCGCCATAGCGTCTATCTCTCGCACCATAGAAGAGGTATTCAATGCGTGCCTGGATAATTGCGCCCACACACATAATGCACGGCTCAATGGTAACATACAGCCTCGATTGCGCGAGCCTGTAATTATTAACCAGCCGTGCACCTTCACGGATAACCACTATCTCGGCATGCGCCGTAGGATCATGATCCACGATCATCCTATTGTGGCCTCTGACCAAATGATCATCAACCACAAGCACGGCGCCGACCGGCACTTCTCCAGTCTCGGCAGCCTTTTGTGCCTCTTCCAATGCCATGTTCATCAAAGAGCAATCATCAAGACCAAGCATGTATCATCCTCTAACCTTGTTCGTCAAGGGTTTGGGAGGTGCCATGTGCAATATACCTCAATAATGTGGCCTTTACACAGCCTGCTCATGGGTCAATGCTAGTATCGAACAGCGGGTGTGGCTACTGTAATCCATTGAAGGTGATATATGAAGGGATCCCTTAGATTTCTCTGAATAGGGTCATATCTTTATCTTCAGGGGAATACGGTTTGGCGGAAGATGTCATTGAATCTGTATTATTTTCTCTCTTGAAATCCGGTATGAGCCTTTCAAGGATCTTCAGGGCGGTCTTTGAATCACCTGAATTCTTCACGAGCAGAGTGAAATGCTCAATACCCTCGAAGAGAACCCTCTCATCAATCCTGCTGCAGGTATTGCACACCTTGATCTTTTCATAGGCAGTGTCAATGATTCCTTCTCCATCTATGAGAAGTTCCTCATAGAGCTTCTCCCCAGGCCTGAGCCCGATATACTCAATCTTGATATCCTTGTCTGGCACAAAGCCTGAAAGCCGGACCATGTTCTTTGCAAGATCCGCAATCTTCACCTGTTTGCCCATATCCAGCAAGAAAAGCTCTCCACCTTTCCCAATGGATCCTGCCTGAAGCACCAGCATCACTGCCTCGGGAATAGTCATGAAGTATCTCGTCACCTCAGGGTGCGTCACCGTGACAGGACCACCGGATGCGATCTGGCTCTGGAAAAGCGGTACCACGCTCCCGTTGCTGCCCAGCACATTACCGAACCGCACCACCACAAACCTGGTCCCGTTACCGCTGATCGACTGCACTACCAGTTCCGCTATCCTCTTGGTCGCCCCCATCACCGATGTGGGCCGTACGGCCTTGTCTGTGGATATAAGTACAAACTTCTTCACATGATACTTGCACGACAGGGTGGCAAGCTTGAATGTGCCGATGATGTTGTTGTTTATGGCATCTATGGGCGATCGCTCCATCATGGGCACATGCTTGTACGCTGCGGCATGATACACATACTGGGGGTTGTACCTGCGGAATATGCGCTCCAGACTCCTCCTGCTCCTGACATCACCAATACAGGGTATAATCTCGGTTTTGGAGTTAGGAGCCTTTAAAGAATTCAGCTCCATGTCAATCTGATATAACGGTGTCTCTGCGTTATCAATCAGGATGAGCCTTTCAGGCTTGTATCTCAGTATCTGCCTGCAGAGTTCAGCCCCTATGGATCCCCCTGCCCCGGTAATGATTATTGTCTGCCCCTCTATTTCAGCCCGTACAATCTCCATGTCGAGCTTCACCGGTTCCCTGTCCATAAGATCTTCAAGTTTTATATCCCTGAG
>CAYMDG010000248.1:0-4923 GCA_964388905.1 uncultured Bacteriovoracaceae bacterium
GAACAGCGCCCTGCGGCCCGCGCCAAGCGATCGCACCGACCAGATGAGCTCCGGGTGGAGATGGGATGCCTCATCACGGACGACCACAAGGATCTGGAAAAAGACGATGAGCGAGATGAGAAAGATCTTGGAGAGGTCCGTGATGCCCATGAGCACGTAGATGACCGGAAGGAACACGATCTTGGGCAGCGGATAGAGTATGGCGATAAGCGGTCCGAAGATGCGGTCTAACCCCGGCATGATGGCCAGTGCCAGGCCGACAGGGACGGCAACCAGGGTTGCGGCGACGATGGCCAGCACCACCCTTAAGGTGCTGGCAAGGAAGTGTACCCCGAGCTCTCCGCCTAAAGATGAGATGAAGAGAGGAAAGACTGTTATGGGAGATGGCAGGATAGGCCTGTCAATGATCCATGCAAGGGCCTGCCACAGGACTGCGAGCATGACAATGCCCGCACACGCATTGATGAGAGGACGCTCCTTTTTCATGACACCTTCCCGAGCCGTGAGCGCATCTCGGCGCATGCACGGGTGAAATCCCGGGTGTCACGGGGCGTCCTGCTTGCGGCATGGGGGTTTTCGATGCACACGGGGGTCCGGTTCAGGTGTCCTTCAAGGATAAGCACCTTGCTTCCCATGACAAGGGCCTCTTCGATGTTATGGGTAACCACCGCGAGCGTGATGCCCGTCTCCTGCTGCAGGTCCATGACAAGGTCTTCCAGGTCCTCCCTGGTGGGGGCATCCAGGTCTGAAAACGGTTCGTCCATGAGGAGAAGGTCGGGGTTCATGATGAGTGTCCTCAAAATGGCCGTCCTCTGCCGCTGGCCGCCTGAGAGCTGGGAAGGGTATTTATCCTTCAGGTGCCTTATCCCAAGTCTGTCCATGGAGACGGCCATGCTCCTTTTCATCTCCGATTCATCCATCTGTGCTTCAGGAGGCGCATGGCGGCCGTCAGGGCCGTATAGCTTCCTCACACGAAGACCCAAGGCAGCGTTTTCCTCAACGGTATACCAGGGCAGGAGGCCGTGATCCTGCAGGATGAGGCCGGTTCTCGGCCTGGGCCTGGATATGACCTCGCCGTCGATCCTGACGGTGCCTCTTGCGGGCTTCAGGAGACCGGCAACGAGATAAAGCAGGGTTGTCTTCCCGCACCCGGAAGGGCCGATGACCGCCCATGTCTCGCCCCTTAAGGCCTCCCAGGAGAAATCCTCAAAAACGGCAGTGCCCTTTTTATAGGAGAAGGTGAGCTGTTCGACCCGTATCATCGAGCCTTCACGCATAAGCTATTTCCCGGGAGAGATGAATTCGGTGGTTACCGAACCGTCGTAGGGCAATGATCTTTCCAGGAGGCCCTTGTCCAGCATCCACTTCATGACATCGTCCCACTGGGCGCGCTGAGGCACCTCGTTTCCCGGGTATCTCGGCATGGCATAGCTCGCCTGGATGTTCTTGGGCAGGCGCACCCTCTCCAGGAGGAGCGTGCGGTAGTTCTCGGGGCGGGTGTTGACGGCCTCGGCCGCCTTGTCCCAGGCCTTTATGAAATCTCTGATAAGCCCTCTTTTCCGCGAGATTGCCTTTGTGCTGAAGGTCAGCACGCTCACGGCATAGAGCGGGTATTTCGAATCATCGACAACCACCTGGGCGCCTGCAACAACGGCGCTTTTGGCCAGCGGGTCCGGCAGGGTTGCGGCCTTTATGCTCCCCATCATGAGGAGCTGGTATCTCTCGGGTATGGAGGGGGTGGACTGTTTTACGACCTGTTCGGGCTTCAACCCCTCCTTTTCAAGGATGCGATCAGTCAGATACTCGATAATGGTGTTCTTGGAGACGCCTATGGGAAGGCCTGCAAGGTCGGATGCCGACTTCACCTTTATGCCCGGTGACGCGAGGATGCGGAACATGGGAGAGTCAGGATAGGCCTTCCTGGCAACCCTGACGATCTTCGTGGTGACTTCAGTCCTATTGAAGCTGGCCGTTGAGGTGATCTCATTGAGCATGCCGTCAACGGCACCCGACTGCATCATCTGGTCCCTTTCCACTGCGCTGCCTACCGGTATCGCCTTGACCTTGATGTGCATATCTTTAAAATAACCTTCGGATTCGGCAACGTAGTAAGGCAGTGAATCAAGGATGGGCAGCAGTGCTATGCTCAGCTCGGCATCCTCCGGGGAATTCTTCGCATAAAGGCTCAGGGGTGAAAGGACAAAGGCGGCTGATGTCATGAGCCAGGTAAGCATGATCAGGGAAATAAAATGACGGGCGTATGATCCCATGGTCGTACTCCTAACGATTTTTTAGGCGAGAGTTTCATAACAGAATGGCGCCTTTTGTGCAAAGCCATTCGGTTTGCTTGTTCGAATCAATCAGGGAGAGGAGGAATTTTAGCATAAGGGTTTGCGCTTCTCGGTAGCATGAAAAACAGTAGCATGAAAAACTTGATCCGCTAAAAACCTCAATCTTGCAGCCTTTTGCGGGATGCTAATTTTCCCGGTCCTTCAAGGCTGCAAGATTGAGGTTTTTAGCGGACCTATTTTAAAAAATAATTTCATTGTCGTTCAGATCTCTATGCCTAAGGCCACCCTATCGGATAGGGAGCAGGCCGGACCGAGTGCCCAAGCGGGCACACCGGATCAGCCGGTTCAGATGGCGTCCTTGCCGGTTTCCCCGGTCCTTACCCGGATGACCTCTTCAACCGGCATTACGAAGATCTTGCCGTCCCCGATCTTTCCTGTCCTGGCGGATTCCAGGATCTTTTTCACCACCGAATCCACCATGGACTGTTCAACAATGATCTCGATCTTGGTCTTGGGAAGGAAGTCCACCTGGTATTCCGCGCCCCGGTAGATCTCCTTGTGTCCCTTCTGCCGGCCGTGGCCTTTTACCTCGCTGACAGTCATACCCGTGATGCCGATTTCGCTCAAGGCCTGTTTTACCTCGTCGAGTTTGAAGGGCTTGATGATAGCCTCGATCTTTTTCATGGATTCCCCCTTTTTCAATACACCTATGACCCGTAGGCGGTTTCACTGTGTTCGCCGAGATCAAGCCCCAGGAGCTCCGTATCTTCCGATACGCGCAGACCCCACACTTTATCTATGACCTTCAACAATACCCAGCTTATGCAGAATACATACACACCCACTGCCGCAACCCCCGTAAGCTGCGTCAGGACCAATGATGGGTTTCCATAGAGCAGCCCGTCAGCGCCTGATGCATTTACCATCCTGGTGGCAAAGACACCGACGAGCAGGGTGCCCATGACGCCGCCCACACCGTGAATACCCACCACATCGAGGCTGTCATCATACCCAAACCGCGATTTGGATGCAACGCATGCATAGCAGATCACCCCTGCAAGAGAACCGATGATGATGGCTGCGTTGGGTGTCACAAGCCCGGAGCCCGGGGTGATGGTGGCCAGTCCGGCCACTGCCCCCGAGGCTGCGCCCAGTGTCGTGGGTTTGCCCCGGTGGATCCACTCCACGATGATCCAGGAGGCAAGCCCGGCCATACCCCCGAGGTGGGTTGCCACGAATGCGCTTGCTGCAATACCGTCGGCAGCCAGGGCGCTGCCGCCGTTGAACCCGAACCAGCCGAACCACAGGATGCCCGCACCCATCAGGGTCATGGGCAGGTTGTGGGGAATGAAGTTGTCAGTGCCATGGCCCTTTCGCGGACTGATCACCGTTATGGCGGCAAGGGCTGCAGCCCCGCAGGAAAGATGCACGACCAGGCCGCCTGCAAAGTCAAGGACACCGAGGTTCTTCAGCCAGCCCCCTGTTCCCCACACCCAATGACATACGGGATTGTATACGACTACCGTCCAGAGAAGGCTGAAGAGCAGCAAGGGCCCGAATCGAACACGCTCTGCAAAGGCGCCGGTAATGAGCGCCGGCGTGATGACCGCGAACATACACTGGAAAATGGCGAAAACCAGGTGGGGGATGGTGGGGCCGTATGCGGGATTCGGGGTCAAAGAAACGCCGCCCAGGCCGAACCATGAGAGGTTGCCGGTAACGCCCGCGACATCCGGGCCGAAGGACAGGGAGTAGCCGAGATACACCCATTCGAAGCTTACCAGGGCTATCATGATGAAGCTCTGCATGATGGTGCCGAGCACGTTTTTGGCCCGCACCATGCCGGCATAGAAGAGGGCCAGTCCCGGGGTCATGAGTAAGACGAGTGCTGCAGAAATAAGGACAAAGGCGGTATCGGCCTTGTCTAGTGGCATCATGGATACGACCTCCAATTGATTATTTTCATGTCCGAGTGTTCAGCAAGGGGAATGCCATGTTCTCAGGCTGCAGCGTTTTTACGGTAAAAAGGCGCGGCATCGTTATGAAGGGCTGGTTTCAGGGCGTATCCAAATCCCTGACCATCAAGGCATATGATACAAATATGTGTAAACGAAAAAAAACGATACGATAATGATCCGTAACAGTATCCCAAGGTTGACCTGATGCCATGGTCTTTCGCCAAGGGCTGAAAATACTCCGATGAGGCTGCAGGCAATGATTCAGAAGCAGGCCCCTGTGAAGGATTCCTCAACACATGCCCCTGGCACTGTTCTGGCAAAGGACAAAAGGCAATCAAAAAAATCTCGCAGGGCGTGAAGCAATGTGCGGAATCATAGGCATCTACAACCAGCACCACCTTGGCGACATCAAGGAGCAGGCGCTTGGCAGAATGCTCTCGAGCATGGCCCACCGGGGCCCCGACGGCCAGGGCCTTTTCCGGGACGATTCTGTCATCCTCGGCCACAGGCGGCTCTCCATAATAGATCTCGCCACCGGCGCGCAGCCCATGACAAACGAAGACGGAACAATCCATGTCTGCGCCAACGGTGAGATCTTCAATTACAAGGAGATCAAGGCAGACCTGAAAAAACGCGGACACCGCTTCAGGACAAGTAGCGACATCGAGGTGATC
>CAYMDG010000249.1:0-4879 GCA_964388905.1 uncultured Bacteriovoracaceae bacterium
ACGGATCCACATCACAACCGATCAGACAGGAGGATGACTCCATCAGCAGATGTGGAAAGACAGGTTTGTGGAAGGATGTTCATGCATGCGAGCGTAGGGTCTTTCAATCCCATAAAGGCGAGGCGATCGATATCAAGGGCCAACGGCAGGCCCCTTTCAATGGCTCCGGGCCACATGACAACAGAGAATGGCTTCAGCGGCTTAAGGTAGTCAGCCATGGAAAGGTGTCCGTCGCATGCCCACTCGACATTTTTATAAACGTGGCAATTGCCCACAATAACCAGTCCCTTGGAGCCGGGGTGGATCGCGAAATAATCAGTGATACGAGATGCCATCCACTGGTCCCTTGTGACCTGGGAATTCTCATCATTATCAATGGCTATGATGTCCATCCCCAGGGCCTTCGCCCTGGCAATCATCTTGAGATAGGCATGCGAAGCTATGATCTCATGTATCTTAATATCGCTTGCCGGACAAAGCCCCTTCGTGAACCGATCAATTACTCCTTGCTGGTTCGATGGTATCTCAACAAAAAGGGTAGTAATCCCATCTTTTTTAACAAGACTGGGCAGGATATCGGAAATCAGGTCATGAATCTGTTTGTTATCATGCCTGGTGCCAAGCAGGATTAGTCTGTGTGAAGCAGCCTTTTCCGCAAGGTATGATGCAGGGGCCTTCCCCACACTCGATGCCAGCTCATTTATTGTCGGGCGTATCTTGACACCCATACAGAAGAGTGAGGCAATGCATGCAAACAATAATACGGTGCGTATTCTCTGATCCGATAACATCTTATCCTTATATATCGGCAAGTGATGGAATAGTAAAGAGAGACCTCGATAATTACAATAATAATGAACACGTAGCGATTAAATGTCGAAGGCCTTGACTCCGGGACCGTCATTCCCTATTAGCGCGGCAGAAGTGAAAGAACGAAAAAGGAGGCAGTGTCATGAAGAACATAAAATATATAGTAGCAATGGCGGCTTTCCTCGTAGGCATAGGGTTCAGTGTATATGCAAGCGACGACGGTATATCCGACATCAGCAGCGGCGCATTGAATATCAACACTGCGACCGTCCAAGAGCTCAGCATGCTCCCGTTCGTAGATACACAGACCGCACAGAACATCGTCAACTTCAGGGATTCACATGGTCCCTTCACTGCAATAGGCGAGCTGAAAAACGTCAGGGGGATCACTCGTCCTTTATTAGATGATCTGAGGGGGCACCTGAAGCTGGTTGGACCATCCGACTTCAATCCTTATGGGGCTGCTTATTAGAAAGATGTGCTAAAACTTGAAGGCACGGAAATCAAAAAAAAGATTCCGTGCCTTTTTTGTATAAGTATCGATAGCACTTGAAGTGATATCCATTAGTTCAGAGAAGATTTATTAATAAGGCTTTTGCGATTGAATGTAGGGATAACTACTCCGTACACTTCAGGTGTCCTTTAACGTAAGATCCGGGATATATGCGTACGACATAAGTCAGAACCCATTAGCATGCCAATGACATCTACAAACTAGTGAGGGAATTAAATGATTAGCAATAAAAGGAGAACTGCCATGAAAAGACATTCGATGATTTTAATAATACTCATGGTCATGATGGCAATATCGACATCTCTGCTCGCCGGTGAGGCCAACCGCAGAGATGCAAGGGACCTGAGTTATCTCAATGCCAATCCTGGTGTAACGGTATCAGCACAACTGGCGTCAGGTCTGATTGATAGAAGGGATGCAAGAGACCTGAGCTATTTGAACAGTGCCGGAATACCAGGGGTATCGAGCCTGAATATCGTCGTACAGGTCGATAACAATAGAAGGGACTCAAGGGATCTTACGTACTTGCTTGGCAATTCTAAAGATATCAGGGTTGATGAGCCAAACAATACGATCCTGATGTGTTGTCAAAGGTAGAGATTCAGGAACCTGAGACTGATAAAAAACCAACCACATCTCGGGACGGCGATTCATTCTGAAATCGCCGTCCCGTTTTCTTTACTCTGCAGCACGGTTTATGAAATGGCCGTATCAAGGCCACATACATATAATCAACCTAACGTTCACCGTATAAGCGCTTAGAAAATTTTGATTACATGGTTTCTTTTCTAAATAAATATTACTTATGGTTTTTCTTGTATTCATTTTTCAATCTGGTCTTCTTTATTTTTGCGATTATTCCCAGGCCTATACATGGACTTGCCGGAGTTCATTGCTATTATATTCATTAAGTGAAAAATTATGCCAAGAAGTTCCAGCCTGAAGGCATGGAGGTGATCATGAAGCGAATCAAATCATCAATTTTCCACAGGTTGATAATTTTTATAGCAGGTATAGTTTTCTTCTGTGCTATTTCTCCGGCACTCAACGCCGATGATGCCCCCAGGATGGACAAGGATGAACTCAAGGCCTTGATCGACAATCCTGATGTTGTCATCCTTGATGCCCGTACTCCATCTGATTGGAACCAGAGCGAGAACAAGATCAAGGGGGCCCACCGTCTGGATCAAAGTAACATAAAAAGTGTGGAGGCCATGTATCCCAAGGAGAAGACCATCGTGGTATACTGCTCCTGACCCAATGAACATACGAGTGCCAGTATGGCACGTTCACTCACGTCCATGGGTTACTCAAAGGTCTTTGCCCTTAGGGGGGGCTGGAACGAATGGAAAGAAGCAGGCTATCCCATAGAAAAGAAATAAGGGTGAAGGCGTATTTGCACTGATGCATTTTCGCATAGTATATGCGCATCCGCATCGAGATGGATACGCCATACTTGCCAGTCGTGAATAAATATTTCAGATAGGACAGCGGTGTTTTTCTTGATATGAATGTTATTTTAGTGAGTTAAACGAAGGATGTATTTTTATCCCCCAGCAACTCTTCCGTCGATAGTCTTGCTTATGGAGGACCAGTTGAGTTCATTTGCTCATGAATGTGTTGCAGAAAAACTAATATCCTGTCTCAAGGTTGCAGCGATTCTTAAAAGATATTTTAATATCTTATAACAAATTACATGTAAGTTTAGAACATTATGTTATTTTATTTATAATTGCATACTTGGTACGATGTTTGCTGGGCGATGTATACAGATTTCTGTGAATTTACTCAGCTCAAGAGGTGGCCGTGACCGATTTTTTTGTACCAAAAGGCTCGCAACGCTGATAAAATGGATAACAACAAAATCTCATAGAATTTGGCTCATTGAAGAATATCACCGGGGATTGTTTAACAAAAGTTCTCAATAAGGGGAACCTAGACTATATACGGATCTGAAAAAAATACTAGGAGGAGAGCATGAGGAAGTTTATAGGATTCTTGCTGGCAGTAGGTTTGGTTTTCGCCTTTTCCGCTTCTGTTTTTGCAGCAACGGTAGAAGAGCGTGTCAAGACATTGGAAGACACCATAGGGGCGTGGTCGTTCTATGGCAGTGCCCGGTTTGCAACTTTCTATGAGAAATCAGATTCAAATTTTAATGATAGCTACGGGATGATGGACCTCAATGGAGCAGATGATAAAACCACCCGTTGGGGGATGGCCGGCAACTCCCGGATCGGCGCAAGGGTAAAAAAGGGTGATTTCGGCGGGCGCTTTGAGCTCGGACTCAAAGAGAATCAGGGTGTTGGAACCAGACTGATGTATGGCACCTATACCTCCAATGACCTCACCGTCCTCTGGGGACAGGATTATGCACCACTGGGAGACTGGGGAAACAGCAACCAGGTCTTTTCTTGGGATAATGATTTGGCAGGCTTTGGTATAATGGATGAGAGCCGCGTGCCCCAGGTAAAGATCAGCTTTAAGGGTTTCCAGGTTGCTCTAGTAAAGAATATTGGCGCAGATACATGTGGTTTACCTGAGGCTGATGGGACAACGGTATTGGTTTCAAAAACCGAAGTTCTTTTGCCGCATCTTGAATTGAAATACAGCCTTGCCACGGATAAGTTCTTTGCAGATGTCTTTGGCGGACTCAACTCGTATAAAGTAAAATATGAGGACACGAGCACCAGTTTCGACAAGACCGTAAGCGCCTATGCCCTTGGCCTCAACGGCGGTGTAACCCTCAATCCGGTCTATGCCAATGCCATGGTTTGGATGGCACGTAACGGCAAACAGTTGGGACTCAACCAGGCAAATGCAGCCGGTGCTCTAATTGATGCAACCGGAGATCTCACCAATGACAAGGATATGGGTTTTGCCCTGGTAGCCGGTGCAAATATCCAGAAGATAACGGTTGAAGCAGGTTATGGGTATGTGCAGTCAAAGCTCGATGCGAGCGGTGCCAAGAAAGATGATGCCCAGTCCTTCTATGTACAGGCAGTCGTTCCGATAGCAGAAGGGAATGGAGCAAAACTCACTGTTGTACCTGAAATCGGTGTGATCGATTATATGAAAGATGCATCCGGCGCCGATGAGGGTTCGGCAACCTATTTCGGAGCAAAGTGGCAGCTTGACTTCTAAAGTTACTTAACTATTTCATAAAAAAGAAGCCGGGGCAAAACCCCGGCTTCTTTTTTATCATGGTATAACCTGATTCATTCTTTTAACCCAGATCTTGCATTTGAATGTGTACATAAACATGCGTTGCAACACATGAGTGCCTTAAGCATAAACCCCATGGTGATCGAAATTTATTTTAATAAGTCCATTCGAATCAGGTTGTTACGCATCTTAAACGCAAAATCTGGATTTATCAGATCAATAACCACTCGAGACTGTGATTTCAGTTTGTTTGATGTATATCAAACAATAATTAATGCGAGAGAAGGGACTCGAACCCCCACGGTGTTACCCACTAGATCCTAAGTCTAGCGCGTCTACCAATTCCGCCACTCTCGCATGTTCAGGTATTCTACCTTGATCACATGTGTCTTG
>CAYMDG010000250.1:0-4840 GCA_964388905.1 uncultured Bacteriovoracaceae bacterium
TTACTTTTTCATCTTCTTCCTGAATCCTGCAAGCCCGAGAAGACCAGAACCAAGAAGCATAAGTGTTGCGGGCTCTGGAACAGGGGCAGATGGTTCTTTTCCGGCTAGGAACAGGCTTCCGCCGTTAATATCACTAGGCAGGCTCTGAAGACGGATACCGGTAAACTGAATGAATGAAGCCAGATCTGTACTCATTAAATCCGGTGCCCCGGTAAATATGAGAGAGAAGATGTCATAATTGCCCGGAGTGATGCCTGGGGGAGTGAAATTATTGGCATTGCCCTCTGTGGCTCCATAAAAGTAATTAGATTTTGTAATGATAGGGGAGAATTCATCGCCATTTGAAGGATTGGGAATAGCGTTCAAGTTGTCGAGCATTATCCAATCAAGGGCCATGCCACTTGATGAATTGGTAATTGAACTGGGGGTCAATGTATTCGGTGTAAATGTGAAACCGAATCCTGTAACCTGTGATCCGGCAGGAATCACACTGCTTGATGCTGCATCATAACGAATCTCTAAAGTGTTTGCGCTCGAGGCTGTTATCTCCATAGTTCCCCAAGAAGCTCCTCCAAGATAATCTCTGTCGCTAAATGTTATGGTGAGAGCATTTGCTGACATTGCCATGAACACAATGGTAATCAAAGCAATGGAGAATTTCTTAAAGTCAATAGTTGTTGTAATCATGAACCCTCCGTTGGCCTATTTGTATTATGATTGTTTAAGCACATATAATGCCAAGTACAAACATATTAAATATTATCAATTATATCAGAGTATTGCCTGTGGTTAGACCGGAATCACACCTTCTCTAATAATATAATTGTAAAATATTCCGACATAGCGATTCAAACAAGAACATGTAACTGGATAATAAGCTGAACGTAATCAGTAAAATAAGAGATGCAGGACATTCTGAATTGGTTGTTAAATTTATCGACAGTTCAAATTGCAACTATTTGTTAAAGCTCTGTAGCTTACGTGCCATCCATCACGCTTTGCTATGAAGTGGCTTTATGCATATGTTTCAAGTCAAGATTTTCATTTTGAGATCCCTTGGAAGGCGCCAATCTATCGCAGTGACCTTCGGTTCATAGCAAGCAAATTGCTAGCTGTTTAGCTATTCTCTACATGTAAGACTGTTATGATACATCATGTCATTTAAGATTGTTTTTCCTTTATTGATTTTAATAGACGTGCTGTATCAAAATATACCTCATTACGTATAATTTTATCATTTGATATTTCAACAATATCCAAGCCATAATCAATGACTGTGTCGTTTTTAAATGGAAGAGACACCTTCCATTTTAACGTGAATCCATTTTCTGTGGGGAATATTTCTACATGCTCATATTTCCAGTTGGGATAAAAACTTACAAAATTTTTAAGATATGCTGATATTTTAACTTTTCCCTTTAGCCCTTTAGGTATGAAAGGATCTGAATAAAAAGCATCATCTGAATAAAATGATATCAATAATTCAGGTTTGTTACCTGTCCAAGCAGGCAGCCATTGATTGCAAAAATCTTTTGCTTTTTCCAATTCCATGACCATCTCCTTATGTAAGAATGTGAAAGGAATTTATTCTGTTGCTAACTATAACATTACGAAAGATACTAATCTATTACTCCGTTCAATTAGACAAGATTGAAGATCTCGCGCCAGAGGGCACGCTCTTATATACTGCTCCTTGAAGTATATGTTTCAACTCAAGATCATCTGGATAATGAAGTCAGAGACGATTTACTTTCTCAGTTTATAAAAGAAAGCAAAATGCAAGACCTGACCCAAGCTTCATGCCTGTGTCTGCTGAGTTGATCGAGTTGACAATGGGCTCGTGGTGTCAATTATTTCACCTCAACCGTCTCGTTGATCTCCAGGAAAGTTAAGACGATCCTGGTAAATTCTTCGGGTGCTTTATCCATTAAAGAATGGGGTGCATTCTTGAATTGAACCAGCCATGCCCCCGGAATAGCTGAAGCGAGCGTATTTGAATCTTCAACACCCGCCAGGGCATCTGAAGTTCCCGCTATGAACACAACTTGATTGGTAGAGAAAAGTGATTTTTTTCATACGCATTTCGGTCCCCTCCTTGATGGACTGAACAAATTATTATGCTGCGCTTTTGTGGCATATCACCCTTGTTAGCGGAAGCACAATTGCCTTTATCCGGACATTGCACGCAAGGTATTCTGCGAGCGAATGGTCCTTGATTACCGGAGCCTTGATAAGTAAACACCTGTATGGCATATCCATTAATTGATATCCGGGATATATTGCACGATAAGGCCGATCATGAAGCACTCTTTCAATTTGGTTAACACCCAGGACAACGTGAAAACGTTTGATAGAATAATTAGTCTTGGCTGTAACTGTGAGGTGACCTGGAACATCCGCAAACACTTTGGTATTGAGCGTGCATATCCGCTTGATTGGTGGATAACGCCCTTTCAGGCACTCCTGAAGCTCTTTGAGAACAGGTTCCATGACCTGTTTGATGGAAACAACCTGGAGATATCACCCGATCTGCTTACAGTCAGGGATACATATTATAACCTGCTGTACCACCATGATTTCAAAAAGACGCAGGATGATAAAATCATTGTTGATGCCATAGATCAGCAATTACCCTTATTGAAGCGGAAATATACCATGCTCGGAGAAAGGTTTTTTAAAGATCCGGAAAACAAAAGGGTTTTATTTGTAAGAAATCGTGATGGGAATATTCCCCACCTGGAAAGGGATACAACCCCCATGGACCAAAAAACCTTTGAAGGACTATACACGTTGTTGGAGGAGATATTCCCTCATTCTCAAATAAGTTTACTGGTCACTAATTGTCCCGTGTTCCCGAGGGTGAGTCGTGGAAAGGGGTGTATTATTTGGGACGAGGTCGCCGACTATGACGATGCGCAGTTTTTTGCCGGTTCACCCCGGGGATGGCAGGAAATGTTCATGAGGAACAATATTCTCCATGCGAAGAACGGACACTCTCAGATCTTTAATCATGACAATATGCGAATCTGATATGTCGATAATAAGGGTCTGACCCTCGGACTTCGCTGTTACCACCTATCTTGGGGTTGGGCGCTTATCCTTTCCGAAATCTCGCCTGAGCAGGCCAATGCAATCCCTGCACGGGGCCAGGCCTATGGAGAGAGCCGCAATGTATGTAACGCCCATGGGCACAGCGACGTGGTTCAGGGCCGTTTGATAGCGTCCGCCACCGTTGCCCGGCTGCACGCCAATCCGGCCTTCCTGGCTGATCTGGAATCCGCCAGGGCCGAGCTCGCTTATGTCCGCAAAAAAGGGCTCAAGCCCACAAGCGACTGCGGCGCGGAAGCCTCGGCACTGGCCGCAAAGCCATCACTGGCCCAATGAGTTGCTGTCAGGGAATTAAGGGCTCAGGTCTTGTTTTTTTGTGTATCGGGAGATGCGCGGTTATAAAAGCAAAAACTAAAAACCAATTCACCGAAGCAAGCTTAGAAATCATTGATCGCATCGATAAGACCCCTGAGCCTGCCGAAATACCTGCGGTTGAAGTCTATTACAAGCCGCGGCAGGTCTGTAAGATCCGCATCATCCATTTCAGCTTCCAGGGCCTTGGATGCTGAGATACTCCCCCCGGGGAGAAGGATGTCATGAAACCGGTCCGCCAGCTTGGCAATGTCATCGGCCCTGAGCTCTGAAGTGAGCCGGATTACCAGCTGGCCGTGCACATACCGGATGCTGTGATAGCGGCTATAGAAATGATGGATCTTCTCTACCGCCTCTTCCACGGAACATACCCTTTCAAAGAGCGCAAAGTCCGAAGCATGGATATAGTTGCGCCCCAGCAACTCTTCCTCGAAGAGCTTGACCATGTGGGACCAGTATGAGCACTGCGGATTATCCACGAGCACCAGCGGCATGGGATTGCGTTTGCCGGTCTGCAGCAGGGTGAGCGTCTCCATGGCCTCGTCGAGCGTGCCGAAACCGCCCGGGAAGAGCGCCACGGCATCGGCCTCCTTGAGGAAGGCAACCTTGCGGTTGAAAAAATATTTGTACGTGATGACCCGCGGGTTACCCTCGAGCACGGCATTCGGCTTCTGCTCGAACGGCAGGCGGATGTTCACGCCGAAGGAATGCTCGGAACCGGCTCCCTCGTTGGCTGCCTGCATGATGCCGTCCCCCCCGCCGGTGATGACCATGTAACCCGCCTCAGCGAGCTTTTTCCCGAAAAGCTTTGCCATCTCGTACAACTCATCGCCCGGCTGGGTACGCGCCGAGCCGAAGACCGTGACCTTGCGGACATGGTGGTAGGGACCGAAGACCTTGGAAGTGAACCGCATCTCCTTGAGTGTTGTGTTCATGAGCTTGAGGTCCGCGCTCCTGTCATCCTCCTGCCCGGCCTTGAGCGAGGCGATGATCATCTCCCGAACGTATTTGGGCCTTCGGATGCCCTCGGCGGTCTCGAGCAACTGCGTGATAATCTCGTCGATGGGGCCGTTATCCTTGTCGAAATACATTTTCATGATTTATCTCCGTTTTTCCTGCCAATACCTGCTGAAATGGCCGTTATCGATAGTAAGCCTTTTATTGTTCATTGTCGAGTAAGGTGAAGGGTTCCCCTCCATGAAACCGCCAATCTCCTTACTCTCATTGGGACATTCCTATCAAGTTCACCAAGCGACATTATCAAAGAACCGGGAAAGAAAGAGGGCCTTCCTTGACCTTGGGGAATCTGCGGCTATAATTACAGATAATATATTTTTATCTATTGCAGCCTGAACACATGGTTGAAAGGGGGAGGTTCTCATGGCCTTCGATCGCATCTGGCACAGGGCGTATGCCCCTG
>CAYMDG010000251.1:0-2239 GCA_964388905.1 uncultured Bacteriovoracaceae bacterium
CTGATGAGCGGGGCGAACAGGTCGGTGTCATAGTTGCTCTTTACGCCCTGGAGAACCGCAGTGATACGTTCAAGCCCCATGCCGGTATCGATGTTGGGTGCAGGTAAAGGGCTCAGTGTTCCGGTCTCGTCGCGGTTGAATTGCATGAACACGAGATTCCATATCTCCAGGTACCGGTCGCAGTCGCACTCGCCAGCCTTGCACTCAGGCCTGCCGCAACCCACCCCGGGTCCCTGGTCGAACAGGATCTCCGAGCATGGCCCGCAGGGCCCGGTATCTCCCATGGACCAGAAGTTGTCCTTGTCGCCGAGACGGAGTATCCTTTCAGGAGACAACCCGATGTGCTTGTGCCAGATATCATAGGCCTCATCGTCGCTATGGTGGACACTTGCATAGAGCCTTGCCGGGTCAATCCCCATGCGCTTAACCAGCAGGTCCCATGCATAATCGATGGCGCCTTTCTTGAAGTAGTCGCCGAACGAGAAGTTGCCCAGCATCTCGAAGAAGGTGTGGTGGCGCGCCGTCCGGCCTACGTTTTCCAGGTCGTTGTGTTTGCCGCCTGCCCGGACACATTTCTGAGAGGTGGTGGCCCTTGAATTAGCCCTCTTCTCCGTGCCTAAAAACGTGGACTTGAACTGCACCATGCCTGCATTGGTAAAGAGCAGGGTCGGGTCGTCGCCCGGCACCAGCGATGAACTGGCAATCTTTGTGTGCCCCTTTTCCTGAAAATACTCCAAAAACATGCTGCGAATCTCAGAACCCTTCTTCATGCATCAACCCCGCCTGTTTCATCAAGTATAAGATCAATGGGGAATCCCCTGCCTGCAAGGAAACGGATAAGCTTTTCCCTTGGCAGGCCTGTTCTCTTCCTGATTATTTTTTTTATCCTATTCCGTTCACCCAGATCCTTTGGCAAGGCCGATATGGCGCTTGCCACAAAAGAATCCGGCAAACCGATTCCTTCCAGAAAAATCCTGATGGCAAAGTCCCCATAGCCTTTTTCCGCCAGGATCAATGCCCTGCGAACGGCATAGCTGGTATCATCGAGGTAGCCGAGTTCGATGATGCGGGCTATGGTAGCCTCGATCACCTCGTCAGAGGCGCCTTTGTCATGGAGTTTTTTTTTAACTCAAAGGAAGAAACCGCACGTCTTGATATGACGGAGAGTGCATAGCGCACCCCATCACTCGACGTCACGATACTTGCCTTGCTGGTAGACGGTCGTCTTGCCAAAGGCATCGTCTTCCCCTCCTGATTCTGTTTCCTCTTTTTCGAACTGCTCCCATTTGCCGTCGGACGTGCCGCGAATGCCCTTCATGCGCAGCGCGAAGTCGTTGGGGTTGGTGGCGTTGCGCATGGCCTCGTGATAGCTGACCTTGCCATCCTTTACCAGAGACATGAGTGCCTGGTCAAAGGTCTGCATCCCATAAGATATGGTGCCGTCGGCTATTGCATCGGATATCTCTGAGGTCCTGTGTTCGTCTACGATACACTCCCGCACCATGGCTGTTGATACCAGGATCTCGGCGGCCGGCACAACTCCCTGTCCGTCGAGCTTGGGCAGCAGCCTCTGGGATATGGCTGCCTTCAGCACACCCGCGAGCTGAAGGCGTATCTGCAGGTGCTGGTGGGGGGGGTACTGGGAGACGATTCGCATGATGGTCTCTTGCGCATCCAGGGTGTGCAGGGTGGAGAACACAAGATGACCTGTCTCCGCCGCGGTGAGCGCGATATCAATGGTCTCGCGGTCACGCATCTCACCCACCAGGATAACGTCCGGGTCCTGTCTTAAGGCGGCCCGTAGTGCCATGGCAAAGGAGTTCGTGTCCGAACCGACTTCCCGCTGATTGATGATGGACTTCCGGTCCCGGTGGAGGAATTCAATGGGGTCCTCTATGGTGATGACATGGCAATTCCGGTTCGTGTTGATGTGGTCGATCATGGCGGCCAGAGTGGTGGATTTGCCCGAACCGGTGGTGCCGGTAACCAGGATGAGCCCCTTGCGCTCGAGGCTGATCTTCTTGAGCACCTCGGGCAGCCCCAGGTCTTCCAGTTCCGGTGGGTCGGTGGGCACGATCCTGAATACCATGCCATAACTGCCGCGCTGCTTGAAGCAGTTGACCCTGAACCTGGCCACCTGGGAGAGGCTATATGCAAAGTCGATCTCGTTGGTGGTCTCGAACTTGGCCTGCTGATACTGGTTCATGATGCCGTACGCCATGGCATAGATGTCTTCGTT
>CAYMDG010000251.1:2339-4810 GCA_964388905.1 uncultured Bacteriovoracaceae bacterium
ATGTCTTGGCAGCCTCTCTGCCCTGACCCAGGCGCTGTTTGTTGTATGTGTACCATGAACCCGCCTTTTCAATGATGTTCTTATCGGAATTGCTCGCCACATCCAATAGTTCGCCGTAACGAGATATCCCCTCACCGAACATGATATCGAACTCAACCTCTTTGAATGGCGGCGCCATCTTGTTCTTTACCACCTTCACCCGGGTCCTGTTCCCGATGACACGATCGCCGTCCTTGATGGGGCCGACGTTCTTGATCTGGAGCCGCACGCTGGCGTAGAACTTCAGCGCATTGCCGCCGGTGGTGGTCTCGGGATTGCCATAGATCACACCGATCTTCTGGCGTGTCTGGTTGATGAACACTGCTGTGGTCTTGGTCTTGGAGATAGCCCCGGAGAGCTTGCGCAAGGCCTGCGACATGAGCCTGGCCTGCAGCCCCATATGTGAATCGCCCATATCGCCCTCGATCTCCGCGCGGGGGACCAGGGCCGCCACCGAGTCGATAACTATGATATCAACCGCATTGGATCTCACCAGGGTCTCTGCAATGTCAAGTGCCTGTTCTCCCGAGTCGGGCTGGGAGACCAGGAGGTCGTCGATGTTCACGCCGAGCTTCTGGGCATAGGTTACGTCGAGGGCATGCTCCGCGTCAATGAACGCTGCCACCCCGCCGGCTGCCTGGGTGGATGCGATGCAATGAAGCGACAGGGTTGTCTTTCCCGAGGATTCCGCACCATAAATCTCGGTCACCCTGCCCCTGGGAATGCCGCCGATGGCAAGCGCCTCAAAGTCGAGCAGGAGCGACCCTGTGGAGATGACAGGCACCCCCTTGCCTATGGCATCCGAGCCCATGCGCATGATGGACCCCTTGCCGAAGGACCGCTCGATCTTGGATATGGCATCTTCCAATGCCCTCTTTCTGCCTTCTTCCATTTCTATCCTCCTTTAATTCCCAGGCTGCTTCTATGGAGAACGTTGTACTGAGCGCCGCTGGGCAACAATACACTTTGATACAACAGGACCTGTGATACCTTGAACAATCCACCCACTGGATTGATAGCAAGATCTACCATAGTCGGCGCCTTTAGTCTACCAAGGGTGACATGTCCGGAAAAGGGCCTTCTTTCACCTGCAACGCCATAAGTGATGCATGTCTTGTCTATATTAGCGGCCAGCGCGGAAAGTTCATGCATGTCCCCTTCAAGCCCCACCCATACAACCCTGGGCCGCCTTATGTTGGGAAAGGCCCCGTAACCCGCAAGCCTGAGCGTAAGGGGCGGACACATCGCCGCTGTCTTGTCGAGGTCGGCGGCAAGAGGGGCGACTGCCTCTTCAGGAATATCACCCAGGAACTTGAGCGTTATGTGGAGCCCCTCGGGCTTCACCCATCTCACCGCATGGTTCTTCGCTTTGAGTTCATTCATTGCAGAGACGATAACGGCCTTGACTTCTTCAGGAATGGTCAGCGCGATGAATGTCCTGATCATGGATATGGTTTCTTAGCATAAATAGCGCGGTCTTGGCACTGATCATCTTATTCCCCTGGCGGTCAAAGGAAAAGCGCATCATCCGCGCCACCTGAAGATCCGCTGTGCCCACGCAGATCCACACCGTGCCCACGGGCTTTTCGGCGCTGCCGCCGTCCGGGCCCGCAATGCCCGTAACGGCCACGCCAACATCGGCCCCAGTAAGCCTGAGAACCCCGTTGAGCATGGCGTGAGCCACCTGCTCGCTCACCGAGCCAAACCGTTCAATATCTTCCCGGCTGACCCCGAGAAGGTTTGTCTTGATTTCGTTGCTGTAAGACACGATTGAACCGAGGAAATACTCCGAGCTGCCCGGCACCTGGGTGATGAGATGAGAGATGAGCCCGCCGGTGCAGGATTCGGCTGCAGCGCAGGTCAGCCCCCTGGCGTTGAGTAATTCACCGAAGCTGCGCGCCAGGCCTTTTCCCTCCAGGGCATGCCTGCCCAGGATAGAGCGTATCCGTGTCTCCAGGTCGGCGGGCGCCACCAGGGCGATCTCCATTTCGCTGGGCAGATAGCCGCACCTTTCGGCCAAAGGTCCGATGAGCACTGCGATCTGTACCTCCCGCAAACCGAAGACCGGGATCTCAACGGTAGGGGGGATTTCTCCGCCAATCCCCTCAAGAACAAGAGGGAACATGGCATGGGCTTCCCTTGGCACGCCAGGCAGGAAAACCACATTACAGGTACCAAACCTGAGTTCTATGCCCAGGGCAGAGCCTACGGGATTTGCTATCTGCGCTTCTGCAGAAGGTGGACGGTGATTTTTCAACGTGGCGACCGCGAGCCTGGTCGTATCGTCAGGAGTCAGCCCCAGTCCACCGGTGGCAATGATCAAATCAGAGCTGTCAATGAGCTCAAGGATGGTTGAACATAGCATCTCCGGCGCATCAGAGATCATCCTCACCTCTGAAACTGTGAACCCCTTTGCTTTGAGTTGCGCTGCA
>CAYMDG010000252.1:0-2976 GCA_964388905.1 uncultured Bacteriovoracaceae bacterium
AACGGCATCACCATTGCCCCCGGGCCCATCTTCTCGGTAAGGCAGAAATTCAGGAACTTCATCCGGCTGAGTGCGGCCTTCTGGTCGGAAAGGACCGAGCGGGCCGTGAAGACCCTCGGATCGCTGGCGCAGCAGATGAAACAGCCCTGATGACCTATTCTTCGTGGATAACGGTCTTGATGATGTAGCTGCCTGACTTTTCGTCCAGCTCCAGCTCAAGCAGCTTCCTGTCCCGCGCCTCTTCCAGGAGGCGGCTGAAAGACCGGAACCCGTAGTAGCTCTCGTTGAAGCCGGGTTTCCGGCGGCGCAGCGCCTGCTTGATCATGGAGCCCCAGAGCTTGTCCTCTTCGCCGCGCTCATCGAACAGGGCCTCAACGGTCTCCACCACCAGCTCCAGGGCCTTGAGCTTCCTGTCTTCCTCGGCGCTCTCCTTCGGCTCGGGCTTGGCCGGGGCGGCCTCAGGTGCCGGTTTCGCTGCGGGCTTCCTCGCCGCCTTGCGGCGCTTGGCCTCGCTCTCGCGGACCAGGTCATCATAGAAGATGAACTCGTCGCAATTCGCGATAAGAAGCTCTGAAGAGGAGTTCTTCACCCCCACGCCGATGACGAGCTTGTTGTTTTCTCTCAGCTTGCTCACAAGCGGAGAGAAATCAGAGTCGCCGCTGATGATTACAAAGCAATCCACGTGGGATTTGGTGTAGCAGAGGTCCAGCGCATCCACTACCATGCGTATGTCTGCCGAATTCTTGCCGGACTGTCTCAGGTGGGGGATTTCGATGAGCTCGAAGGACGCCTCGTGCATGACCGGCTTGTAGTCCTTGTAGCGCTCCCAGTCGCTGTAGGCCTTTTTCACGATGATGTTTCCCTTGAGCAGCAACCGCTCGAGGATCTTCTTCACGTCGAACTGGGCATATTTGGCGTCCCGAACGCCGAGCGCGATATTCTCAAAATCACAGAACAATGCCATGTTCTGGGTCTTTTCCAGCACAGCCATCAATCACTCCTTATGGGCACGTGTACCTTTGCCGTTGTTGTATCGTTCATTTCCTTTACCATGCATCCGCCTTCATATCCAGTCACGACGCGGTATCGCATCATTCATCCTTTCTTTCTGCTTATGTGTCAAGGTGATAAATCGCAGGCGTTTGGATTCAAGGTCTTTTCAGGTGACCTGGCTTGGCAGGCCGCATGAGCTGTCTGTATGTATTCGAAAATCCGTATCAGTTATGATGTCACTGACCTGGAAAAATCATATGAAACTGATTTTCATAACGGCATTTGAAACCACAAATATTTGAACATTATTGCTTTCGGGATCAACGGGAATCAAGAAAAAACCAGGAAGGAGAGGATCATAATCTACAGTAGATCCACGTATCACTTCACCATCAATAAAAGTAACCTCTACCTTACGACCCAAAACGCGGTCACCGTCAATGAATTCCTTTCTTTCCAGATATCCCTTGTTGCCCTCAAAAGTCTTCACAAAGAAGACTGCTTTGATTTCTTTCATCTCCAACATAACCGGTTGATTAAGCGCAGACTCCGAAATGCCTTCATAGAGATGAAATGAGGGGTGGTTTGCATTGAAATCATTAATATAACCTTTAACAAGAACATCATCTATGAAATGAACAACAACCTTGACGTGCTCCTTCACAACGCCTTTTTGAAAGAATGTCAGGTTTTTATTAGTATTGGTAATCATCGTCGTACCTCATTCTCTTGGACCTGCTCCACACCGTCACCCATTCACTACATCGGAAAATTGCATGTTTTCCTCAACAGGCCCAAGCATTTTTATGAATGCGCTCAAAAGGTTTTTGTCGAAATCCGTAATGGCATCCTTCTTTATGATTTCTATAGCATGGAACGGCTTCATGGGAACCTTGTAGGGACGACATGATGTCAATGCGTCGAAGATATCGGCAATGGTGCAGATGCGGGCACATGGATGGATATCCTTCATGCCAGAGGGGTACCCGGAGCCATCAGGACGCTCATGATGCTGCATGGAGATGTAGGCGGCTTCATCAGTGAGATGCCCGGTTTCCATGAGGATGTTATAACCCCACTCGGGGTGTTTTTTCATGATGGACCACTCTTCACGATTTAATTTGCCCCGCTTCCTGAGAATGTCCAGCGGGACTTTGGACTTTCCGATATCGTGAAGGAAATATCCATAGACCTGGTGTTCAAGGTTTTCCTTCGCGACCGTGCTGTCGCCTTTATAGAATTGGATGGCAAGGGAAGCGGCGAAGATCCCCACATTGATGCTGTGGGTGTAGGTATTAAAATCGTGTTCGGTAATGGAGAAAAGGTCATTGAGAAGCACCTGGTTCTTCATGATATTCTTGAACATGGGCTTGAGCGTACTCTTCATGACCTCGATCTGTTCCGAGTTCGGGTCATCGAAGGCCTTCCTGATGGCATGGATGGATGATATGTAGAATGTTGCCACCTTTACTTTAGAGGGTACGGTCGGGTCATTGAGGATGTTTTCCGAGTAGGCGTGGACGTACTCTTCAAAGGCGCGGGCTTCGCTTCCCCGAATGAATAACCTGCTGATTCCGTAATTATGGAGCTCCATGAGGTGATCCCTGGTGAATCTGCCCCCTTTCTTCAGAAAGGGCATGAGCCTGTCTTCATGCTTTATGAACAGCTCAACCACAGACTTCTCGTTGACCTGAATCACATCGAGAGGGACAGGCCTGAATATTTCCATGAGCACCTTTTCGGCATTACGTAATATTATAATAATATATATTACTGGATTTTATCACAGGATGCAATTAAAGAAGGCATTCAAATAAGATCGATTCATCAGGAGGCATTGTCGGAGAGTCAAGACGAGGTGACCTCAGCCATTGACAAAAATATCCAGCCAATTATCCTATTATAGTAGATTATATTTAATTGAGAGAATGCAACCTAGTAACACATCTATATTAACTCATGTGGGATTAATATGAAGAAAAT
>CAYMDG010000252.1:3076-4807 GCA_964388905.1 uncultured Bacteriovoracaceae bacterium
GTCTGGGCCTTCCAGTCCTCCGAGGAGAGGGGATTATGGCTGTCTGAGCAGATAGAGGACATCATGGTTGCGGCAGGGAAGGACCACGTCAACATCATCGGCCACTCCCAGGGCGGGGTCGATGCCCGCAAGGCGGCAACGCTCCTGTCGGAAGCCAAAGGGTACCCGGTGGTAAAGGTGCTGGCATCCATATCGTCCAACCATCGGGGATGCCCCCTGGGCAAGTCGGGCATGGACCTGGATGAGGACCACCCACTCCTGTCCAACCTGTTCGAGATGGTGCTGGAGAACTTCTACGGGGACACCATCCTCGGCACGCCGGGCAACGACCTTTATGCCATGTTCAAGGGCGTCATGTACGACGACTATGACCCCGCCGACGGGAAACTCACCGGCATCAAGGCATTCAACGACAACTGGCCTATCGACCCGGATGCGGCATCGTCCTACATCTCGTTCATCACTGCCCAGAACGGCCTGAGTCGCAATCCCCTGCTCGCCGTGTTCACCGCCATCACGGGTGAGATCGACGGCGACGGCTACTGCGTGGGCGACTGCGACGGCGATGGCGCCGCGGGCTGCGGCGACGGCAATCCGTATGATCTCGACGACGACGGGCTTGTGGGTATCAACTCGCAGCAGATGGGTTATCGTATGAAGTACGTGAACATGCCCTTCTTCTTCGACTGGGTTCAGGTGGATTCAGGGGTGACCTATGCCGGGGATCTCAACAACCCCACCCAGGCCCAGATGACCTCGTCCAGGTCACTCATGGATGCTGACCACTTCGACCCCATCTTCATCGGCCCGGATTTGTTTGATGAGATGGAGTTCTATGCCGCCATCATCGACTATATGGCAAAGCACGGCGGGTAAGGCCTTCCTCGAAGATAATCAGGGAAAGGTATCGGTGGTTACTTTTGCATGCCGGATATGCGGTGCGGCGGATGAGATGAGTAACCACCGGATTTTGAGATGGTCTTGTGCCTGGGCAAGGCGCAAGATGTCTTTGATGGGAGAGGCGTGTAGTGCGTAAGTGGATCGTTATCGGAGGGGTAATCGTCCTGGCAGGCGTCCTTGGTGCGTTCTATTTGCGGCATAATGATATATCGGCGGACTATCCAAAAAGCCTCCATCATGTGGAATCTGCGCCGGAAGGAGATGCCACCCAGAAACGTGTACCGGAAGGACACCCCGCAGAGATCACCCCGGAGCTCATGCGAAAGGCCTATGGCGCGACTATTACTAATCCCAGGACCCAGATCGCCCTCTTGGAGGAGCTCATGGGCTCCCTCATGGAACTGTATCCGAATGACTGGCAACAAAGATTATCCGCCCTGGTGGAGGAGGCATTTCCCGATCAGGCGAAGGACATCCTGAAGAGACTCATGGATCTCCAGAGTTACAACAAGTGGCTTTCGCAGGAGAACCCCAATCTGTTCCGCATGCACAGAAGAGAGAGGAGCCAGGTCCTGCAGGAAAAAAGGAGGGAGGTTTTCGGCAGTGATGCAGAGGTGATCTGGGCCGGAGATCTGGCAAAGAGCAAGTTAGATGACGTATTAGACCAGATCGACCGGGACGATCGGGCATCCATTTATGATAAGCTCGACCTGTATACCAAGTCCCTGCAGGATATCTATAATGACAAGGCGGGCGCATCATTAGGCATGGGAAGCTTCGAGCTTATCAGTGAGTTCCTGGAGGTAGGCTCTGTCCAGCGAGACCTCGGAG
>CAYMDG010000253.1:0-4798 GCA_964388905.1 uncultured Bacteriovoracaceae bacterium
CCGGTCACCATTGCCGAGCGGCTGTAGTAGCCGAGCGTGGCATTGATGATCATGCCCGAATCGACGCAGAGCTCGGAACACATATAGAGCACTGCAGGGGTGATGAAATCCGGTTTCATCTTTTCAAAGAGCTGGGGAGGAAGGACGTCTTCGGTGAGGCGCGATGCGGCAACAGGCACGATCACATTGGTCTTGATGTTGTACTTGGCGCCTTCAAGCTTGAGCACGTTGGTGAGCCCCACGAGCCCCATCTTTGCCGATGCATAGTTGCTCTGTCCGAAGTTGCCGAACAGGCCTGCCCCGGATGTGGTCATGATGATCCTGCCGTAGCCGTTTTCCCTCATATTGATGAAGGCTGGCTTGCTCACGCAGTAGGCTCCGCGCAGATGTACGGCCATGACCGTATCCCAGTTCTCCTCCTCCATCTTGTTGAAGGACTTGTCCCTGAGGATCCCGGCGTTGTTGATGAGGATGTCCACCTTGCCAAAGGCATCGATGGCGGTCTTCACGATGTTCTCCCCGCCCGCTGCCGTTGCCACGTTGTCATAGTTCGGGACAGCCTGGCTGCCCAGGGCCTTGATCTCTTCCACAACCTTGTTCGCCGCCGCGTCGCTGTGGCCCACTCCGTCACGGCTCCCGCCGAGGTCGTTCACCACGATCTTTGCGCCCCTTTTGGCCAGCTCAAGGGCGTACTGCCTTCCCAGGCCGGCTCCGGAGCCCGTTATGATTGCAACCCTTCCGGTAAAATCAATCTTTGCCATATACCTACCTCCTCTTATTTGCTTCAGTCGCTTAATCAGGCCTTTGTGGGAAGGGCCGCGTCGAAACTCCCGGTGACCTTCACATCGAGAGCCTCATCAACGGCAACAACCTCACAGGTTATGAGATTCTCCCCTGCCTGTTCCCTCTTGTCAATAACCTTGCCGGTTATGGTGATGGTGTTGCCCGGCCTGGTCATGCCGGCAAACCTCAAGGCGAAACGCTTGAGATTCTTTTTGGGTATCCAGCTCGTAATGGCCTGCCCCACAAAACCCATGACGAGCATGCCATGGGTGATCACCCCGTCCTTCATACCCACAGCCCTGGCAAAGTCATCATCCGTGTGCAGCGGGTTGAAGTCGCCCGATGCCCCTGCATAGATGACATGCTGGAGCTTTATAAGAGGCCCCTTGACGAGGGTGGGCATCTGTGTGCCGATTGTGATGTCTTCAAAATAGATCTCTTGCGCCATAAAGTCCCTCCTACTTTCTCTCAACAAGTAGCGACGTAGCTTTGGCGACCTTTTCGCCCCTCTGGTTCGTATAGAGCAATTCTATGGTCACCATGTCCATTTTCTTGCCCGCCTTGTTCGTCTTCTCCTCGATGGCCGCAACCTTGGGCGTAGCGGTTATCACATCACCGGGATAGATCTCCTGGTAGTACTCGTAGCGTTCTTCTCCGTGGAGCACCATCATGAAGTTGATGGCCAGGTCCGTGATGACCCCGGGCATAGAGGACGACCACATCATAGGGACCGTGAGAAATGTCGGCGGTGCAGGGCAGTCCTTGTACCCCTCCTTAATGGCGGCATCCTTGTCCACATAAATGGGGTTGGGATCGCCGATGGCCTTTGCCAGTTCCCTGATCTTGCCGCGCTCCACCTCCCAGGTGACCGGGGCATATTCCTTTCCTACTTTGCTTTTGTCTGCCATGAAATTCCTCCTAATTGCCGTATCTGCCCAAAATGGCAATGCTGCAGATATTCAGCATGGGAAATCCGCCGAGGTTGTGGGTAAGGCCATACTTCGGATCCTTAAGCTGTCTTTCTCCCGCACGTCCCAGGAACTGGAGATACATCTCATAGAGCATCCTTAACCCCGATGCTCCGATGGGATGGCCGAAACACTTGAGACCGCCGTCGACCTGGCAGGGGACCTTTCCGCCACGGTCGTAGAAACCGTCCATAATGTCCCGGGGTGCCTTGCCACGCTCGGATATATGGAGGTCTTCCATGGTGACGAGCTCGGTGATGGAGAAGCAGTCGTGCACCTCCATCATGCTGATCTCCTCCCTTGGGTTCTTGATGCCCGCCTCGTTGTAGGCGGCCGTGCTCGCCTTGGTGGTGGTCAGGAAGTGGGCTCCGTCCCAGTCATAGGCGATCTCGGTCCCGTTGGAGAGCGCCAGTTGCAGGGCCTTTACCGAGATGATGTCCTTCTTGCCGAAAGACTTGGCGATCTCCGGCGTGGTCACGATGGCACAAGCTGCACCGTCGCTCACGCCGCAGCAGTCGAAGAGCCCCAGGGGGAAAGCGATCATGGGTGACATGAGCACCTGCTCCTCGGTGACCGGACGGCGCAGGTGGGCCTTAGGGTTCAGGGCGCCATTGGCATGGCTCTTCACCGAAACATGGGCCATGGCCTTCTTCACCTCCTGGATGTCCAGACCATACTTTGCCGCATAACCTGTGGCCAGCATGGCAAAACCGCCCGGTGCAGTCAGGTTGGGAAACCACAGCGAGTTGGAGATACCCATGGCGGAACTGAATTCCGGCAGCCCGCCATAGCCGATATCCTTGAGCTTCTCAACACCCATGGCCAGCGCAATATCACAGGCCCCTGAGGCAACGGCATAGACCGCCCCCCTGAATGACTCTGTGCCGCTGGCACAGAAATTCTCCACCCGCGTCACCGCGATGTTGGGCAGCCTCAGCGTCACAGAGGCCGAAAGCGCGCTCTTGCCCAGGTTTATCTCATCGAAGCATAAGCCCAGCCATGCTGCCTGGATCTGATTCTTCTCAATACCGGCATCGGCGATGCACTCCTGGAAGGCCTCGATCATGAGATCTTCCGCGCTGTCGTTCCACCGCTCGCCGAACTTCGAGCACCCCATTCCCAAGATGGCTACTTTATCTCTAATTCCGCTTGCCATTGTCTGCCTCCTCAACGTGCAACCTGGGGCACGGCCTTCCAGAAATACCCGGTGAAGCCCCTTACCTGATCCGAAGACCTGCGCCTGAAGGTCATCTTGATTGGCATGCCGACCTTGACCTGGTTCATGTCGCAATCGGTGAAGTCCACAAAGACTCTGCCGCCTCCCTCGAACGAAACCATGCCGTATACCGCCGGCGGGTCCACCGATGGCGAGAGCAGGTCAGCCGTGAACATCTCCACCTTTCCTGGCTTGTCCGCAAATTCATAGTCCACAAACTGCCCTGTGGCATTACAGTCAGGTTTCACGCACATGGGCATGGGAGGAAACTGGGCTGTCCCGCACTTGGTGCACTTGTGGCCCACAAAGCCCATGATCATCTTGCGCTTCCTCCACAGGGTACTTAAGGAGGTATTGGGGTTTGCCTCGCCCCTGATGCCCAGGTCCGCCATGATGAGGTCCCTGAACTTGGCGAATTTCAGGTAGTTGGTGAAATCCACCTTTGCCGCGAGGTGGCCCTTGATGCCTTTATTCGGCTTGAACTGTGCAATCTTGTCCGTGGCCTCGAAGCAGAGCACATCGCAGCCCTGGCCGAAGCCGGCAAGCAGCAGCTTGTCACCGGGCTTTGCCTCGTCAAGGGCGGCGGCAAACATGACAAACGGGTGTGCCGTGCCCGTATCCCCGCAGATGCCGTGGAGGTTGTCCTGGAGTTTCGCGCCATCTATACCCAGGTCCTTGGCAATGGACTTGTGCGTGCCGGTGAAATAGCAGGGATAGACGACCTTGGCGATATCGGCCATGGACAGCCCGGTCTTCTTGAAAAACCCCTTGATGGCCTCGGGAATGATCTTGCCATAGCCTTCGTCACGAACCCAGCGCTCTTCCCAGTTGTAGTCGAATTCCTTGTCATGGCCTTTGTAGTGGTCAATGAAGTCGCAGTTTATGGAGTAACTGCCCTTGAACTCAGCAATTACATCCTTGCTGCCGAAGAGCAGCGCAGCCGCTCCGTCGCCGTAGAACATCTCCAGCAGGGTGGCCATCTTTGCCCTGCGCTGGTCGGTGGCCACCACGAGGATATTGTCCTTCTCTCCAGCCTGGATTGCATTGACTGCCGCAATGGCGGCAGTGGTGCCGGCCTTGAGACAGGAGCTGAAGTCCGCGCTTGTTAAGCCTTCCTCCCGGGCATTTAGGGCGGCAGCCACGATGCCCGCATTCAACCTGTCGGAAAAGGGCAGCGTCGTGGACGCCAGATAAATGCCGTCCAGCTGCTTCCTGTCCTTACCCGCCATGCAGTCATAGGCGGCATCTACGGCCATGCTGATGGCATCCTCGTCCCAGTTGGCAATGGCCTTTTCACCACCGGCCACCGCCATAATGACAGGGAAATACCACGCCATGTTCTGGATGATGAGTATCCTGCTGAGTCTATACCGCGGTATGTACCCCCCGTAAGCTGTGATACCGACCATAACTGAATCCCCCTTTCATGCTTACTTACACCCCTGAAATGATACCCTTAGATTTCAAATCCGCTATATCAGCCCCGGAAAGCCCGAGGTCATTCAAGACGTCACTGGTGTCCTGGCCGAGCGATGGACCTGCCCGGTGATATTCAGGTTCATAATCTGAAAACCGTACTGGGTATGCAATCTGAGGAATCGGGATTCCATCGGGACCGGGAACGTCCACGACGATCCCCCTGGCCTTGGCATACTCGCTCATGGCTGCCTCTTTGACCGAGAGCACCGGGTCCACACAGGCGTCGACGTCCTTGAATACGTCCTCCCAGTGGGAGAGGTCGCGGGAGCCGATGACCTCTTTCACCCGCTGCTTTACCTCATCCCCGATACCTTGCTCCATGAGCCTGGGGATATAGGAGGAAAGACCCAGG
>CAYMDG010000254.1:0-1331 GCA_964388905.1 uncultured Bacteriovoracaceae bacterium
AGTGAGCCCCATCAGGTTTATGCCGATGCCCAGGATGATCATGCCGCCGGTGGATGTAATGGAAGCCAACACAACCGGCTCTTGGAGAAAGGCAATATGTGACGCAAGGAGGGTGAGTGAACCCTGAACGACGAGCACGCTTAACGCAGAGAAGGCCACTCCAATGCCCAGGGTTGATGCCAGAGCAATGGATGACACCCCATCCAGCATGGATTTCAAATAGAGTGTATCAGGATTGCCTGCTGTCCCGTCTTGGATGCACCCGATAATGACCATTGCACCGGTAATATACAACAGCGTTGAACTCATGAATCCCTGAACAAAGGTGGCCGAGGAAGAATTGAACCGTACCTTTAAGTATTCTCCCAGTCGTTCAACCCCGCGCTCAATCTTCATCAGTTCTCCGGTTAGGGCGCCAAGCAACAGGCATGCGACCGAGGGTATAAGGCCTTTTGCTGAAAGGGCCATCTGCAGGCCAATGACGACAACCGCGAGCCCTAGGGCCTTCATGAGGGTTTCCTTGAAGTCCGCACCTATCCTTTTTCCGGCAACGATCCCCACAAGGGATCCTGCCAGGACTGCTGATGTGTTTGCAATGGTTCCGATCATTGTACGACCTTTTTTTGGTTTAACCCCACCGGTTCTGTCAATGAATCTCACTACCGGATGGGCAAGTCCATGGTCAATGGTAAATTATTTAATGATATGCCTGAGCAGGTCTCTTGGATCATCCAGGAGAATCTTTGCACCGTGATCTATCAACAGCTGCTTATCCTGGTAACCCCATGAGACACCGATTGCCGTCATACCGGCCCGGCGGCCAGTCTCCATATCAATAGCGCTGTCGCCTACAAAGATGCAGTGCCCCGGATCTACACCCATACGCTCCGCACATATTCGCGCACCTGCCGGATCAGGCTTTCTGGGGATATCCGGGGAAAGACCCCTTACTTCGGCAAATTTCCAATGAGGCAACAATGAGGCTGCCATAGCCTTGGTAAATGAATCGAGCTTGTTGGAAAGGATGGACAGTGCCATGCCCTTTTCCGTAAGCCCATCCAACAACTCGGGTATACCGGGAAATGGTCTTGATTTTACCGACCACCTGAGGCTGTATTCCTCCTTCATGGACTGCACACTCCGGGCAATGATCTGCTCGGTGCGAAGCCCCACAGGTAGAGACTTCTTGACCAGAACCTCGATACCGTCGCCGACGAAATCCCGATAACGGCTTAAAGGATGTGTGGGAAAACCGAGGCTATTCAATACCGCGTTCATGGAGTCGGCCAAGTCATCAATGGTATCGAGCAAGGTGCCGTCCATGTCGAAGA
>CAYMDG010000254.1:1431-2959 GCA_964388905.1 uncultured Bacteriovoracaceae bacterium
TTCACCAAGCTTGTGGTAGGTCTCGGAAGAGGTGGAATAGATCAGCGGGTCTACCATAAGGGCATCGATCTTCTTCCCCTGCATGCAGTCCTGCCAGATATATGATTGAATGATTTCACCTATTATAAGGGTATGGCTGCCCAGATCAAGGGTATGGAGCAGCTTGCATTCAAGATTTACCGGGCAATCATCAATGAGTGGAATGCGAGGGTCTTCCCCCTTGCTAACCGAAAAAAGGGTAGATTTGTCCCTGTCTTTGCCGGAATAGATGCCGCAGTAATCTACAATCTTTGCCATCTTGCTTGATGGTATATTTACCGAGAAACAATGATTCGCTTCTATCCCCTTAAGGGTATAGCGACCTTTACGTATGGCAACCGATACCGTTGGAGGCTGATGTGATGCTACGCCGCACCAGGCTGCGGTCATGAAATTGGCCTTACCATCCACCTCAGCACCGATAAGAACCGAGGGCATGGGGAAAAGGAGTGTCCGCGGACCCTGCTTTTGCTTGTTCATGTGCTTCCTCCTTTAATTTCAAGCTATCTATGTGGATATTACCCGAAGTGGATATTACCCGAAGTAGCGGTGAGTATGCTTCACAGGTGTGAATTGCAAGGAGAGTGCGCTCACATACTTTCTCTATACTTGATTTCCCGGCCGGACTCAACAGTGAGCATTTTGCACCTATTTATATAACCATTCAAGGGCCTTTACATAGACATGATAGCTGGCCTGGATCATGGATAAGATCTCTTCCTTCGTATAAAGACGGCCTTGTCCGATGCCGGGGCATTGCAGCAGCGCATCGTCCCAGGCTGAAACAGAACGCATGTTCTGGAACCAGAAGGGAAAGGTAAGGCACTGGATTGGCCTGACAGGATAAATGACGCAGCCGTTCTCATAAAAAATGCACCGGCCGCCTTCCGCTTCACGTGCGGTATAGCCGTCATTGAATGGGTCCAGCATCCTTTCTGCGAGCACTTCAACAGGTATCTCAAGATATGAGGCGATTCGTTCAGTCTCATCTAAGTCTATGTAAACTATGCCCGGCTCTCCGGTACAGCATATACCGCATTGTGTACACTGGAACCTCACCCCGCGATCGAAGAAGTAACTCCTGTGCTCTAGTGCATCAATAAATCCATCATTTTTTTTGCTCATCATGCTGTCCTAATCTTAATGATATTGTATCACCCATTAATACTACAACCCTATTACTTAGTCATGATCTTTACATTTCCTGTTTGGAAAATATAGTGCTCAGCCGTTATAAGATACCAAAAAAATACTTGCCATTTCACAATATTTCCTATACCAACCAATCAGGAACTCAGAAAAGGAGAGGTGCTACAATGGCTTACGTAATTACTGATGAATGCATCGCCTGTGGAACTTGCATCGATGAATGTCCTGTTGAAGCTATCAGTGAGGGTGACGACAAGTACTCCATTGATCCGGAATTATGCACCGATTGCGGTGCCTGTGCGGACGTCTGTCCCACAGACGCGATAGAACCTGGGGAATA
>CAYMDG010000254.1:3059-4795 GCA_964388905.1 uncultured Bacteriovoracaceae bacterium
AGGGAGAAGGTGACCACCTTTCTTGGAGAAATGGTAATCTCCTTAGCGGTTTTCGGGTTCCGGCCGCGACGTGCCGATTTCTCTCTGATCTTCCATTTGCCGAATCCGGATATGCTTACCGGCTCCTTCTTTGAAAGATTCCCCTTGATGATATCGATAAACGTCTCGATCCCATCACTGGCTTCTTTCCTGGACAGACCTGTATTCAGAACGATCTCATCAATGATACCGCTCTTTGTGAGGGTTCCCATTTGGCACTTACCTCCTTTGTGGTCGAGAGATCTCTATAACTACATAAAATTATTAATGCAGATACATCCCCATGTCAATATGCGATTCTGTCAGGGCATAAATATATTCATCTAACCCACCGATATCATTACACCCCCAAAATCAGGCTGGTTGCGGTTTTCAAGGCGAAGATTAATACAAAATTCTACTAAAAAAATTTTTGCAACAATATGAAACTTCTCGCAAAATCTTGCTTATCACCCGCTCGAAGTGGCATAGAGTGTGAGTTGTTCCTGAAAGACAGCTTTGTCGCATGTCCATGACCATAAGCGTACTAAGCTGCATAGTTACTGACCTTGGCTTATGATTGTCAGAAACTAAGGCACCAGCTTGACAGAATCGGTCTGCGATAAATAAGCGATTCAAAGGAGAACTGAAATGAAGTGATGTCCGGGTAAAATATCAGTTTCAGAAGACATCTTTGATTTCTTTTTACAACCAGAACCTGTTATATTTTAAGATAGATGATAGATGCACTTTGAATCCGGGAAGGCAAAAATAGGGAGGAGAATATGAAAAGATTCCTGATAGTACTCGTCCTTGTGTCTGCGATAGCTTTTCTGCCCTGCAGGTCAAACGCCTCAGATGCAGGACCGATCTTTACCACCCCCTTGGTGGGGATAACCATCGGGGCCTTTGCAGGATATTGTGCAACCTTTTTATCAAACCACCCTTCGGATCATTATAATGCCTATGTGAGCGTCGGGGCCGGTGTAGGTTTTGCACTCGGATTGGCCTTAGGCATCAGCTCCGTGGTGAATGCTCAGGCAAGCTTTTATCATCAGGACACGGTTAATGAAAAGCTTTATGGGCTTAATATTACTATCCCGCTGAGGTGAATAGATAGGGATGTCAATATCCGAACGGGTAATATGAATGTTTTGGAAAATCCAACAGCCCCATATCGCGTGTCATGATAATCTTTATCTGGGAAAGATTGATCATCTTTACCTCGTGGTTAACCCCGTACGTAAATGGAAACAAGTGGATTTTTCCTGCCAGATCTTCCTCTTCAATGGGATGGATCTTCAATTTCCACCTGAGCGCACGCATGCGTGGCATCATTTCCTTAAGGTCTTCCCAGGTGAAACACTCGTTCCAGTAATCCTCTTCCTGGATTCCGGTTGGATTGGCGTTTTCCTTGATGATTTCATACCTCCCCGAGGAAGGTACGGTTACCTGGATGTTATATCTTCTCATCTTTTACTTATCGTCACCTGAAACTGCGGCCTTGAGTTCCATCTTCACCGCTTTCCATTCATATGTTTAACGGCGAGCCGGCAAAAGTCAATGACGAAAAAGGCGGATTTACCCTGATTAAGCCAGGATCTTTAACGCTGCCTTCACATGCTCGGCGGCGGTGATCTTCATAGCACCCTGTTCTGAAAAAGTATCCCGGTTGGCATCAGGAATGACAGCCTGGGTGAAGCCCATTTTCATTGCCT
>CAYMDG010000255.1:0-4787 GCA_964388905.1 uncultured Bacteriovoracaceae bacterium
TGATCTACAAATCGAAATTAGTGATCTGGAGGGTCGAATCCGCTAAGTCGGGTTAGCGGCAGCCATTGGAACAATTATTGTAGTCACGATCCTGTGGGATGGATTTGAGACGATCATATTCCCCCGGCGCGTCACGCGAAAAGTACGTCTTACACGACTTTTCTATCGCTATACCTGGTTGGCCTGGTCTAAGATTGTCACCTCGGCAGCCTCTAAAAAAAGTTATGAGACATATCTGAGCTTCTATGGTCCTCTGTCACTCCTCTTTCTCCTCGTCATCTGGGCAGTGGCACTGGTATTTGGCTTCGGGTTTCTTCACTGGGCGGCGGGATCCGCAATGGGTTCCGGTAGCAACGTAAAGGGATTTTGGGATTATCTTTACTTTAGTGGGAGCAATTTTTTTACCCTTGGACTCGGAGACGTTACGCCTCATTCAATACTGGGCAAGATCCTCACCGTTGTAGAAGCGGGTCTTGGCCTCGGTTTTTTGGCCCTCATCATCGGATACCTTCCTGCCCTGAATCAGTCTTTTGCCAGCCGGGAAGAGGCCATTTCCTTGCTCGATGCCAGGGCAGGCTCACCACCAACAGCTGTTGAAATGCTGCGACGGCATGGCCATGAAAATGGGCTCCAGGACCTTGGACAATTCCTGAACCTTTGGGAGCGCTGGTCATCGGAACTCCTCGAAAGCCATCTTTCTTATCCTGTGCTTGCCTATTTCCGCTCTCAGCATGACAACCAGTCATGGCTTGCAGCTCTTACTGCAATTCTCGATACCAGCAGCCTGGTAATGACCTATCTAGGCGGACCGTGCAAGAAACAGGCAGAGCTAACCTTCGCCATGGCCCGTCACGCCGTTGTAGACTTGTCCATTATCTTTGATTCACCACCATGCGAACCTGATGAGGACCGTCTTCCACCAGCTGACCTCGATCAGCTCAAAGCCTTCCTGTTGGACTGCGGGTTTCTTCCGTCCAGCGGAGCTGACGAAGATCAGAAACTCAAGGATCTCAGGTACATGTATGAGCCGTACTTGTATTCACTGGCTGAATATCTATGTTTGGCTATACCACCATGGATTCCAGGGAAAGGCCAAGTGGACAACTGGCGGACAAATCCCTGGGGAACCATCACTTCGAGCTCAGAAAAGGCCGGTGGGGAACAGCATAGACATCGCCATTTTTAAAACCAACGGATAGGCTTGATGACAATATCTGATCCTTGTCCTCTTTCTTCGAACTCAAGACTCCCAACTACGAACTTGTTTACCCAAAACCCCATCGCATCACCTCATACCTGTTCTTTTCCTATGACTTAATATGCCCTGCCCTATTTCGTGAGAGACCAAAAACCTGGAGGTATACAGGCTGGTGTAGTGTCTCATTATAGTCTTGTCATATCGACCAGCGGGAGATATCTTGTATTTTCCTACGATCAGTATGATTTCTCGCTTTGCTTCGAAATGACATATATTGCATAGCTATTTATGATACACTACACTAATCGAAGTACTTAGGATCCACGGTTAGGGGGAGCCCCGGCTGTTGAGCTTCCAAAGAGCTGTTTCATGCGAATGAGAAGCGAGAGGTCTCCCATCGCCCTGTATTTTCCCGCCATGAACATCTGCTGACCGTCAGCCTTGCCTGTCATAATGTCCATCCATACGTCGAAGGGAACATCGATGGTAAGATCGGCTTTCCCGGCCTTCCCTGGGAGGGCTTCGATGGTCCGGTTTTCGATCCTGAAGTAACATGATCCCTGTACACTTTCTGAAAAGTCGAATTGTATGATTGCTTTTGTGTCACCTGCTCCCTCGGGGTTAAACCCCAATGGCATGATGGCCATGAAGGTGTCGAGTGTATCCGGGCGTGGGATGATGCCCTTTTCATCCATCTCTCGAGGTGTAATACCCTCGCTTATGCAGGTCTTCCACATGGCATTGCCGATCTTGAGGGCGATGTCGGTATCAGCCGAAGCGGGCTGAATGACAGCGGCCAGGGTATCCGGGTTGACGCTCCCCTGGGTCACAAGTTCCCGCCCTGCCTGGCGGGTGGCGGCGAGGATTTCTATGGCCTTTTCCTTAAACACCGGCTCAGTGAGAAACTCAGCGGCAGGCCGGTAGATCTCAGCCACCAGGACGCTAGAGTAGACAAAACGGACCCATTGGGAGAGGAGGTCGAAGACCGAGTATTCAGGAAAACCTGCCACGGAGAGAACAACGACCTTCGGATGTTGGATACGCCAGGGGTGGCGGGTGGCACCGCCTCTGATCTCAAAAAAGGGAAGTAAGGCCGGGAGGGTGCGCTCCACAAAGGTTTTCAACTCGGCGTTGATCCCGAAGTGGTAAAGGGGTGTGGCGTAGACGACAAGATCCGCCTCGGCCCACTTGGGAAAGAGTTCTGTGGTCATATCATCCTTTATAACGCACACCCCTGGTGTCTTTGTCCAGCAGGTGAAACAGCCGATACAGTTCTTCACGTCCTTGGTCCGGAGGTGTATCACTTCCACGGTGGCCCCACTTTCCCGCATACCGTCTGTCAGGGAATTGAGCATCAGCTCTGTTTTGCTTTGACCCCCGCTCCGGGGGCTTGAATTCAATACAAGAACTTTCATGGTCGTCTCCTTTTGTTTTTGTTGTAGTACAGGTAGTGTATCTGTCGATGAAGCTACAGTTGTTGGCGCCAGAGTAGACTCGACTTGAGGGGACAGCTCTCGGCCTTCGGCATTTGGTGTGGCTCCAAAGATCTGCCCCATGCGCATAAGTATACCGAGATCACCTTCCGCCGTATAGGCATGGCGGATGAAGGCCTCCTGACCGCTCAGGCGACCTGATGAGATTGCGAGCCAGACGTCCGCCGGTGTGCGAATAAGAAGGTCAGGTACGCCGGGTGCTCGTTGCTCAAGAGAACATATGCCATCGTGTATATTGAGATAGGCCTCAAAGGACTCAGTACCAGTTACCTGGAAACCGATGACTGCCTTGAGTCTTCCTGCGGCCTGGCGGTTAAAAGTGGTTGCCATCCCTGCTATGGCCTCCCGGGCCGAAGAAAATGCGACTATTCGGTCGAGTGATGGGACATCAAGCTGCAGCCCTTCCCCGGCCATTCTCTTCTGCTCGCCCAGAGTGGGAAGCCCGAGCCTCTTCAGGTAGTAGTCGGGGAATAAAATGTTGAAGGGTATGCCAAAACCAAGGATCAGGGCAAGTGGTATAATAGCCCGGGTCACTATGGATGGATAGAAGCTCAGGGTGAGAGCAACGGCAAAGAGAACGGACCACGAATAGGTTATGATCATGTTGATCCTCACGAATACAGGGTTCTGCCACACCTCCTGGGGAGCATACTTCTTTGCATAATGATAGGTGAAGGGCGGAAAGCCGAAGAGTGGCGGTAGGAAGGCGGCGGCGAACAGACACACATAGATCCCCGTCACCGGATACGCCATAATGACCGAGGTTGCATGTTCACGCCAGAGGAGAAGGCTGAAGGCCATAACGGCGAAATAGGCCCCTATTGCCCAGTCGAAGTAGGTCGGTTTGTCAATCCTGTAAGATACGATGATAAGGCCAACGAAATAGGCGAGGACAATCCACGCCATCATTGTCATAGCCTCAGGCGTTGGGCCTAGGGCCGACCATATCTTGAAGAATGCGAGGGGCACAAAGGGTGCTACGTAAAGAAGGATTTGGCGGGTCTTTTCTATCTCGTGCATGACGCACCTCCCAAGGGTTTGCAGTGAGAGTCCTCCGGGGTAGTGGGTTCCGCCCGGAGATTCTCCAAAAGCCGGGTGATGTTTGCCCCCAGATCACCCAGAAACCTGATTCCGAAATCGATACAGAGGCGCTGATAACGGTCTGCATGCTGGGGGATTTCTGGTCTGAGAGCTTCAACTTCCTGTTGCATCTTTTCCACAGAACGAAGGTAGTTCTCCGTGATTGTGAGTCGGTCCTCATGGGGTAGAAATGAGAAGAAGAAGAGTCGGGCGAGGAGGGGGTGTTTCTGTCGTTCAAATTTGATGGGTACTTTAAGTCCCTCGGCAAAGGCGGCCTTCCCCACCTCGGTGATGGTGTAGACCTTTCGGTTGGGAGTTCCATCCTGAACCTGCAACTCCATGGTGACCAAACCCCCCTCCTCCATCTTCTTGAGAGCGGGATAGATAGAACCGTAACTCAAGCCGGAGAAGAAGGAGAAGGAGATCTCGAAAACCTTCTTGAGCTCATAGCCAGTCATGCTTCCATATATGAGAAAGCCAAGCAGGATTGTCTTTACATCCATATGTCACCTCGCTATGTATTATTATAATATATATCTTAATGATATATATTTGTCAATCATAACATTAGAGTCAAAAAATTCTTTTAACTTTTTTATTTATCATCTGCTCAAGGAGATATTGCATCCCTGAGGAATGTCCCTACCCCTGAGTTTTTCTCTCGTTTTTTTCTTCCATCGTCCTAGCGAAGCGGTCGTCCCTCATCCCTCGGTCACTCCGCTATGAGCTGCATCTATTCCTATCGTCCATTGCTTATCGCCTATCACCTCATACCTGTTCTTTTCCTATGAGCTATGAGCTACTTTTGTTGCTCTTCTCGCTTATATGCACATTACGCTACAATCTCCCCTATTTCCTCCTTGTAAGTATGCTCCCTGCCTGATATACTTTTTCCATGCTGATGTTTTGTCACTCGTTCGTCAGGCGAGAATATAACAGGGGGTAAACAATGGGAGACAAAGGCGGGAAGAAAAATAGAGACAAGGACCAGAAACAAAAGGCTAGCAAACACACAA
>CAYMDG010000256.1:0-4776 GCA_964388905.1 uncultured Bacteriovoracaceae bacterium
ACCTCGTCGTTTTCCTCCAGGGCCTTTTTGGCCAGTATCACAGGCTGCGGGCAGGAAAGCCCGCGGGCGTCAACGGTATGTGCCATATCAGATCCTCCTTTTGCTTGCGATCTGGGCAACAGCTTGAATAACCCTCTCAACTTCTTCATGGGCTGTGAAGCACCCGAGGCTCAATCGCACGGTCCCTTGAGGGAAGGTATGGATGGTCCTGTGGGCGGACGGGGCGCAGTGCAGACCGGGCCGCGCCATGACTGCATATTCATCATCGAGCCTGAATGCAAGCTCGGATGGGCTCATGCCATCCATGGTGAACGATACCACGGCAATGGCATGCTCCGGATCTTCAGGCCCATGGACGCGAACGCCGGGGATGGATGAGAGTGCCGCCCTGAGCTTGGCTGCCAGGCCCATCTCTTGTTCCCTGATGGAATCGATGCCGCGGGCTTCAATGAAACGAATCCCTGAGAGCAGCCCTGCAATGCCTGGCGTATTGGGCGTGCCTGATTCGTATTTATCGGGCATGAAGGCGGGTTGTTCCTCATGCTCAGAGGCGCTGCCCGTTCCGCCCATCATGAGGGGCCGGATACTCTCCTCCAGGCCTGCCCTGATGTAAAGGCCCCCGGTGCCCTGCGGGCCGTAGAGGGACTTATGCCCGGTAAATGCCAGCAGATCGATGTTCATCTCTTGGACATCTACGGGGAGGCAGCCTGCGCTCTGTGCGGCATCCACGCAGAACACTATGTCGTTTTCCCTTGCCATTGCGCCGATTGCGGATACCGGCATGATGGTGCCTGTGACATTGGATGCATGGGTGAGGATAATGAGTTTTGTGCCGGGCCTGATGGCCTTTTTCACATCTGCCGGGTCAAGCTCGCCGGCAGATGAACAGCTGATAATGCTCAGGTCAACCCCGCGTTCTTGTGCTGCATGCAACGGGCGCATCACGGAATTGTGCTCCATGCCGGAGGTAATCACGTGATCTCCCGGCCTGAGCAGGCCGGCGATGACTATATTCAGGCCCTCGGTGGCGTTCTTTGTAAACACCACGCTGAGCGGGTCCTTTATGGCAAAGAGCGAGGCAACCCCCTGGCGGGCATCAGCGATGATGCGGGCAGCTTCAATGGAGAGGCTATGTCCGGAGCGCCCGGGATTTGCAGCCGCCTCTGACAGGACCCGCTCCACAGCCTCTTTGACCTCCCGGGGTTTCGGCCAGGTGCTTGCTGCGTTGTCTAGGTAGGTGATGGACTTTCTCTCCATGAAAATATTCCTTGCCCCGGTATGACCATCGAAGGTTATAAGCCGATGAGGTCGTTGTTCTTTTTAAGAACTAGTGGATCGGCCTGCCGGTGTCAAATTCCATAAGGGCATGGTTTCCCGGCCAGCATGCATTTATTGAATGCAGCATGACACGCCTGCCCTGCACCGGAGGGACATCCCATCCGTGAAAAGGCTGAAGGGGTTATCCACACTGCTGTGCAACGCATTAACTATTTCCACCACATCCTTCTTTAATCAGTTCTCATAATTATATTCTCCATCTTACATATCATGATATACGCAGTTATTGTTAACGTATCCTGTTTCTACTATATAATTATGAGAGGGCGTTCCATGAAGGATTCCGCAGGATTTTTGATCATTCTCTTTATTTTATCCTTGCCCGGAGAGTGCTTGGCGTCATCAACCCCGGCTGGTTCTTTTCATGAGATCACCGTAGTGTCGGATGATAACTATCCCCCTTATATATTCAAGGATGCAGATGGAAATATCCAGGGAATCATTGTAGATCAGTGGAAACTGTGGGAGGAAAAGACAGGGATCAGAGTAAAACATGTCGCCACGGACTGGGCCAAAGCCCTTGAAATCATGGAACAGGGCAAGGCCGATGTAATCGATACCATATTCCTTACCGAGAAGCGTGCACGGATCTATGGCTTTACCAAGCCCTATGCCAAGATCGAAGTCCCGATTTTCTTCCATAAGAACATAAGCGGCATTAACAGCATCAGTTCGGTCCAGGGGTTTACCATCGGCGTGAAGAAGGGTGATGCATGCATCGATATATTCAGGAGCCATGGGATCATCAAGGGCCTTGTGGAGTATAACAGCTATGAAGATATCATCAGGGATGCCTCTGAAGAGAAGCTGAGGGTCTTCTGCATAGACTATCCGCCAGCGTTGTACTTGCTGAACAAGTATAAGATCGAAGAAGACTTCCGTCATTCGGCCCCGCTCTATACCGGGGAATTCCACCGTGCAGTAAAGAAAGGGAGAAAGGACCTGCTCAAGAAGGTTGAAGACGGATTCAGCCGGATTACAGACAACGAGTACAGCTCAATCGACAAGAAGTGGTTCGGAACGGCACTCATTAAACCGGTATATCTGAAATATGTATGGATGATCTTTGGCATCATCGTCTCGGCATTCATTGTGCTCCTTTCCTTCAGCCTCTTTCTCCGCCGCCAGGTGAAGGCCAAGACCTGGGAACTCACAAGGGCCAATCTCTTATTGGAAGAAAAGGTCCGGGACCTGGTAAGTGCGAAGGAGGCCCTGCGCAAAAGTGAAACGAACTACAAGCTGTTGGCCGACAATGCCCATGACATTATCTTCACCATGGATACCAACCTGTGCTTTACCTATATAAGTCCGTCTATAGAACGAATACGCGGGTATACCGTTGAAGAGGCAATGTCACAGACACCGGTAGATGCCTTGACCCCGGCATCTCTGGATGTTGCGTTGAAAGTGTTCGCAGAGGAAATGGAGATTGAAAAAAGGGACGCGATGAATCTCTGGAGGACACGGACCCTTGAATTGGAAGAATACTGCAAAGACGGTTCTACTATCTGGACGGAGAGCACCTTATCTCCTCTGCGAGATGGGGAGAATAAGCTTGCCGGGTTTCTGGGCATAACCCGTGACATATCAGAGCGCAAGCGGGTGGACAATGAAAGGGTTAAACTTGAGGCACAGCTCTACCAAGCCCAGAAAATAGAGTCCATCGGGACGCTGGCAGGCGGCATCGCCCATGACTTCAACAACCTCCTCATGGGTATTCTGGGAAATGTATCCCTTGTCCTTATGAAGATGGATGAAAATAATCCATTCCGTGAAAGGCTGAAAAATGTAGAAGACTATATTCAAAGGGGTTCTGATCTCACAAAGCAGCTATTAGGTTTTGCCCGTGGGGGTAAATACGAAGTCAAGCCCACCGATCTTGGAGAATTCATCAGGAAGAGCTCCGAGATGTTTGGCCACACGAAGAAAGAGGTCAACATACATTACAAAATCCAGAATGGACTATGGGCTGCCGAGGTAGATCGAGGACAGATGGAGCAGGTACTCCTCAATATGTATGTGAATGCCTGGCAGGCCATGCCCAAAGGGGGCGACCTCTATCTCACGGTCGAGAATGTAGAGCTTGGCGAGATGGATATGAATCCTTACAACGTGAACCCGGGGAGATTCGTGAAGGTGACGATCACAGACACCGGCGTCGGAATGGACGCAAAGACCAAGGCGCGAATCTTCGAGCCGTTCTTCACCACCAAGGAAAGGGCACGGGGTACGGGCCTCGGGTTGGCATCTGCATATGGCATCATCAAGAACCATGGCGGGTTCATCTATGTGGACAGTGAACCAGACCATGGAACGTCCTTCACGATCTATCTGCCTGCCTCGGATAAACCGGTTCAGGATGAAAAGACACCCGATGAGGCGATCCAGACGGGCCACGAGACGATTCTCATCATTGATGACGAAGAAATGATCCTGGAAATCAATTCCAAGATGCTCCAAGGCCTGGGGTACAAGGTGATAACCGCCATAGGTGGCAGGCAGGGGTTACAGATTTATGAAAATGAGCAGGACAGGATAGATCTTGTGATCCTCGACATGATCATGCCCGATTTCAGCGGGAAAGAGACCTTTGACACCCTGCGCAGGGTCAATGCGTCGGTGAAGGTGTTACTCTCAAGTGGTTATAGCCTTGATGAGCAGGCGGAGGAAATCATGCAATCCGGCTGCAGAGGCTTTATCCAGAAGCCTTTTACCATGCTGGAATTATCCAAGAAAATCAGGGGGATCTTGGATGTGTGAGTGTTTCCCTGATGTTCTTGTAATCCTGCAGGCCCTCAGACAGGACTACCTTACCCCGGCGATGCCGGCAAAGTTTCCCCCGAGCAGCTTTTCCTGGATCACGATATCCGGGAACATACGCTCGATCCTGCGCTTGATGAAGCCGTAGTCGTACCTGTGGTCGGGCCCGTGGAATCCGTAGGGTCCGTCAGTGCCGAAGAAAAGCCGGTCCGCACCGAGGAAATCCACGGTCTCCCGGGTGGCACGGTCACTCGTGTAGCTCGTCTGGGAAAGGTCCAGGTATACATTCTTCAGGTCCTTGATCTTTTTCCAGGTGTCGGCATATCCGGGGAAACCTGCATGGGCCAGGATGAGCTTCAGGTCAGGCACCTTGGCCAGCAGGGCATCGAAGTTGCCCTCTTCGCCGAACCCGGCATGGATGAGCAGGGGCTTGCCGGTCCTGGCCAGACGCTCGGCCACAGGCGCAAGCTCCACGGGGCTGAAGTGGTGCCAGAAAGGGTGCGCCTTGACGCCTATGAACCCCTGGCTGTCCTTGTATTTCTCAAACTCGGCGACCTGGTCTTTTTTACCCTTGGGATTCACGAAGATCCAGCCGAGGAAACGGTCCGGGTGATTCTTCACCGCAGCAAAGACCTTTTCATTGTCCGGGTCGGTCTCGATATGATACGGCTTGCCCAG
>CAYMDG010000257.1:0-4767 GCA_964388905.1 uncultured Bacteriovoracaceae bacterium
GAACAGAAATTCATCCTGAAAGAATGGCTAGACATGTCAAGGGTCTTTGAGACCGGAAGATTCAAAGGCGGTTACAGTGTCGATGACATCGACTCCATCCTTGAAAATGCCATGAAGATTGCGAAAGAGGTCGTGGCGCCTACGAACGAAGACGGCGACACCAAGCATGCCGTATACAAAGACGGCAAGGTCACAGTTCCCGAATCCTTCAAAAAGGCTTACTGGTCTGTCCAGGAAAACGGCCTTGGCTCCAGCAATGGCGACCATACCGATCCCAGTTCTATGCCTCTGTGCGTAATGGGGGCTACCAATGAATACCTCGCAGCCGCAAATGCCGCATTAGGCCCCTATGCCATGGCTACCACGGGCTCAGCTGGCCTGATCAGGGATTTCGGCAGCGACAAGGTGAAGAATATATTCCTGCCCAAGATGTTCTGCGGACAGTGGGCGGGCACCATGGACCTTACCGAGCCCAACAGCGGCTCCGACGTCGGCGACATAACGACCAAGGCCTTCCCCACCGATGAGCCCGGCGTATACAAGATCGTTGGCACCAAGTGTTTCATCACGGGCGGCGAGCAGGATATCACCGAGAACATTATCCACCTGGCACTGGCCCGCATCGAGGGCTGCGTCCCCGGCACCAAGGGCATATCCCTGTTTGTGGTGCCCAAGTACTGGCCGACAGAGGGCGGCGAGAAGGGCGACTTCAACGACGTGAACTGCGGCGGCATCGAGAACAAGATGGGCCTCAGGGGCTCGGCCACGGCAATCGTGAACTACGGCGAAGAAGGCAAGTGCCGAGGCTATCTGCTGGGCGATGCCCCTGTAGACGGAAAAGGCAACGGCATGGCCCAGATGTTCCAGATGATGAACGAAGAGCGCACGGTAACCGGCCTGGCCGCAATGTCGGCGGCAACTGTGGCATACAATAACGCATGCATGTACGCCAGCGGGCGCGTCCAGGGCCGGCAGCTCACCAACCCCAAGGCCGGGAGGGTGCCCATAATCAAACATGAAGACGTGCGCCGTATGCTCATGTACCAGAAGTCGCTGACCGAGGCGTCCCGGGCTATGATTGCGTATTCCTACTATGTCATGGACATTGCCGAGAACACGGCCGACGAAAACGAGCGCAAGATGGCCAAAGGCTATATCGAGGTAAATATACCCATCGTAAAGGCATGGTGCTCGGACATGGCGTTTTTGAGCATCTCGGAAGCCATGCAGTGCTACGGCGGCTACGGCTTCTCAGAAGAGTACCCCATTGCACAGCAGCTCAGAGACTGCCGCATCTACCCCATCTGGGAAGGCACCAACTACATCCAGTCCATGGACCTCATCGGCCGCAAGTGGATGATGGCAGGCGGACAGGTCTTTGCCACGTGGCTCAGCGAGATAGAGAAATTCATTGGCGCCAACAAGGACAATGCAGCACTCTGCACACAGATCGGTCTGCTGGAAGAGGCTCTGACCAACTACAAGGACATCCAGATGACCATGGCCGGATACCTTGGAGAGGGCAAGTTCGGCCTGATCGGATTATATGCAACCCGCATCCTGCATGCCACCGGTTATCTTTACGGCGCAAAACTCCTCATCGATCAGGCAATAATAGCCCAGAAAAAGATCGATGAACTGGGTACAGAGCATTTCGACTACCCATTCTATGCAGGGAAAGTGGCTTCAGCGAAGTTCTTCTGCCACAACATCCTTCCCACCGTGAGTATGATCCTGCGGGTCATCAAGGAAGGAGACAATTCCGTCATGGAAGTGCCCGAGGCAACCTTCGTGGCCTAATCCAGTGCATCATTTTTTGAACATCAAGGAGGGATGGGGGATACACTCCCCATCCCTCCTCATTTTCTGAGCATGGAATTGTTTTAAATAGGTCCGTTCAAAACATCAATCTTGCAGCCCTTAAGAACCGATAGAGTCAGCTTTCCACAATGGCTGCAAGATTGATGTTTTGAACGGATCAGGTTTTTTATGCATCGAAAACACAAAATCTGAGTTGAACTATTCATGAGTTTATCTCAGAAACAAACCAAATAATCATAGCAGTGCACACAAGATCTAATTTCTTGACACCCTCAGACCATAACCCGTAAAGTATTCTCAATAAATCCACCATCCCAAAGAGGTCTCTCTTGATCAGGATAGAGGATATCCATAAATGGTTCGGTGATTTTTATGTGCTCCAGGGTATTTCAGAGCAGATCAACAAGGGCGAAGTCGTTGTCATATGCGGTCCTTCAGGGTCGGGAAAGAGCACGTTCATCCGCTGTATAAACCGTCTGGAGGAAGTCCAACAGGGCAAAATCTTTGTCGAGGGAAAAGACATTACCACCCCCCATATCGATATAAACACGCTCAGGGCCGACATCGGAATGGTATTTCAGCACTATAACCTCTACCCGCACATCACGGTCCTGAAAAATGTCACACTAGCACCCATCAAGGTAAAGAAGATGCCGAAGAAAGAGGCTGAACAACTTGCGCTGGGTCTTCTTGAAAAGGTCGGCATTCATGACCAGGCCCATAAGTACCCTGCAGAACTATCAGGCGGCCAGCAGCAGCGGGTGGCAATCGCACGAGGCCTTGCCATGAAACCCAAGATCATGCTCTTTGACGAACCCACCTCCGCCCTGGACCCCGAGATGATCAACGAGGTCTTGAACGTAATGAAGGACCTGGCGAAAGAAGGCATGACCATGATCGTCGTGACCCACGAGATGGGATTTGCCCGTGAGGTCGCCCACCGAATCTTCTTCATGGACTACGGCAAAATCCTTGAACAGGGCACGCCTGAAAATTTCTTCAAGAACACCCAGCACGAAAGAACAAAGCTCTTTTTGAAAGAGATCCTGTAACAGAAACTATTTCGAGGAGGTATGCATATGAGGAGAACATCTTATTTCGTCATCTGTGCCCTGGCTTTAATCATGGTTCTGAGCATGGCTGATTTATCGTTCGCAGATGCCCTGGCGAACATCAAGTCAAAGGGCGTACTCGTGGCGGGCGTCAAGGATGCCGTGGTTCCCTTCGGATATGTGGATGAGCAGTCAAAGCAGCTCGTCGGGTTCGATGTGGACATCTGCAGAGAGATCGCGAACAAGATGGGCGTCAAACTCGAACTCAAACCGGTAACCTCTGCCACAAGGATTCCCCAGCTCTCCGAAGGCATGGTGGATATCGCCGCCTGCACCATGACCCGCAAGATCGCCCGGGAGGATGTCATCGATTTCAGCATCACCTACTTCATGGACGGACAGAAACTGCTCGTCAAAAAGGGCAGCAAGATCAAAAGCTTTAAGGATCTCGCAGGCAAGAAAGTCGGGACAGCCAAGGGTTCTACCAGTGAGATAAACATCAAAAAAGCCCAACCGAAGTGCACGGTGCTGTCTTTCGAAGGATATCCCGAGGCATTCCTGGCCCTGAAACAGGGCAAGGTCGCCGCTGCCACTACCGACTCGGTGATCCTCATCGGGCTCAAGGGCAGCGATGAAAACCCGGAAAAATGGGATATCGTCGGCGACTTCTTCTCCAAGGAACCCTACGGCATCGGCATAAGGGAGAACGAATCCAACCTGCGCGATTTCGTAAACAAGTCGCTCATGGAGATGTGGAATGACGGCACCTACAAGAGAATCTACGACAAGTGGCTCGGTCCCCAGACCAAGTTCTACATGCCGCTGACCTGGGAGATGGAGACCATCCCGGAATAGGATATCATGTTGGACGTGCCTCTGCATGGAGGCACGTCCCTTAGCGGAGCAAGGCAGTGAACTACGAATTCAACTGGATGGTCGTGCTGACCGGTGAATACCGGGACTGGATAATTAAGGGCCTTGTCATTACCCTGAAGGTCTCCGCAATCTCCATAGTCCTGTCCCTTCTGCTGGGAACTCTCGTCACCACCTTACGTATGACCAAGATAAGGGTTTTCGAATGGATTACGCTCTCCTATATCGAGTTCTTCCGGAATACCCCGCTGTTGATCCAGATTTTTTTCTGGTATTTCGGTTCCTCCATGATCTTACCCGAGTCACTCAACCAGTGGCTCTATGCCCAAGATTATGAGTTCGCCATCGGGGTCTTTTCCCTTACACTCTATACCGCGGCATTCATTGCAGAAGAGATCCGCTCGGGTATCATCTCCATCCCCAAGGAGCAGATGGAGTCATCCCGGGCCACGGGCCTTTCATTCATCCAGGCCATGTCGTACGTGGTGCTTCCCCAGGCATTCAGGATTGTCATCCCCACGCTGATTTCCCAATTTCTGAATCTCATCAAGAACTCCTCGCTGGTCATGACCATCGGGGTCATGGATCTGACCTATATGACAAGGCAGATCGAATCATACAGCTTTCGCGGATTCGAGGCATTCACGGTTGCAACGCTGCTTTACATAGCCATCTCGCTTATCGTCTCGTTTGCCATAACCATATACAACAGAAAATATCTGCGTTTGCTCAAGTACTAGGAGGAATAGGTGCACTGGGATGTAGTCTGGAACAACATGGAATATTTCATGCTGGGACGATTTCCCAATGGCCCCCTGGGAGGTTTTGCCCTGAGCATCGCGTTGGCCGCCGGAGGGATATTCTTCGCCTCCTGGATCGGCCTTGTCTTCGGCCTCATGAGATTATCTAAACGGTGGTACATAAGAATTCCCTCCATTATATACATCGAGATCATCCGCGGCACACCTTTACTGCTGCTTATCTTCTGGTTCTATTTCCTGTCCCCCATTCTTCTGCACAG
>CAYMDG010000258.1:0-1583 GCA_964388905.1 uncultured Bacteriovoracaceae bacterium
GGTGCAGGATCTGGAGTTCGCCACGGATATCCGTCCCTGGCGCGCAGTGGTACTGGCAGGAAGGCTGCTGAAGGCCCGAGGCCTCTTTCCTCGGTACCATCTCCAGTGTCTGACACGGGCACTGTTTGATGCAGATACCGCAGCCGATGCACTTGTCTTGATCCACCGTGATGCTGAACGGCCTGGACACAACCGGCGGATCGTTCAGATATTTAAACCTGCTCGATTCAAAGGATTCCGACATACGCTCTACCCCCTTGTCTTGACACTTCCTGCGGGATGTAACCAGGCATCATAGTGTATTCACTCTTAGGAGACCTTCTCGAGTATATGAATGGTCATGGATGCCTCTTCGACACCCAGGTTTCCGCCACCGTTTTCCGTCAGTCCGATGCGGGCGCCTTCCACCTGGCGCTTGCCTGACTCACCCCGGAGCTGCTCGGTTACTTCATGAATCTGGGCAAGCCCTGACGCCCCTATTGGGTGTCCCCGGCACTCGAGCCCGCCGCTGGTGTTCACCGGCAGTTTCCCGCCCAGCGTTGTGGCCCCTGATTCCGCAAAGAGACCTCCTTCTCCGGGCGCACAGAATCCCATGGCCTCATACTGGTGCAGCTCGCCATAAGCCGTGGCATCATGGAGTTCCGCAAGGTCGATATCCTTTGGCCCGAGCCCTGCATACTCATAGGCCTTCTTGGAGAGCCTCTCCCCGATATCGATCCCGTCGATGTCTCGATCGGTGCCGGAGCCGAGAATGGAAGCGAGTATCCTCACCGGGCGCGCATTTTTCAGTTTCTTCAGATATCTTTGTGAGCACAGGATAGCAGCGGCCGCCCCATCTCCCACCGGCGCGCACATGGGCACGGTAAGCGGGTAAGTAACGGGCCTGGCATTCATGACCTCGTCCACGGTCATGGCCTCCTGGAACTGGGCGTTCGGGTTGAGCGATCCGTGGTAGTGGTTCTTGGAGCAGATCACCGAGAGCTGCCTCTTGGTGGAGCCGTATTTCTTCATATGCCACCTGGCGCCCATGGCATAGGCATCCATGAAGATGCTCCTGCCCTCACCCGGCGGCGTCTCGCCGTCCGGGAGCTTGAAATCGAGCCTTTTGTTGAGCTCCATGAACATGTTGATGTGCTTCTCGAAGTTCTCCACGTCCATGCAGGTGGCGTATGCGCTGAGCGAGAGTGCCTTGTTGGCATTCGTGATCTTCTCCGAACCCAGCGCCAGGACCACGTCGTACATCCCTGCCTTTATGGCCGTATAGCCGAGGTGCACCGCCGTTGACGCGCCGGCGCACGCATTTTCACAGTTAACGATGGGGATGCCCCGGAGCCCGGCATCCCAGAGCATGACCTCGCCCCTGATGGAGTGCTGGTTTGCGAACATGCCCCAGAAGGTGTTGGAAACATACGCCGACTGGATATCGGCTTTGGTAAGCCCGGCATCGGCTAGGACCAGGTCCAAGGCCTGGCCGGCCATGACACGGACCGAGCCGTCGAGGTACTTGCCAAAACGAATCATGCCGACGCCGATCACATACACGCTGTCCATTTGTATCTCCTTTTCATTGATGGGTGTGATCC
>CAYMDG010000258.1:1683-3394 GCA_964388905.1 uncultured Bacteriovoracaceae bacterium
GAGCAGTACACCTTGGAGGCCATGGAGTAGGTGGTGTTGGGCGGGAAGCTCCAGAGGTTGTACGTCATCACGTTCCTTGAGAGCTGCCTGGCCGCCTCGATATTGATGAACATCTCGGCGAGCCTCCTCTGGACATCCTGGTGCTCGCACAAAAGCTTGCCGCCCTGGACCCTCTCCTTGGTGTAGGAAAGGGTCTCTTCGAATGCAGCCCTGGCGCCGCCGACACACATGATCGCCATATGGGCGTTCGCGGCACCGAGTACGAGGTCGGTCATCTGCTCATAGGAGTCGGACACACAGAAGATGCGCTCCTTGGGCACCCTCACATCATCGAAGTAGATCTCGCCCTGGGGTAGGTCCCTCTGGCCGATCTTCTCCAGGGTTTTGCCCCGGGTGACCCCTGGGCTCGTGAGGTCTGCGATGGCGATACCGCCTCCGGCAAGTCCCATGGATGGGTCGGTACCGAAGAAGAGCAACGCCATGGTTGCCACGGTGCCGTTGGAGACCCAGGCTGCCTTCTGGCCGTTCAATATCCAGTCGTCGCCGTCTTTCTTGCCCACGAGCTGGTGGGTGATTTTCGGGTCATGGAAGTGGGGCTGGTAGGGCGTGAGCATGTTGGAGCCGTGTTCAGGCTCGGTGATGGCCCAACACCCCAGCATGGAACAATCCTTGTCCGCAATGTATGGCTTGAGGAGAATGTCCTCGAGCTGCGGATATTCCGCCAGGATCATGTTTGCGAAAAAGGTAGGAAAGACATCCACGCCGCAGGATACAGCAATCCCGATGCTCGCCGCGGCCATCTCCTCGAAAAATATATGGAGTCCCAGCGGATCGAGCCCGATGCCCCCGTACTCCTCGGGGATGAAGATGGTATGGTAACCGAGCTCGTGGGCCTTCTTCATACAGGTCCAATAAGGGGAGCCCTTTTTGGCCATGTCCTCCGCGCTCATCTTGTCAAGCTCGATTGAGGCGGGCCTGACCACCTCGGTGGCGAACTTCCTGACAGCCTTCTTCAGCGCCACGTGGTCATCGGACAATACAATCGGGTCTGCTACCTGCAGGTCGAGAAAATCATATGCCATGGTGTTTGCTCCTTATTTTTGAATTGGGCTCATGCCTAGAATCTGTGCACATTGGCTGCATCCTTGCTGAACTCATCACGCAGCACGCGATCGAGGTTTTTCTCGGAAGCGGTCTTGGGAATATCGCTCACCACCTGGAGGAACTGCGGGATGTAACTTTTTTCCAGGGTCTTATCCAGCTCCTTGTATATCTTCTTCACATCGAGCTTCGCACCCGGGGCCAGGACTACTGCAGCCACTATGTCGCTCTCACCGGGCGACCCGGACTCCGCAGGGATACCGTACACGCAGACATCGCTCACATCAGCCAGATCGGCCAGGGCCTTCTCCACGTACTCGGGCAGGATGAAATCTCCCTGGCGCCTCAATCCCCCGCCCTTGCGGAAATCAAAGTACAGCCATCCGTTCTCATCCTTGTGGCACATGTCGCCGGTGCGCAGCACCCCACCCCGGGTTTTTTCCGCGGATGCATCCTTCTTTCCCAGATACTCCACCTCCACCTTGCCCTGTTTCTGGGCCACTACAAGCTCGCCGACCTCTCCGGGGGCGCACTCGGTCTCGTCGTCCCGTAAAATCTTCGTCTCCATGAGCCCTTCAATGGGTTTGCCGAATGATCCGATGGGGCCCTC
>CAYMDG010000258.1:3494-4742 GCA_964388905.1 uncultured Bacteriovoracaceae bacterium
TCCCAGAGCCTGCTCTTGGTGAACTTGCGGCTGATGACCGAAGGGATGTTCAGCATGAGCGAGGGCACGAGCGTCACGGACTGGGCATTGCCGTGGGTGAGCGACAACCCTGTGTAGAGTTTGTCGTCTGCGGTGTACTGCCAGATGAACTGGGCGAGCATGGAGAACTGGGGCATCCGGCTCGCCTTGATGACAACACCCTTGGGGTCTCCCGTGGTACCCGAGGTGTAGATGACCTCGAAGGGGGTGTTCAACTCCCTGTTCATATTGGCTGGCAGGCCTGCCTCAGGGCCGTTCAGGATCTCGTTCAATGACGGGTACCGGCTCAGGACCTTCTTGTCGAACCCATCCTTGTACACCACCCCGACCACCTTGACATCCTTGAGCTCAGCGAGAGATTTCTCCACATCAGGGGAGAATTCATTGGTAAAGATGATGCCCTTTGAGTTGGAGTCTCTGATCTGATAGCTCAGCTTGCTCCCCTTGGACCGCGGGTCGATGGGCACCACCACCGCGCCTATGATGGATGCCGCGAGCAGGGTGTAGAGAAATTCCGGGTGGTTGCGCATGACCAGGCTGAAGCGGTCACCCCTGCCGATGCCGGCGCTTTGCAGGGCCTTGGCCACCTTGCATCCGTTTAGGAAAAGGTCTTTATAGGTGACGATCTCATCGGCCAGGTTTTCCCCGTTTTCAAAGGTGATCACGGGAAAATCAGGCATCTTCTCGCACTTCAGGGCCACTTCATCCGAAAACAGTCCGGCTACAAAATCTCCCGACATAGTTCCTCCTCACTTCTTGTTGTTATGAAAATCATAGGTTGCATGTTAATCGTGAGCTGCTAGAGACCGTGCTTCTTCATGTACTCCGGGTACATCTCATAGGCCGGCTTCAAAACGGGCAGGAGCTTCATCACCTTGGCGATGTTGCCCTTTGACTTGATCTTGCGCATGGCAAGGGCCACCGGCAGGCTCAGGTCCTTCTTCCAGAATGCGTGACAGACATCACCTGCGAGCTGCATGGTGACATCGGCCTTGAGATTCTGCTCTCCGAATTCCACCCCGTCCGGGCCTACCCAGATGGTGGCGCTGGGGTCCGTGATTTCGTATTTGATCTGGACATTGGCCTCTTTCAAGGCATGGCTGAAATCTTCCCTTTCAGAGAGTGCCTTCCAGAAACCGCCGAGGACTTCATAGAGATATTCCGTATTCTTGAAAACCGCCATAGTAACCTCCCCTTTAAGAGTATTCG
>CAYMDG010000259.1:0-4736 GCA_964388905.1 uncultured Bacteriovoracaceae bacterium
TCCATCTATTGGTTCTTTCAAACCCACCGGCTTCAGCCGGTGGTGGTTTAGTTACCGCATGCCCGCCCCTTGAGGTTGAAAAAGAACTTGAGGGTTTTCTTGACCGTGGGGGAAAAGATTTTTGTGGCCATGAAATTACCTGCCACCCTCTTATTGATTTCTCCTAGAGTAGGGTAGGGGTGGACAGCGGATGCCAGGGTCGAGATCTTTACGTTCCCGTTCATGACCGCTACCCATTCACTCATCAAGTCCCCTGCATGGGGGCCGAGGATTTGAACACCCATGGGTTTCTCCTTCTCGTCGAGGAGCATCTTTATCTTTCCTATCTTCTCGTTCTCTGCGAGGCTTCTGTCGTTATTTTCGAATGCCTCGGTCCAGACTGTGTAGCTGATACCTTTCGTTTTTGCAGTCTTCTCATTCATTCCAATGCAGGCAAGTTCCGGGTCAGTATAGGTAACCCAGGGCAGATAGGTGTAACTCACCTTTCGTGGAAAGTGGAAAATAGCATTGCTCAGGACGATGCCCCCTTCGTAGCCGGCGGCATGGGTAAACTGATAGATGCCGGTGACATCACCTGCTCCATAGATATGACTCTGGGTGGTCCTCAGTTTCTCATCAAGCTTCAGCCCTCTCCTGTCAAATTCGACCCCCATACCTTCGAGACCGAGCCCGTGAAGGTTTACTTTCCGTCCTGTAGCGACAAGAATGGTCTCGGCCCTTACGCTTCTGATCTCTTCACCTGTCTTGAAGGTTACTTCTCTTTCACCGCCGAGGTCCCTGGTACTCTGAACGGCAGAATTCAGATGAAACTCCACGCCCTCAGACTTCAAGACATCCAGAATCATGTCCGTCATATCTGCGTCGTCTGCGTTGAGGATCTGGGGAAGGAACTCTACTACTGTGACCTTAGTCCCGAGCCTGGTGAATGCCTGAGCCAACTCGATCCCAATAGGCCCTCCTCCGACAATCACCATCGATGTCGGTAGTTTCTCCAGGGAGAAGACCTCTCTGTTTGTGATATAGGGGGTTTCCTTGAGGCCTTCAATGGGAGGGATGGCCGCGGAAGAACCCGTGGCTATTACCCAATTTTTGGCAGAGTGATTCTTGCCATTGAGGCTTATGAAATGATCATCCACAAAAGTGGCCTGGCCGAACTCCACCTTGGCCCCGAGACTGCAGAATCGCTCTTCGGAATCATGTTTTTGAATGGTGCCTATGACTGACTGGATTCTGGCCGAGATTTTCCGGAAGTCAGGACGTTGAAGGTTAGTCGCGGGAAGACCGAACCGTCCTGCGTTTTTCATGAGGTGATAGACCTGGGAAGTCCTGATAAGGGTCTTGCTCGGCACGCAGCCATAGTGGAGGCAGTCACCTCCGAGCCTGGTCTCTTTCTCAACGAGGAGTACCTTTGCGCCTGCCTGTGCCGCTCCTGCGGCGATAGTGAGACCTGCAGCGCCTCCCCCTATGATGCCTATGTCGTAATCATACTGTGCCATAACGCTCTCCTTTTGTTTGAGAATTATTTTTCACTGTCACTGTTTCTTCTTCTTTTTTTATACAGGGTCAAGAGTTTCTTTACCGCTATGGGAAAGATCCCGAGGAGCGCAAACGAAACGAGAAGCCCTGGTGAAAGTATTCCCTTCAAAGAGTCAATCCGCGCAAGCTCTTTCCCCGCATTTATATAGACCATGGTACCGGCGAGCATGCCCAGCTGTGATACCCAGCAGAACGTCCACAGGGGCATCTTCGTGAGGCCCATAACCAGATTGATGATCCAAAAAGGAAACACGGGGATCAAACGTAAGGTAAAGAGATAGAATGCCCCCTCTTTTCCGATGCCTTCGTTGATCTTTACGATCTTGTCCCCGAATTTGCCCTGAACCCAGTCCCTTAACAGAAATCTGGCAACGAAGCAGGCCAGGGTTGCACCTATGGTGCTGGCAAAGGAGACAATGAGTGTACCGGTCAAAAAGCCGAAAAGTGCGCCTCCGGCAATTGTCAAGACTGCAGCGCCAGGTAATGACAAGGAAGTGGCGACTACGTATATGACGAAATAGATCAGGATGACCAGGAAGCGATGTTCAGCATAGAGAGACTTGAACCCGTCAAGCGAGCCTTTTACATAGGAGAGTGTGAAATAGCGTCCCAGGTCGAATGCCCAGAAAACAATGACTAAAACAATGATTGCTGTAACAAGGATCAGTTTCTTGAAGAGGTTCCTGTTCAGGTTACACCTCCTGTGCAGGATTCTGCACGATTAGGGTGTGCCGATAATGTTCGTTATTACCCTGTACTTTCATCCTTCCCGAGGATGATTGATCCTACTCAGGAAGACCCCGCATTTGCAGTGCACCCAAAACAGTGTTCCCCGGTCATGATCCTCCTATGCTGCAACGCGGCAGGAATAAAGGACCGAATATGATCGGGCGCTCCATGATTCACGGGAAGACCAAGGGCCAGGTTGAAGTCGCAGTCATAGAGGGTCCCGTCCCAACCGACGCTGACCTGGCGCCTGCACATTAACCCCGGTACCGTATCCGGATTAAAGGACTCCCGAAGTAACCGCGTGTATGATCCCATCTGGCCTTGCCGGTTAAGCTCTTTCCGAAAGCGCCCCAGGGGCATGTTGGTGATGGTGAGCAAGTGGGTAAAGGTGACGCCAAAATGTTCCGCCAGTTCGCGCCGGTAATCTTTTTCGAGCGAGAGCTGGGGTGCCGGCAAAAACGGCCCGCCAGGATTGTACACGAGGTTCAAGGGTAACGAGTCTTCGAGGCCATAACCCAGGGCATTCAGACGCCTGATTGCTTCGATGCTCGGCTCGAAGACCCCCTCGCCCCGTTGAGCGCACACATTGTCCTTTGTGTAGCAGGGGAGAGAGGCAACAAGGTGCACCCCCTGGTCTTTGAAGAATCCCGGTAGACCCTCCATGCCTTGGTCGAGAAGGACGGTCAGGTTCGTTCGTACCTGGACAAGGTAGCCATTTTCCCGAAGTGCTGTTACAAAGCGACGAAAAGAGGGATTTAGTTCCGGGGCTCCTCCCGTGATGTCTACAAGCCGGCAGTGGGAGGTTTCGGTTGCATGAAGGATCAACTCCATAACCGGCCACTCCATCCTCTCTGGCCGCTCCGGAGAGCATTCCAGATGACAGTGACGGCACCGCTGGTTGCACGTGAGACCAATGTTCACCTGCAAAGTTTCAATGGTATCGTTAAATAAGCCTTCATGACCATGTTGAGCAGCAATCCTTTTTTCAAAATCATTCATAATTTCTTATCTCATCCACTGAAAGTCATTGAGCATTATCAACTCATTCGATTTCAAGCCATGAACTGGGTTCCCCAAGATATGATCATCATTCATAAGGGGGCGCATTTGTTGTTCTCCATATACCTGATTGTTGCCGATTTGCCAAAGGGCGTATTACGGCTATTTAGAAAAAGCGATTTAAGGTCGTCAAAAGTGTCAACATCCCTCCATGCGGGCAAGACATGGACCCGGTAGCCAGCTTTTTTGAGAACATCCGTGGTTTGCAGGAAGACTTCTGACGTACTCCAGGGAATCCTGTCGAAGACCTGGGGCAAGAAGGTATCTGCCCTGAAACCGATGAGGTAGTATCCACCGTCAAGTGATGGCCCAACCACAGCATCATGATCTTTTAAAGATACAATCGCCTTGTCGATCAAAAGGCTTGGGAGATCCGGGCTATCACTTCCAATGAGGACGATGTGCTGGAGGCCTTGCGAGAAGACCATTTTGAAGGCGTTCTTCATCCTCTCTCCAAGATCATCCCCTGCCTGGGGAAACAGGGTATGTTCATCTCCCAGCCACTGCATGATTTTTCGTTTCGAATCTGGGGGGTGAAAGAATATGATGAGGGGATATTCGCTTCGTGAGAGCATCTCCATCATATCGCTCACAAAACATTTATAGAGATCAAGGGCAATGTCTTCACCGACCGACGCGGCAAGGCGGGACTTTACAATCCCTATCTCAGGTGACTTTACGAACATGATGACACAAAGGTTATCCCCCATCCCTGAAAACCTCGATAAAGTCCAGATAAGATACCGATGCTTGACCGGTGTTGTCGGAGTCGTTCATGATTGCGAGACTTGCAACCTCAGGGGGTTTTGTCCCGAATGCCTTCTTGTAGTCCGAAAGGATGTTTACCTCTTCAGTCTGCCACAGACCTACCCTTTTGCCTCCCTTTTTAAGGGCAATCAACCTTGCCTTGTCTGTATAAGGGCTGGTAACGATAGTCTTCTGTCCCTCGTTGTTTGCCCAAACATAGTTCAAGGTACTGTGGGGTGGATACTCCCCATACAGCTTCTTTGCGATGCCGTATTTGAACCCCTCCAGAGAATCAGCTTTTTCAGGGTTGTACTTGAAGATGATGTATATGCGGATGGGATAGTCATCGCCAGATTTTGTTTCAGGATCAGTCGTCAGATAAACATTATTGATTTTCCATCGCCATCGTACCTTCGGATACTCATATACATTAAACTCCTGCCGATATATAATGGCCGATGCAGATGTGTCGCTTTCAGCCTTGAGAGAGCTCTCTTCGCCATTCCTTTCAACCGTGTATGTAGAATGTCGGGATATCTTCGGGAAATAAAGGGGGCGCCAATTCTCAAGACTGTTGAATTCCTCCCGGAGGAGAGCAGTAGGGCTCTGTGAGTGGGCGCCAGAGAAAACAAATAACATGCCAGCCAAAGCGATTATGGATTGTA
>CAYMDG010000260.1:0-4713 GCA_964388905.1 uncultured Bacteriovoracaceae bacterium
GAAAAGAACCGGGCTGAAAACCTCATGATCGTGGATATGGTGCGGAACGATATGGGCCGTGTTGCACTAAGCGGAAGCGTGAAGGTGCAATCGCTTTTTTCCATTGAGAAGTATCCGACCCTATGGCAGATGACCTCAAAGGTGACGGCGCAGACAAAGGAAAGCATTGTGGGGATACTGGGTGCCCTCTTCCCGCCGGCCTCCATCACCGGGGCGCCAAAGGCCCGGACCATGCACATCATCTCGGAACTCGAGACCACGCCGCGCGGGCTCTATACGGGCTGTATAGGGTATGTACGCCCAGGGAGACAGGCCCAGTTCAATGTGGCAATACGCACCGCGGTGATCGATAAAAAGAAAAAGGAGGCGCGCTACGGGGTAGGCGGCGGCATTGTCTGGGACTCAGACGATGAGCAGGAATTGGAAGAATGCCGGACAAAGGCCCTTGTTCTGACACGGGAAACCCCGGATTTTTCTCTGATGGAGAGCATCCTATGGACCCTGGATGACGGATACTTTCTGCTTGATGAGCACCTGGCCCGCTTAGAGTCTTCAGCCCGGTATTGCGATTTCACCCCAGACAGGCAGCGTATCCGCCAGGAGCTCCTGGAGATAACGCATACGTTCAGTTCATCCTCATACAAGGTGCGTCTTCTCATGGCAAAGGATGGACAACTATCTGTCAATGCAGAGCCCCTATTGATGGAACCGGGCGCCAGACCACCCAGGGTCCGCCTTGCCATTCAACCGGTGGAGATTACCGACTGGTTTTTATACCACAAGACCACCAACCGCCATACATACAATGAGGCAATCAAAACCTGCCCTGGCTATGATGATGTCCTGCTCTGGAACAAGAAAGGTGAGCTGACCGAGAGCTGTATCGCAAACGTGGTGGTGGACATTGATAGAGGGCTATTCACCCCCCCAGTGGAGTGCGGCCTCTTAGACGGTGTTTACCGTTCCTGGCTCATCAAGTCCGGAAAGATCAGAGAAAGGGTGATCAAGATTGACGAACTGCAGAACTGCTCACGCATCTATCTTATCAATTCGGTCCGAAAGATGAGAGAGGCAACCCTGGAACCCGCCTAAAATATTAGGCTTAAGACCTTCTCAGGCCCTATAACTCCAGCAAGAAAGGCCAGACAACAAGGGCTGCCTGAAACTGCCCTCGATCATTCATCAAGCGATGTCTTGAACTTCTGGACGTCCTCGGCGAGAACTGTCGCCATGGTGCGCAGGTTGTCCAGGGTGCTCGCCAGCTCTTCAACAGTCGAAGCGTTGTGCTGCGTGGACCCGTCTATCTGCGATATGGCCCGGCTCAGCTCACCGATGTTCTGCGTCTGTTCCGTGCTCGATGTGCCGATCACCTCCATCATCCTGAAAAAGAATTCCATGCGGCTCATGAGCTCTTCCAACGAGGACGACGTCTTGGCCATCATCTCATCACCGTTCTTGATCCGGCCCACCGTGCCTTCAATCAGTGCCTTGATCTCACTTGCCGCTCCGGCGGAGCGCTGTGCAAGCGAACGTACCTCGCCCGCCACCACCGCAAATCCCTTCCCGTGCTCTCCTGCCCTGGCCGCCTCCACCGAGGCGTTCAAGGCCAGAAGGTTCGTGTGGAATGCCACCTCATTCACCGTCAGCACGATGTCCCCGATCTTCTTGGAGTCCATGGAAATCCCCTGGATCGCCTTCATCAGATCCGCAAACACCTGCTTGCTGTGGCTGATAAGCTTCGTGATGGCATTCGATGTGTCCTGCCCCTCTCGGATCATGTCCGCATTGTGCAGCACCGTACTGTTCATCTCCTCGATGGACGCCGAAATCTCCTCCACCGAGGCCGCCTGCTCCTGCGTGGACTGGGACAGGTCCTGCGATCCGACGCTCACATCCTTTATCGCCTCATGAAGTTGCAGAGAGGTCTCCCGAACATGCCCCACTATCTGCTCGATATCCTCCATGAAAACATTAAACCAGAAGGCAAGCCTCCCCACCTCGTTGAGTCCAGTCACGTGCAGACGCTTGGTCAGATCTCCTTGACCCCGCGCCATGTCCTCGAACATGAGAGACATCTTCCCAACCGAGAGCGACAGACTCTTCATGAGGAGACCGCCGTTGATGAACGTCATGAGGGCTGTCTCTGCAAGGAGGAGCAGGAATCCGAACTGCATGGCGGCCATGTCTAATCCCGTGGCCATGGAGAGGTAGATGATCCCCAGGAGAAGCCCGATCGGGGGGATTGCAATGAGGAGGATGGTCATGAGGAGCTTCTGATTGAGACTCAACCTGAAGACCTTCATGGTGCCGTCCAGTATACCCTTCATGTTGAATCTCTGGTAGAACGGCACCAGGCTGTTCTCCGAGGCAAGGTAGAAAAACGGTATTACCAGCAGTCCGGTCATGATGAGTGCGTTGACCCCTGCCCATATTTCGGCGTATTTTACATACCCCTTCAGATACATGGGGAGCACTGCAATGAGGTTCCCGAAAAGGGCAAACCGCAGGAATACGGTAATCGCCTCTACAAGGGGCAGGATGGAGATGGAACGGACAGCTCGCTGCACCTCTTCCGGATTGGCATTGGCCTTGTCCATTACCTCTATGGCGGGCCGGACGAGGAAATACTTGACCATAACCCCTAATAGGAGGCCGAGATTCGCCGCATTCAGTCCGCCCATGGCAGCTGCAAGGAAGTGGTTTTTCACCCCTGCCGAAACGTTCAGGAAAAAGACCAGGAGCATGGGGACGACGATAATTGCTGTTATCGACTCCTGGAACAACAATGGCCGGAGGAACAAAACCTTTGTACTTTCTTTCATTGCACCACCCACCTATAGCTTATTCACCAAGTGAGACTTCAAATCATATGTCTGCTTATCGGCCTATTTATTTTGAAAATTTAATTGCAGGCATGCAGACAGCAACGTGGTAGAGGTACAAGAAAATCAAAGCGCTAAAGCAAACCGGGATATTCCTACATAAACAACTTTATCCGCACAAGTCCTAAGAGACAATAGGCCTCCTGACCTCAATATATTGGAATATGAGTATCGAAATGCGAATATCAGCCCTGCGATGTCTTGAACTTCTGGACGTCCTCGGCGAGAACTGTCGCCATGGTGCGCAGGTTGTCCAGGGTGCTCGCCAGCTCTTCAACAGTCGAAGCGTTGTGCTGCGTGGACCCGTCTATCTGCGATATGGCCCGGCTCAGCTCACCGATGTTCTGCGTCTGTTCCGTGCTCGATGTGCCGATCACCTCCATCATCCTGAAAAAGAATTCCATGCGGCTCATGAGCTCTTCCAACGAGGACGACGTCTTGGCCATCATCTCATCACCGTTCTTGATCCGGCCCACCGTGCCTTCAATCAGTGCCTTGATCTCACTTGCCGCTCCGGCGGAGCGCTGTGCAAGCGAACGTACCTCGCCCGCCACCACCGCAAATCCCTTCCCGTGCTCTCCTGCCCTGGCCGCCTCCACCGAGGCGTTCAAGGCCAGAAGGTTCGTGTGGAATGCCACCTCATTCACCGTCAGCACGATGTCCCCGATCTTCTTGGAGTCCATGGAAATCCCCTGGATCGCCTTCATCAGATCCGCAAACACCTGCTTGCTGTGGCTGATAAGCTTCGTGATGGCATTCGATGTGTCCTGCCCCTCTCGGATCATGTCCGCATTGTGCAGCACCGTACTGTTCATCTCCTCGATGGACGCCGAAATCTCCTCCACCGAGGCCGCCTGCTCCTGCGTCGCCTGCGACAGGCCCTGAGAGCCGACACTAACCTCCTGGATGGCCTGGTGAAGCTCGAGGGAGGTATCCCTGACATGCCCGACAATCCGTTCGATGTCATCCATGAATTCGTTGAACCAGAAGGCAAGCCTGCCGACCTCGCTTAAGCCTGTCACATGGAGGCGTTTGGTGAGGTCGCCCTCCCCCTGGGCCATATCTTCGAACATGACGGACATCCTCCCCACCGACAATGACAGGCTCTTCATGAGCAGGAAGCTATTCAGGATTGTCATGACAATGGTCTGAATCAAAATAAGGAAGAATCCTAACTGCACGGATTCCAGTTGAAGCCCGGAAAAGATTGAAAGATAGATGAGGCCGAGAAGGTTACCGATGGGAGAAATGGCAATCAGGAGGATGGTTATAAGGAGCTTCTGGTTGAGGCCCAAGCTGAACAATTTCAAATCTTTATCAAGGATACCTTTCAGCTTGCAGTTCTGGTAAAAAGGCACAAGGCTGTTCTCAGATGCGAGATAGAAGAATGGCGTAATGGACATGGCTGTCATGAAGAGGGCATTACAGCCAAAGATAGCCTGTGTCAGGGTTATATAGCCTTTGAGATAGAACGGGGTTACACATAGGATTATTGCAAGGATGGACCACCTGAAAAAAACAACAATGGCCTCAGCAAGCGGGAGGATGGATACCGACCTTACTGCGCTCTGCAATTCTGCCTGCGTGTAAGAGTCCTTGTCCATCAATTCGATGGCCGGACGGACGAGCAGATACTTAACAAAAAAACCCATAAGAAATCCAACAGCACCGGTAGTTGAGGCATATATTGCCGCTAGGATGAGATGGTCATTGAACTGGGGAACCGATTTCATAAAGAGGGTATATACCAAGGGTATGAGGACTATAGCAGTCACTGTTTCCTGATACATGAACGGCTTGTGGAATAAGATCTTGGAACTTTCTTTCATGG
>CAYMDG010000261.1:0-4705 GCA_964388905.1 uncultured Bacteriovoracaceae bacterium
CCAGCTTTATCTTGTCGATGCTGCTGAAGGGTTTGGCAAAAAAATCGTTGGCGCCTAACCTCATGGCATCAATAACCGAGTCCATGTCGCCATAGGCGGAGATCATGATGATCATGGTGTCCATGTCCAGGACCCTGATGCGTTTTAAGGCCTCCATACCGTCGATGCCGGGCATGCGGATATCCATGATGATGAGGTCGAAGGACTCGCTGGACCATCTCTGAAGGGCCTCACTGCCGTCCTTGGCAAAGCTCACGTGGTAGTCTTCCTGTGAGAGGATCCCCTTGAAGTAGACACGCGTGTACTCTTCGTCGTCCACCACGAGTAACTTGGGCAGCTCTTTTTCCATATCGTCCTCAGCTTGTAACCGGCAGATAGGTGGTGAAGGTGGTGCCCTTGCCGACGGCACTTTCTACGCTTATCCTTCCGCCGTGGTCCTGGATGATCCAGTAGGTGAGGCTCAGTCCGATGCCCGTTCCGTCATCCGCCTCCTTGGTGCTGAAAAACGGCTCGAACACCCTGGGGATGTCTTCCTCCGGAATCCCGCACCCCGTATCGGCGATGGCCACCACTACCTGAGAGCCCCGTGTGTGGTCGGGCCCGCACCTGACCCTGATGACGCCGCTTCCGTCAAGGGCCTGGGCACTGTTGATGAGCATGTTCATGAAGGCCTGCTGGAGGAGTACCTGGTCGCCGCGGATGACAGGGACGTCGTGGTAACTCCGTTCCACCTTTACCCCTTTGAGCTTGGGGTGCTTCATAAGCATTTCTATACCTGCATCAAGTACGTTCCTGATGTCGATGTCTGCCTGCGGGATGCCCTCCTGCCTCCTGGAAAACCTGAGCAACCGCGAGATCACATCCTTACAGCTTTCTCCCGCCTCCCTTATCATCCTGACATAGGAATATTTCTCATCATCAACGTCGATCTTTTGCAGCAGCACGTCCGCAATGTTGATCACCCCTACCAACGGGTTGTTGATCTGGTGGGCAAGGCCGCTTACGAGCTCTCCGATGAAGTTCATCTTCTGAGACTGGATGAGGTTTTTCCTCAACTTGTTCCGCTCCTCAATGTCTACGGCGAGAAGCAGGGTTGCAATATCCTTGCCTGTCCTTTCGTCTTTGACCTTGGTGCTGTAGAGCTCGATGGGGAAGCTGGACCTGTCCGAGCGGTATATATGGATTGTCCCGTACCAGAGGACCTGGGAGGAGACGGCCAGATCGAGCTTGGGGAGCTCTTCCTTGGGGAAGAATCTGTCCACCGGGGAATTATAGACCTCGCTGGCCCTGAAACCCAGCAGGCGTTCGGCGGTCTTGTTAAAGCTGACGACCCTGCGCTTTTCGTCCACGGATATGACCATGTTGGGCGACGAATCGAGCAGCTGGGCCATATAGCTCTGGGACATCCTCAGCTCTTCACCGGCCTTTTCGGCCTTACGTTTCTCGCGGTAGAGCTCGTCTTCTATCTCGACAAAAATGGCGATCTTTTTGTGAACCTTCAGCCTGCTTGCCAGAAACTTGATGACAATATCCCGCTTGTAAAACTGCGGATAGTAATGATCGAGAATCAGCGCCTTGTGGGGGGCAGAGCTGTTCATGACCCTGTCAAAGAATTCCGTTATCTGGGGATACTCGAAGGTCTTCCGGTAGATATCCCTGATATCGTGGTCGATGAGCTGCTGGCGCTTCTTGCGGGAATTCTCCTCTTGCTTCTTGTTCATATACAAGATGGTCCCGTCCTCGTTACACAGGATCAAGCCGATGGGCGCCTCCTCGATGATAGTCTCCAGAAGCTCGGTACGCTCCCTGAGCTCGGAGATTTCGCTCAAGACGGCAGGATTGGGCGAAGAGCCGTGGTCAAGCCGAAACAGGAAGGTGATGTGCTTCCCTGCGGGAATGACCTGGACAGCATAGTTACTGGTACCTAGCATAATACCCTCAAACACCCCTCCTTCCCTCAGGGCTTCCGGGCTGAGGATAGTTTGAAGGACAGGGACATGCACAAAGAGATTCCGGTTCGTCTTCAGGGCACCCTCTTGCATGAAAGCTCGGCACCCCGGGGTTGCATCGACAATACTCAGATCTTTCTTTGTGATGATGATTTCATGCTGCATGGCCACATCCTATCACATGCGTTATGGGTGTGGCAATTGAGCGCCGCATTGCATAACCCACATGGCTGTTGACACAAAAGCCCAGTACATGCAATTATCTGTGGAGAATTGTTATGGAGAGAGAAGGATGGGACTGAAGGCCCTGGGAGACAATTCCAAGCTGATCGGCATAGCAGTAGCCGTGGTATTCGGCTTCATCTTCATCCTCCAGAACTTCGAGCAGACCTCCTTCCAGTTCCTCATCTGGACACTATTCACCGCGCCCAAGTGGATCGTAGTATCAGGCACCTTCCTTCTCGGGCTGGCCTTCGGGTTTTTGCTGGGCAAGAAGAAGAGCGTATAAAGCTTTTCTGCCGGGAGCGAGCACAGTAAGGTCTCTGGTCAGACTTAAAGGGGTTTTGCCTTGCTCGAAGCGAGTTTGCTATTTGAATCTCAACAGATCATCTCCCAGCCTGTTGAGCTCGTCCCGTTCCTTCTTCAAGGGGCCCTGCACGAGTTCGTTATGCTTCGCTATGAGAGAATTGAGCTTCTCTGTGGCCTGCCCCTTCTCTTTCTCGGGTACCCTGGGCAGGTTTGCTTCGAATTCCTTGCCGGACGCATATTGTCTGGCTGCCTCTTCAAGGGTGGCAAGGTGCTTGTTCGCGAGATCCAGATATTTCTGGAGGCCGTCTGAGAATCTGATGAGAAAGTCCGCCGCTACTGGATCATGAATTTCCGGTCTGAGCATCATGCAGGAAATGCGGGTCTTGTCCACCAGGTCCATCCTGGATCGGAGTGTTTCCACCGTGTCTTCTTTGCCCAGCATTTCGGAAAAGGCCTGAACAAAATCCATATGGATTACCATGGCCTTGTCGAGTTGGGATTTTTGGGCAGTTTCCATGGGCGCAGGAACAGCCTTTTGTACTGGCGCTGGTGCCGGAGTCCGGATGGGTTCTTCTTTTTTCGAGCATCCGAGCACCAGGAAAAGGCACATGAAAATGATCACAGGTTGTACATATACAGGATGCCGCATAATCTGACTCCTTCATGGGGAGATATAACTCTTAAAAGGATTCTTATGATTTAACTGTCAGGTTATGATATGTCAAGCCGACACTGGAATCTGTAATCTGATGATAAAGAGGTCGGGAATTGTGTCTTGATTGTCCGAATTTGATAGTTTTTGAGCTTACTGGAATTTTTTGACAGCCTCCTCTAAAATTTATGAGAAGCTATTGGAAGCATAGATGAATACCTGGATTCCCGCCTTCGCGGGAATGACGACGGGTATATATTGAATGTCTGGGCGGGCATGAGCCCCGCCCATTATACTATAGTTACATCCGTTCGATTATGGCCTTGCCGAACTCCGAGCACTTCAAGAGCGTTGCCCCTTCCATCTGTCGCTCCAAGTCGTAGGTGACCTGCTTGTCCGAAATGGCCTTGGCAATGCCCTTGCGGATGAGATCGGCCGCCTCGGTCCAGCCGAGATGTTCGAGCATCATGGCGCCTGAAAGGATGAGCGAGCCGGGATTGATCTTGTCCTGGCCTGCGTACTTGGGTGCCGTCCCGTGGGTGGCCTCGAAAACCGCAAAGGGGATGCCGATGTTCGCGCCCGGCGCCATGCCGAGCCCACCCACCTGGGCAGCCAGGGCATCCGAGATGAAGTCGCCGATAAGATTCGGTACAGCAAGCACTTCGTACTCCCCGGGCCTCAGGAGCACCTGCTGGAACATGGAATCCGCAATGCGGTCGTTGATGAGGATCTTTCCCTCGGGCAGCTTGCCGTCATATTTCTTGTTGAGGTCGGATTCGCTGACCGTCACATCCCCGAAATCCTCTCTGGCCAGCTCATAGCCCCAGTCCCGGAATGCGCCTTCGGTGAATTTCATGATGTTGCCCTTGTGCACCAGCGTAACGGTCTTCTTGCCATGCTTCATGGCATACTCGATGGCCATGCGCACCAGCCTCTTGGTTCCGTGCACGGATATGGGCTTGATGCCGATACCTGAGTCGTCGGATATGCGGGTGCCCATCTGATCGTTCAGGAAAGAGATGACCTTCAACACCTCGGCGCTTCCCTTTGACCACTCGATGCCTGCATAGAGGTCCTCGGTGTTCTCGCGGAACACAACGATGTCCACAAGCTCGGGCCGCTTCACCGGGGCCGGAGTGCCTGCGTAGTATTTCACCGGGCGTATGCAGGCAAAGAGGTCGAGTATCTGGCGAAGCGCCACGTTCAGGCTTCGGATGCCGCCGCCCACAGGCGTAGTCAGGGGGCCCTTGATGCCAACGAGGTACTCTTTAAATGCCCCTATGGTCTCGTCCGGCAGGTAGGTGCCGAATTTGCCATTGGCCTTTTCGCCTGCATAAATCTCTTTCCAGATTATTCGCCGCTTGCCGCCATAGGCCTTTTTCACCGCTGCATCAAAGACCATCTGGGATGCCGCCCAGATGTCAGGCCCAACCCCGTCACCTTCGATGAATGGGATGATGGGGTCATGAGGGACGTTAAGCTTCCCTTTCTGATACGTTATCCTGGTTCCTTCCATTGCAATCCTTTCTCTTAGAACGAATTTCTGTGCAGCTCCTCCCAAAGCAGCCGCTGGTAG
>CAYMDG010000262.1:0-4704 GCA_964388905.1 uncultured Bacteriovoracaceae bacterium
GTTAAAGGGATTTTCCCCTTTAGAAAACCAATGAGTTCATCCATTTCATAAAAGGTATGATCCAATGCAAGGCCTGAGCGTTTTAGCCAGTACTGGACCAGGAGTACAAGCGGGACATCGATACCAGAGGCATCCATGTCCTCGATCTTTTCAAGAAGTTCTTCCTTCCTCACATCAATGACCTTTCTGCCTGAAGCGATACCGATAAAACGATCACTCAGAGAGAGGAAATCCTCCTGGTTGTGGGTGACAATGATGACGGTTGTATGGGTAAGTGAGGATATCATATCCGTAAGTTCGCGCCTGCCTGAGGCATCGAGGCCTGCGGTGGGTTCATCCAGCATCAATATCTCGGGGCCTATCATGAGGGCGGATGCCAAGGCGAGTTTTCGTTTCTCTCCTGAGCTCAAACTAAATGGTGATGTGTTTTTGAGCCGCTCAAGCTCAAGGCCGAAACCCACAGTAACGTGGTATGCCCTTTCTTCCACCTCCCCTTCAGAAGGTCGATAAAAATTCCTCATGGCAAAGACAAGCTCGTCATAAGCAGTCTCCTGGAAAAACTGGTCTTCAGGGAACTGGAAAAGGACCCCCATACGCCTGCGCACCATTGTAAGGCCCTTTTTCCTGGCGAGCGTGCGCACACTGATACCGTCATAGAGGATGTCGCCTTTGGTGGGGAGGATGAGTGCATCCAGCAGTTGCAGCAGGGTGGTCTTTCCTGATCCTGCCGGCCCTGCGATGACGACCTTTTCACCCTGGCCGATCTTCAGGTCCATATCAACAAGAGCCCATTCGTCCCCAGGGACTTCATAGCAGTAAGAAACACCGGCGCACTCTATGACCACCTGGTCTTAAACGCCTCCCTCGCTTCCCGGGCACTGAGTGCATTCATGCAGGAGTCCCTTAAGAGCAGGCCTTTCCTGGCAATGGCCAGGCCATAACGCATATCATCAAGCCCGGAAACGCTATGGGCATCAGGTGCTATGACAACACGCCCTCCCTTTGCAGTGAAGTCCGGCATTAGTCGCCAGTCCAGGTCGAGCCTTAAGGGGTTGGCATTTAGCTCCACTATGACACCAAGGCCTGCCGCCTCTGCCAGAACCTCGGCCATGTCCACCTCATAGGGCCTGCGGGCAAGAAGTACCCTGCCTGTGGGGTGGCCAAGTATGGTGGTAAAAGGATCCCGGATGGCCTTTATGATACGCTCTGTCATGGTTGATCTGTCCATATCCATGTGGGAATGGATGCTGGCAATGACAAAATCGAATTGTCTGAGCACGGCCTGAGGATAATCCAGTGAGCCGTCGGGCAGGATGTCGGACTCGATACCCATGAAGATCGTCATGTCAGGGAACAGGTGGGAGAGCTCATGGATTTCCTCGAACTGCCGCTTCAGGTCCTTCACGCTCAATCCGCCTGCATAATAGGCGCTCTTGCTGTGATCAGAGATGCCTATCCAGGAATAACCTCTCTCATGGGCGCCCTGCACCATGTCGGCCAGAGTAGCCTTGCCGTCGCTGTAGGTGGAATGGACATGGATGATACCCTTCAGGTCTTCTTGCACAATAAGCTCAGGCACACTGCCGTTCAAGGCAAAGTCCATCTCCGTGGGCCTGCCCTCCCTTACCTCGGGTGGGAGATAGTGCATGCCGAAAAGATCATAAATCTCCCCTTCGGCTTGAATAGGCACAAGCACCTCGTCTTTAAAGACCCCTTCACAGCTGACCCTGACGGACTGCTGCGTCCCGTGCCTGTTCACCATTTCCACATGGGCATCCGAGCCGGTTGTGATAAACAGAGCAGGCGCAACCAAGGCCTGAGATACGGTGTGGATCCTTACAGGGGGCTTGCCGGGACATGTCGCAACAAGTACGGCCCCATCGTGGGCAAGCTGCATCTCAGGGATGCCGGTAATGCACTGAAGAAGTGCGTCATGCACACCGGGGCCATCTTCTACGAGGAGGTCGATGGCAGAGATAATCTCCATGGACCTGCGGCAGACACCACTGACCTGCACATTAAGTCCGCTGTCCTTAAGGAGTGACACATACGCTGCTGCCCAGCCCCACCCGGCATCAAGCAGAAACCATCCCCGGTAATCGAGGATAGCCTGCACAGAGCCTCTGAGCTTGGCAATGCTTTTGTCGGAGAACCCCTTAACGGATGAAAGCCTGCCCGTATTTATTGCCTCAAGAAGCTCATCAAGTGTAGCGATGTTAAGCTCCTTAGACAGGAGCTTCAGCCTCTTCGGCCCCAGACCCGGCACCTTTATCAATTCATCGAATCCACCAGGCAGCCTGGCTTGTAGATCTTTCAATGCAGAAAAATCATGATCCTTCACCCAGGCCCTCAAGGTTGCGGCGATGGTCTTTCCGACTCCCTCTATATGGCTTATAGCGCCTGTATCGATGAGTTCTTCCATGGGTGTGGCAATTCCGGACAGAGATCTGGCGGCCTTTTCATATGCCTTTGCCTTGAAAGGATTCTCGTCCAGGAACTCTAACGCGAATGCCATCTCAAGCAAGGCATCTACCAGGGTGCTGTTATCCAACGAGCTCTCCTGTAAGGGTCTGCCCTTCCATACTTTTAAGAAGAACGCTCACAATGTTTCCTGGCGTTACACTACCCTGGCCCTGAACGGTAAGATAATTTGAGGTGACTCCATGAAAATGCCCCTCACAAATCCCGGTTACAAGCACTTCCTCAACCATGCCCTGTCGTGAACAGGCAAAGGCATGCCTCTTTTCCCTGGACAAAGCCCTGAGGTGGGAAGACCTCTTCTTCACAGCCGTCTCATCCGGGCGTCCGGGCAGTAGAGCGGCGGCAGTTCCTTGCCTTGGCGAGAAGGGGAAGACATGGAAATAGGTTACATAGAGGTCTTCGATGAGGCTATAGGATTCCTCAAAAGATTTGTCATCCTCACCAGGGAATCCCACGATAACGTCCAGGCCGATTGCGGCCTCAGGTAGGGAATTCCTGATTCGGTCTATGAGTGACCTGAAATATGATGCCGTATACGGCCTTCCCATGACTTGAAGAATGGAATCGCTTCCGTGCTGCAACGGCAGGTGGAGGTGTTTGCAGAGCCTGGAGTTGTCCTTGATTATTGATATGAGCCCGTCTTCAACGGTCCAGGGTTCCATGGAGCTAACCCTGATCCTTGGGATGGAGGTGTGGGAAAGCACCCTTTCCACAAGCCTTGAAAGCCCTCCCTCATACAGGCCGATATTGATCCCGGTAAGAACCACCTCATGAAAGCCCTTGTCATAAAGGGTTCTCACCTCGGTGACAACCTCCTGCCAAGGTCTGCTCACAGGCCTTCCTCTGGCAAAAGGGACGATACAGTACGTGCAATACTTGTCACATCCTTGCTGGACCTTCACAAAGGCCCGATGGTGATCGCCGAAGCCTGTAATAATGGACGGCAGGTCTACCTGGAGTATCTCGGAGAGATGATCCGGCGTGGCTATCTCAATTGCCTCGGAGATATCCCTGATGCCTTTGGCATCTACAACAGCCTGGCAGCCTGTTACTATTACCCTACCCCCTCGTCTCAGTACCTTGCGGATCACCCTGCGAGTTTCAGCATCGGCCTTATGGGTGATGGTACAGGTATTGATGATGTAACACTCAGCGCCGGGCTCGGTAAAGGACTGCTCCATGTGGCCTGCCGTGACAAGTCCCTGCCTGATCCGTTGGCTTTCATATTGGTTGACCTTGCATCCTAAGGTGAGTATGGCGAATCTCATACCTATAAAGGAATACTATGCACCCGTAGGGGTGTCAATCATGAGGATCTTTCTGCTTTTTTGCAGGCTTCTTGATAATCTTTTTGAGTTCTTCCAGGAAATCCTCAGATGGGTTGAGCAGTTTGACCCCCGTCTCCATGCGGCCTTTCTCATCAGGGATTGACCACATGGCCTTGCCGCGCGCCTTTTTCCCTGAGAGGTTTATCCTCACCTCATGGTCGATGGATACCTTTTCCGTAGTCTCCAGCAAGACGCCTAAATCATCGGCGTTCAAGAGGTCCCCCGCTTCAGGCCCAGCCCCGAGGTCATAGACAAGCGGTGCATGGACACGATGCTGCCGCAATTTTGTCTGTTGTTTCAAGGCATCTCTGTTTCCCATGCTCCTGAGCTGGGAATCCATGTTATTTGTGGCATTGAAGTACCGGGTCTTCTGTTCGATCCTTGCCACCCTGGTCAGGTCCTTCAGGAGATTCTTCCTCTGCCTGCCCAGGGTCTCTAAGAGATGGGTGAAGGATGCCTCAAACTCACGGTTCCCTCGATTCATGAGGTAGCTGTTGATCATGGAGGGGAGTTTCTTCTTGATCTGCGACTCGAACTCCTTAAGCGATATTTCAAACTCCTCCCTGGTCATGAACTCAGCTTAACCCGAGTGTGCACTAAAAGTAAACATTAGGCTCGGATTTAACCAAGATTTCCAAGAAGAGTAAAAACCTGACCCGTTCAAATCATGCATCTCGGCTTCATCGAGATGCATGATTTGAACGGGCTGATTTTTGGTTTGCATCTAAGAGAATTCTTTTATAGTTGTGAAATGGTCCTTTTTAAATGATCACAAAATCCGGGTTTGTACTCCCTTGTCTTTACTGCCCGACCGTTCTTAGTGTATGGTATAAAATATGGCTGTTATGAAGGTATTGGTATGTTCATCCGAGGTCACTCCGTATGCAAAGACCGG
>CAYMDG010000263.1:0-4661 GCA_964388905.1 uncultured Bacteriovoracaceae bacterium
GCACTATCCAGTGTCTGAACCTCATCACAAATGGCTTTCCCGGAGAGATACTACCCATCCATCCCCAAGAGAAGATTGTGCTCGGTAAAAAGGCTTACCAACGGATATCCCATCTTCCCTATGCCCCGGATGTTGCCGTGCTTGTCGTCCCTACACGCATCACTCTTGAAATGGTAGAAGATTTTGGAAAGCTAGGGACAAGATACCTAGTCATTGTCACGGCGGGTTTCAGGGAGACCGGTGAGGAGGGAAGGGCACTGGAGAAGGCATTGATTGAAAAGGCAAGGCAATACGGCATACGCTTTCTCGGGCCCAACTGTCTCGGTATCGTCAATACCCATTTGCCAATGAATATAACCGTTGGCCCTATCCAGGATTATAACGGCAAGCTCGGTATTGCATCCCAGAGCGGCACATATATAGCCCAGGTAGTCTCGTATCTGCATAAAAACGGCATTGCCTTGAGCAAGGCCATCAGTGTGGGAAATGAGGCGGACATCACCATTGTTGACTGCCTTGAGTACCTGGGGCTAGACGAGACTACAAAGGCCATTGGTTTGTATATCGAAGGGATAAGGGATACAGCCCGTTTCCTTGAAGTTGCTAAAAATGTGAGCAGAGCCAAACCTATCATTGCTCAGTATGTGGGTGGGACCGAGGCAGGCGCGCGTTCCGGATCGAGCCATACAGGCGCCATGGCCGGGCCCGGACATTTGTATGAAGCCTTATTTAAACAGGCAGGTATTATTAGTGTTGAGAGTATAGAGGACGTGTACAAGATCGGCTGGGCTCTGGCTACCCAACCGAGACTCAAGGGCAGGCGCATTGCCGTGCTTACGAATTCAGGCGGTCCCGGGACGGGCATTGCCACAACCTGTAACCGTGAAGGGCTGGAAGTGCCTGAGTTCTCCTCTGAACTGCAACAAAGGATATCCAAACTCCTTCCTTCCCATGGAAGCGCCCGAAACCCGGTTGATCTTACCTTTCATACCGATATGAAGGCATTGTCCGTGGAGATACCAAGGTTACTCTTCGAGTCGGATGAGGTAGATGGTATTATAATTCACGGGATTATGGACACGGGATTCTTTGAGCTTCTCTATCCGGCAATCAGTAGGTTTGTGGACATATCCAAGGAAGACCTCATTGGGGTAATGAAGATTGATCTGGATGAACTTGTATCCATGCCGGAACGTTACGGCAAGCCCCTTCTTATCTCCTCCTTTTTCGGCAATGAAGACAACTGCATCAATATCATGCATAAGAATGGCATCCCAACCTTTGACTCCCCTGAAAAAGCTGCAAAGGCTATGGGTGCTTTGTATACATATTCCAACAGTTTAAGGAGGTTACATTATGCCATCAGAAAAGATAAGTGAAATGATAGCGATTTATCCTGAAAAGGGCAAGCTCCCTTGTGCCGTAGCACACTACATTGCAGCCTATCTCACCCTTGACCCCAATGAAGTGGGCAGAGTTGCAACCCAAATCGGTACAAGGCTTTATCAGTGCCAACTCGGTCTGTTCGGTTATGGGAGAAAAGGGAAGTCCGAGTACAAGATCACAGGCCGGAAGGTGGAGGTCGACCAGGAAGTGCTTGATCTTATCAATGCACATGTTGCTAATGGTAGAATCTCCTGCGCCATGCTCTGGGAGATTGCAGATACAAAGGGCATCATCCGTGCAGAGGCAGGAAATGTCGCTGATGCATTGGGTATCAAGGTTACACCATGCCAGTTGGGGGCGTTTTGAGAAAAACCTGTTACCGGTGAATTCAGAAATACCCATTGAAACGTACGATAAGCTTTTGTATTATGCAAAAGGTTTGCTAATGATTATTTTGATTGTTTATCTTTAATCAAAAGGAGCTCAATGACCGTACGGTTAACCTGGCTTGGTCACGCAAGTGTTAAGATAACAAGCCCTTCCATTACTATTTACATTGACCCTTGGAAAATCGACAACCCTGCCCAGCACGCCGATATCGTACTGCTCACCCATGATCATTATGATCATTATTCGCAGGCTGATTTAAAAGTAGTCTCTGACGCCTCTACCCGTGTCGTAGCGCCCATGTCCGCCCCGCTGGTTACCGACTGGATAAAGCCGGGTAACGTAATGATTATCAAAGATGTATCCATACAGGCAATGCCTGCATATAATCAGGGAAAGGCCTTCCATCCAAAGAGCAATGGCTGGTTAGGGTATATTGTAACAGTAGAAGGAACTAAGATCTATCACCCGGGAGACACAGATAGGATACCTGAGATGAAGGGTCTTGTCGTTGATGCCGTTTTTATGCCTGTGGGGGGCACCTATACCATGGATGCGAGAGAGGCGAGTGAAGCCATCAAAGACATCAAGGCCGTGTATGCAATTCCCATCCATTATGGCGACATTGTAGGCTCCAGAAAAGATGCTGACGAATTTGCCAGCCTTTGCTCGTGTGATGTCCGGATTCTTAACCCTGGCGGATACCTGGATATATAAGGAAAGGCATGAATAAATATTATGACCAGGTAAAGGATGTCTTCGATGCAGCTCCGATCGCTGTGTGTGCCTTTGATGCAAGCGGAACGGTTATTTTCATAAACAAGCTCCTGGAGTCAAATATTGAGCCCTCGGAACTGCCTTTCGTAGGCAAATCGTTGTATGAACTAATCCACAAGTTCCTTGTTGATGACAGGCTTGAGAGTCACCTCAAGAGGCTAATTGAAACTAACAAACCCTTCTCTCTCATTGTAGAGACCTTTAGCTCGCCGCGGGTACGGGTATCAGGATTCATAAACATCACCGGATACAGGCTGAACTCTCTCTTCGTGCTTCTCGGCGATTTCGTAAGCGGGAGTCTGGCCCGTGAAGGCAGATACAGCAAGCTTATAGAAGATGCACCTGATGCCATCCTCATACTGAACCATGGTTTCATCACCTTTGCAAATCCTGCCTTCGCCTCCATAATGGAAATGGTCCAGGATGATATCCTCGGCAAGGCCATATTTGACTTTGTGGATGATAAAGGAAAAAATGACCTTGCAAATTTAAGGAAAAAATTTGCCAAACAATTTTTTACTCAAATAGTAATGAACATCAAGGGAGGCCAGAAGATACTTGAGGGCAATTTCCATTTTATAGAAGACAGGCCTGGAACCTCCATTGCCATGCTCCGTGATGTGACTGAAAAGGTGCTCCTGCAGAAGAGGCTCCTTCGACAGAATCAGGACCTCTCTGCGGTCAACAGCATATCCAAGACACTCTCCTCCTCTGTAGACCTCAACGAAGTGCTTCAGAACACCCTGGTACAGGTCCTGCAGATTATGAATATCGAAGCAGGGCTTATTTATCTTCTTGATGAGAAGAAAAAGGTATTACGGTGTGAATATGCATATGGTATCTCCGATGAGGTCATACAGACCGTAAAGGAACTCAAGATTGGAGAGGGTATAGCGGGCAGGGTTGCCCAGAGCGGTAATCCCATTATTATAGAAAATGCGTCTTTAGACCGGCGCATCAGCTCCACGGCATTTAAAAAGCAGGGCATAAGATCGTTTGCGTCCATACCTCTCCAGTCCAGAAGCCGCCTCATCGGCGTAATGAACATCGGTTCCTTTGGCCAGCGCACCATTTCGCCCGAGGATGAGCGATTACTCATTACCATCGGTGTGCATATGGGCACTGTCATGGAAAACATCCTGCTGTTCCAAGAGGTTTCCAAGACCACCGAGGAACTCAAAGATGCACTCAACCTCATACGTCAGCGTAACGAGGAACTCAGGACCCTGGTTTCTACCGTATCGCATGACCTTAAGAATCCCATTATCGCCATTAACGGCTTCTGTGAACGATTCATGAAGACCGGACTAAAGAAGTTGTCCGAAAAGGAGATCCAATATATTGAGGCTATCCACGAAAGCGGTAAACACATGGAGTCATTTGTCACGAATCTCCTCACTCTCTCTGCAGTTGAGAACCTTAAACTCAAGAAAGAAGAGTTCCCAATCCAAGAGATCATTGACGACATCATTATGGAGATTACCAATCAGCTTGATGAGAAGAACGGAACCATTGTTATTGAAAATACAATGCCCCGTGTAAAAGCCGACAAGATCCGGGTGTTACAGGTTTTCAGCAATCTCATTTCAAATGCCATAAAATATTCGCATCCTGGCAGAAATCTTGAGATCCTTATCGGATACCAGCCTCAGACCAAGATGCATATCTTTTCCGTAAAGGATAATGGATCAGGGATATCTGAAGAACATACCAACAATATCTTCGACATCTTTTACCGGGCATCAGATAACCATGTGGAAGGCACAGGCATCGGGCTTGCCATTGTGAAAAAGGCCTTGGCCGTGATGGGTGGGGACATCTGGGTGAAAACCAAACTGGGTCAGGGGTCGGTTTTCTTCTTTTCCATACCCATGGAGTAATGAGTTTAACTTTTAGGTCTGGCATCGGTTCCTTAAAGTCAAAGATGCTCGATGCTTAACCCGTGGTAAATGCGTCATTCCTTGGTCAACAGAACTTGTTTTCATCTTGACAGGTATCAGGCCGGATTGTATAGATTCTCGCAATGGCCCGGGCCGCTAGCTCAGCGGGAGAGCGCTACCTTCACACGGTAGAAGTCACAGGTTCAATCCCTGTGCGGCCCACCATTTTTT
>CAYMDG010000264.1:0-4649 GCA_964388905.1 uncultured Bacteriovoracaceae bacterium
ATGAATATGGTTGGCTAAGGCGTTCAGCAGGCAGTTCGTCGAGTTGGGGTCCGTGTCCGCAGGTTTCACCCAGCCGATGGCCTCGATCTCTCTGAGGATAGCCTCTTCGTCATATTCGGTGAAGGCGAGGGGATGGATGTTCACCGGCCATTTTTCCTGAGGCGCGGCAAGATCATCCTCGTTCAGGAAGTAGGGTTTCAACCAGTCCCCGGCAACCCGCATGAGGGGATCCCTCACGGATCTCTGGGACATGCTCTGCAGCCTTGGGTTTGTCTGCATTACGGCCGATGCAATGGGAGCCTGACCTGGAGACCAGCCATAGGCAACGAGAGGTATGTTATAAGATAGGGCGGTCTTCAGTATCATGGCCTTGACAAACCCTATGCAGGTTGTACAGATGGAGCTTGCCCTATCCAGGGTCTTGGGGCTGTAGATCGTCTCTTTCGCTGCAAGGCCGAAGACTTGTTTCATATCGCCGAACGGCGGTCTGAACATCAGGCTGGCAGCGCCTAAGGCATCAGTCATCTTGTGGATGTTCACCTTGGCCTGCTCGGAGATAAAACCGTTGTCAAAGGTGAAGGCCAGGACTTTGAGCTTGTAGGTTCTGGTGAGCATCATGAGGGTGTAGGTAGAATCCTTGCCCCCGCTGTAGGCAAGAACGACATCAAAACCTTTTGGATTGCGCTTCTTCTCTATGAGTTCTTCGAAACGCTGCAGATGCTCGTGCTTTTCTGTCTCAGTCGGGATGGGGGTGTTCCTGCAGTAATTGCAGACCCCGCCTTCATCAAAGGTAATGCCCGGAAAGGTGTCAGGCAGCACGCATTTCGCGCAATAGTTCATTTTTCAGAGTCTCCTTGTCTATCTTGCCGGAGGGCTTCTTTGGCAAGGATTTCAGGATGCACCAGTGCTTGGGATGTTTATGGTCGGTAAGCTTCTTGGCAATATATGCCTTCAATATATCCAGGTTAAAGGTCTTTTCATCCAATGGTACAATATATGCTGCAGGCACCTCGGAAAGCAGTTCATCAGGCTTACCGATAATAGCCGCCTCATGTACGAGGCCCGACGAGATGATGGCTTCTTCGATTTCTTTGGGCGAGACCCGCTCGCCGCCTATTTTTAGCATTTCCTTCTTTCTTCCCGTGAGGAAGATGAATCCTTCCTCGTCCTTGTGACCAAGGTCGCCGGTGACAAGCCCCCAGGGTTTAAGGGCCTTCTCGGTCTCACCGATGTCCTGCCAGTACCCTTGCATGATATTTGGGCCGCTGGCGCAAATGTTGCCGACCTCATTAGTTCCCAATTCTTTTCCAACGTCATCCCTTATAGTTATCTGGACATCCGGTATGGGGATGCCAATAGAACCTAGTTTATCCCTAACCAGACGGTCCGGGGGCAGATAGGTGAGCCGTGCCGATGCCTCTGTCGCGCCGTACATGATATAGAGCTCAGTGGATTTAAGATGTTCCATGAGTCTCCTGGTCAGTGTGGGGGCCATGGCACCACCGGCCTGGGTCACATAACGCAATGTCGGGATATCGGTTTTTGTGAAGATGGAGCGGTTCATGAGAATGGCAAAGGTTGACGGCACCCCGGCAAAGCCCGTCACTTCTTTCTCGGCCATTTCCTTTACAACGGCATTGGGAAAGGCAAAACGGTTGTTGATGACAACAGAGCCTCCAGCCATGAAGTGGGTGTTCAGGAGTGTCTTTCCGTACACGTAATAAAATGGCAATACCGCCATGATACGATCGGATTCGTTCAGGTTCAGATATGATACGATGGATGCCGTGTTCGTGCAGAGATTTCTGTGAGAGAGCATAACCCCTTTCGGTCTGCCGGTGCTTCCTGATGTATAGACAATGGCAGCAAGGTCGTTCTCATGAACAATTGCCGGCGGTGCGGTGTCCGGCATGGAACCGAGCTCACTGAAGGGTATGAGGGTTTTTGTTTGATCAGAAGATTGTGCCCTAGGGCTTATGGTTATGGGGATATCGAGGCCCTCAAGCCTCTCAGCAGAAGATGCCGACAGAATGCAGATCTTTGCACCTGAATTTTGGATATAGTATGCTACCTCAGCCGGTGTTGAACGTTCGTGGGCCTCAACGCACACACCGCCTGCCTTGAGGATGCCGTAATATGAGGCCACATTTTCAAAGGAGTTCTCCATGATGACCAGTACACGATCAGCCTTTTTAAGCCCACAGGCCAAGAGAAGGTGTGATATTCTATTGGAGAGCGTATTTACCTGGGTATACGTAAAAGCGTGTTTTGCGTGGAGCAGTGCAAGCTTGTGAGGATATTCCTGACAGGAATTTTCCAGAAATTCGTGGACGAGCTGCACCGTTATTCAACACCTTTGGTCTTGAGATATTTTATAATATTGCTGACTGTCTCCAGGTTTTCAGGCACAAGCTCCTCATCTTCGACCTTAATGGAATAGGTTGACTCCAGAAATTCAACAAGCTCGAGCACGCCGGTAGAATCCATAATGCCCTTTTCAATGAGGGACAGGTCAATATCAATCACCACATCGCTCCGTCCGGCTATGAAATTATCCCGGATGAATTGAATAATTACGTTTTGAATATCAGACATTTATTCAAACCTCTTATGATGTATTCTTTCTTTCGCTCTATCGGCATATATAAAACTAATGATGAGATATTTACAACATGATTAAAGAACTAATCGATGAATGCTTGTTTCCTATGAAAATGCCTTTGATATTCCTATTCAGAAACAGGTAAACACTGCAAATCCATACTCGGCACCTTAGTGTCTGTGTGAAGCAGGGAATGCATGACGCTATTGAAATTCATGTTTTGATATGTATAATTATCAAGGTTTTTCACCCGGGAATCTCTCATCTCATAAAATCATCTTTGTTATTGCTGTTTTTTATAAATCCTTTGAGGAGGTACAGAAATGGAAAAGTTTCAGGAGAAGAATCGTTCATGTTTTGCCATGGGATGGCTTCCCGATTACCCGGATTTCCGCGATTACACGATTGGTACAAAACGCGTTTCGCAAAGGCTTTTACACTTGAACCAGAAGGATTCGCCGCATGCCATGCTGGTAAAGGCAGGCGTTTCCGATCCGGTGAAGGTGAAAGAGCCTGCAAAGGTCGATCTCAGGAAGTGGTGTTCGCCGGTTGAAGACCAGGGTGACCTGGGTTCATGCACTGCCCACGCAGGCGTCGGGCTTCTGGAGTATTACGAGCGCAAGGCCTTTGGAAAGCACGTCGATGCATCACGCCTCTTTCTCTACAAGACCACGCGCAACCTCATCCACATGAGCGGGGATACCGGTGCATACCTGAGGTCCACCATGGAGGCCATGGCGCTTTTCGGCGCTCCGCCGGAAGAATACTGGCAGTATGACATCAGCAGGTTCGATGTTGAGCCAAGTGCGTTCTGCTATTCGTTCGCACAGAATTATCAGACGCTGCAGTACATAAGGCTTGACCCTCCGGGTACCCCCAAGGATCATCTGCTCAAGACCATCAAGGCCAACCTTGCGGCCAAGATCCCATCCATATTCGGCTTCACGGTGTATGATTCCATCTCAGATGCAGACGTGAACGGCAGAATACCATTCCCGAGTGCGAAGGAGAAGGTACTGGGCGGGCATGCCATAATGGCTGCAGGGTATGACGACAAGATGAAGTTCGAGAACAGTAACAGCGGCAAGGCCACTACCGGGGCACTGCTTATCAGAAATTCCTGGGGCAGGGGCTGGGGCGAAAAGGGCTATGGCTGGCTCCCGTACGACTATGTGCTGAAAGGTTTGGCTGATGACTGGTGGATCATGCTCAAGAACGAATGGATAGATACCATGGAGTTCAGGCTGGACGATTAGGCCGGGATTTCTGTAGGAGCGCTTTTAACCACGGTGGAGGGGGCGGGCCTCGTGCCTGCCCCCTTTAATGTTCAGGCCGTGGTCGTGAGTGAATTCGCTCCTGCGGGTGCGATAGGGAATGTCTGGTGCAGGAGCGGCTTTAACCGCTCTTTTATCATGCGGGCAGAAAAGGGCTCCTCCCTTTGTCCCTTTTCCCCTTGCATGGACGGGGGGAATGAATGGGTCCATATGCAGCAAGACCATTGCCCCTGTGCCTCTTCCCGTGGTATTTAACAAAACTCAAGATACAGGGCAGGATACTTCTCCTGCATAGGACAACTGGCTGTATCGAGATGAGGTGAGTATGGAACACATCATACAGAAGATCCATGCGCTCGCGCGGTACCACGATGAGGTATCCCCCGAGCTTATCAAGGCCAAGGACATCAAGCTGGGGCTCCGCAATTCCGATGGCACCGGTGTGGTCGTGGGCATCACTTCCAAGGGTACGGTATTCGGTTTCAAGAGGATACCCTCTGAGGATGGCAAGGGACTGGTTGTCCAGCCTGCCCCGGGAAGGCTGCTTTATTGCGGGTACGATGCCATTGACCTTGCCGGGAAGATCCAGGCTGAAAACCGGTTCGGCTTTGAGGAAGTGGCCTACCTCCTGCTCACCGGAGAGCTCCCGAACCGTATAGACCTGAAGAATTTTTCGGAACTGCTCAGCAAGGGTAGGTCGCTCAATAAGGTTGAACGCGGCATCATCACCCAGGAGGCGGAGAACGAGAACCAGATGTTTGCGCTGCACTCGG
>CAYMDG010000265.1:0-3062 GCA_964388905.1 uncultured Bacteriovoracaceae bacterium
GGCGTCAAGGCCCCGCTGATAACCTTCATGCCCCCATACCAGAGAAGGAAGGCCGTGCCGAGGCCGCCGATGAGCTCCAGGAGAGGCCCTGAGAGCGCCCGGATGGAGATCCTCTTCATCCAGTTCTTGTAGTAGTTCTGGTTCTCTTCGGAGAAGCGTTTTGTTTCATACTCCTCCATATTATATGCCTTTACGATCCTGATGCCGCTGATGGCCTCGTCCAGGATGCTCATGACATTGCCCATGACCTTCATGCTCTTGGTGGAGTAGCGCTTCAGCCTCTGGCCGAACTTGCTGATGGGATAGATAACCAGGGGAAACACCAGCATGGCGATGATGGCAAGCCTCCAGTCACGCCAGAATACCACGGTGACAAGACCGATGAGTGTCAGAGACTGACGGATAAACTCGGTAACCGACTCAGTTACCGAGAGCTGCACCATATTTACGTCGTTGGTTATCCTGCTGATAAGGGTGCCTGTGGGGGTCCTGATGAAATAGGGCATGGACAGTGTCTGTATGTGGTTGTAGAGACCGTCCCTGATGTCCCTTATCACGCTCTGGCCCACATCGTTCATATTGTAGTAGCTGAAGTAGTCACATATGCTCTTAATGAGGTAGATAACGATCACGGTACAAGCCAGAAGAATGAGCCATAACTGGTCCTTTGCGATAAAGACCTTGTCCATGACATATTTCACCAACAGCGCTATGGCAGGCATGGCCCCTGCGACGACAGTCGTGAGTATGAGCGAGATCACGAGCTTGATCCGGTAGGGCTTGATGTAGGAAAGCAGTCTGCGGTAAATGCCCAGATTGGTCATAAAGCCACCAGCAGATCCTGTGCCCAGGAAGCCACCTGGATGGAGGCCTTCTTGTCGCCGAGCAATCGCCTCATGTCATGACATGAGCGCCCTGTGGCTTCAAAGAGTTCTTTATCATCCAGATATCTGCACATGGTACGCGCGAGTTCCTGCGCGGTAAAGTTTCCCTGGATGAGCTCCGGAACGATTATGTTGCCTGCAATGATATTGGGCATGCCGATATGATCGATCTTCACAAAGGTCCGTGCAAGGAAATAATTTACCAACGATGTCCTGTAGCAGATGACTTCGGGTATGCCCTGGAAGGCCATTTCCAACGATGATGTGCCGGATTTTACCATGGCCAGATCCACATCCGGTAGCGTTTCTTCAAGGCTGACGTCTTTATCCACCATAGGTGTGATGGCATTGACATCGAGCCCTTTAGCCACCGGCAGATGCCAGGTGATATCCGGGTGTTCCTTTGAGATAATGCGTTTCGCGTCCATCATAATAGGGAGCATCTTGGCTATTTCATGATACCTGCTGCCCGGCATGATCCCGATGCGTTTGGGAGGCCAGGAGGCCTTCCGGGATGAACCGGGGGTTTCGGCCTCTACAAATGGATGGCCCACATATCGTGTATTCACGCCAGATGATGAAAAGAATCTCTCCTCAAAGGGGAAGATCACGGCCAGGCCGTTGGTGACCCTGGCGAGTGTCTTGGCGCGGCCACGCCTCCATGCCCATGCCTGGGGTGCAATGTAGTACAGGACCTTCAAGTCTTTTTTCTTGGCATACCGGGCGAGCCACATGTTGAAATCAGGCAGATCAACAGGGATGAACAGGCCTGGCCTTCTCTCATCCATGAGCTGCTTGATCCCTCTATAGACCTTGATGATCTGAAAAATCCTGGGGATGACATCCGTGAATCCCATGACCGAGAGCTCGTCCATGTCGAAGATGCATTCCATGCCGGCTTTGGCCATCTCGGGGCCGCCCATGCCGAATATCTCGGCAGACGGCATGAGCTGCCTGATGGCCCTGATTACGTGTGAGGCATGCCTGTCTGCGCTCGCCTCTCCCGCAACCATGAGGATCTTCTGCGTGGTCATCTCGTGGGTACTATAAGGGCGTTTTTAATGGCATATGCCATTTCAAGGGCCTTTAGCCCTGCTGTACCGTCCACCACGACAGGGCTGCCGTTGAGCGCTGCGTCCACGAAGGAACGGATTTCGGAGGCAAGGGCGTCCGATTCTGATATGGCGATGTGCTTGTGTTGTATTTCACGTGATTCATTCAATGTATAGACATCTACCTTGGCCTTGGCGAAATCCAGCGAGATGTAGGAGTCCGGCTGGAAGATCCTTATCTTGCGCATCACCTCGGCGCTCACCCTACTGGCCGTAATATTGGCGATGCAGCCGGATTCAAAGCGCAGCCTGGCGTTGGCAATATCGACAGAGTCCGTGAGCACCGGTACACCGATGGCTTCCAAGGAGGCAACCTTCGAGTCAACAAGGGAAAGGATGATGTCCAGATCATGGATCATGATGTCAAGGACCGCATCTACATCTGTACCGCGGGCCCTGAACGGGCTGATCCGGTGGGCCTCAATGAACATGGGTTTTATTATGCTGCCCCTGAGTTCGAGCAATGCCGGGTTGAAGCGCTCAAGGTGCCCGATCTGGAGGATGGCGCCGCTGGTTTGCGAGGCAGCGATAATGGAGGATGCCTCATCGAGTCTCCCTGCAACCGGTTTTTCAAGCAACACTGCCACCCCGGCCTCTAGCAAGGGTATGGCCACCTCTGCATGCCTGGAAGTGGGGACTGCGACACTGGCGGCGTCGATCATGCCTTTGACTGCCTCCACAGAGGTGTAAAAGGCAGTGCCTACTTCGCCGGCCACCTCCTGGGCCCTTGCCTTGTCGATGTCTACCACACCTACAAGCTCGACATTTTCCAATGAGGCAAATTTTTGGGCGTGGAATCGCCCCAGGTATCCCACCCCGATCACTGCAACCTTGAGTTTTTTCACCTGGTGATACCCCTGCGTGAAGATGTGAGAAATGCGATCAGGCGTGAGATTTCTTCGGCCCCTTGAAACTCCTGTTCAAGGACAGCCAACGCATCCTTCAGGAGAAGGCCCTGTTTGAACAGGATACTGTAGGCCTTTGTGATCCGCGCCATCTGCTCCTTGGTAAATCCGTTCCTCTTGAGCCCTATGGTATTCATGCCGTAAAGCCTTGCCCTGTCGCC
>CAYMDG010000265.1:3162-4641 GCA_964388905.1 uncultured Bacteriovoracaceae bacterium
GTCACGAATTCGCGGAATGTATTGTTGTCGCCGATGACAAGCCTTGTCTCTTCACCCCGGTATGAATGGTCCTGGGGCGGTGTGCCTACGCTGGCGTATCCTGTGAAGGTGCACCATCTACCGATTGAAGTGGGGCCCTCAATCATGCAATAAGGGCCTATAAAGGTACCTTCGCCGATCTGTACTTTGTCTCCAATGAGCGCAAACGGCCCAACCGTTACGTTTTCAGCCAAAATGGCCCCTGGTGAGACACTGGCGGTAGAGTCAATCCTTGACAAGTTCTTTTACCTTCCTTTCCAGCTCGCGAACACGCTTTAAAAGCTCCGGCAGATCCTTGTGGACATTCTGGACCCTGAGCCAGTGTTTGTGGTCCATGGCAGGGAATCCCGAGATCACCTTGCCGGCAGGTATGTCTGTTACAATACCGGTACGGCTGGCTGCAGTGACACCATCACCGATGGTGATGTGTCCGACCACGCCGCACTGGCCTGCCAGCACGACTCCTGCCCCGATCCGGGCACTGCCGGAGATGCCTGTCTGGGCAACGATGATGGTATGGTCACCCACCACCACGTTATGGCCGACCTGTACGAGGTTGTCCATCTTAACGTCCGAACCTATCCTGGTGCTGGTAAGGGCTGCCCGGTCGATGGTGCAGTTGCTGCCGATCTCCACATGGTCGCCTATAATGGCGATCCCCTTCTGGGGAATTTTGACATGTTGCTTCCCGTCCCAGACAAAGCCGAACCCGTCTGAGCCGATGATGACCCCTGCATGGATGATACAGTGAGCACCTATTGTACATCCGTCGTAGAGTACTACGTTCGGGTAAAGCAGGGTGTGTTCGCCCACAGCAGCACCATCACCGATGAAACAGCCTGGATAGATCACGGTGTTTGGCGAGATGCATGCCCGAGCGCCTATGTACACATGAGGGTGGATACAGGCATCGGCGTGCACCTGGGCGTCCGGATGCACATAAGCAAACTCTGATATACCAGGGCGTAGCGGTTTTCCCGGGTAAATAAGTTGCAGTACCCGTGCAAAATAGAGGTAGGCATTATCGGTTATGATCTGTGAAATGGGCAGATCAAATGCTGCCTGGACGATGACGGCACCGGCCTTGGTGTCTTTCACCGCCTCACGGTACTTGAGGTTGGCCAGGAAGGTTATATCACCGGCCACGGCCTCCTCAAGGGTTGAAGCCCCTGAGATCTCCCGGTCTTCACCCTGTAAGGCCCCCCCGAGAAGCTCTACAAGTCTGGACAGCAGCATGGGTTACTCTTTTTTCGCCTTGTCCTTGTCCTTGCCCTTCTTTTCCTGATTGTGCTTGTCGAATGCCGTAATAATCTGGCTTGTGATGTCGATTTTCGGGTTAGCATAAACAAGGGCAGGATTCTGTTTGTCAAGGACCATGTCGATGTTGTTCTTCTCGCTATAGGCCTTGATGATCTCATCAAGATCCTTGCTGAAGGGTTT
>CAYMDG010000266.1:0-4616 GCA_964388905.1 uncultured Bacteriovoracaceae bacterium
CATGCCGATAGCATGCTGTAACGAGTGATTTTTCCACCCAGATGAAGATCATGGCAAGCGTGATGGCCGTAGCGGAAACAACAAAGGAATACCCCACGCTCTGTATGAGCCCGTTCAGGCTCGCACGCACCTTGTCCGCATCGCCTGACACCTCAAACCTGATCAGGCCTACGATGAGGCCAGAGAACGTGCCAATAATGCCAAGCCCGGTGAGTATCCCCGGCAGATGCTTGTAGAAAGAGGTCTTCAATGGGGTATCTACCAGGGCCTGCTCGGAGAAGAAGGTTTCAGCCATGGTTGTGGAACGCCATCGTACCGACTTTCCCTTACCTTCAGGATCAGCACACTGTTGCTCATGAAGTGTTTCGCGATACTCCTGCCAGGGGTGGCGGAACCTTTCACATGCCAACATCTCCTGCGAGATTTCCTCAATGTCGATTATCTTACCTTTGGAACCCGCCTTTAAGCCCCTGATCCTCTCGGTGATGGCTTGAAAGTCTTTCCTGAGGCGTATGGCCGGCAGGACGAATTGAGAGACAAAACTCAACGCTATGGCACAAAGCGTCAAGGATATTATTGCAATGATCAGAAAATGACGCATAAACTCAATTATCATACCCATGGTTTCCCCGTCCAAGACGATCATCCTTCCTTCAGAGTAAGTTGCAATACAACCCAGGCGCTGCATAAGGAAACGCTGATCCGCTTAGAGTCCTTAACAGGTATAAGCGGAACAATTGATTGATATCGTTTCTGCTGATATTCCTTCTCAGGGGTCATATACACCGAGAATAAGCAACCATTGTGCCACTGGAGAAAAGGCGGGTGCTTCCAATTTATGTACGGGCGTTACCGGGCTCTTCTGGAAATTATTTCATGCGTGAGAGAAAATATTGCCTTCATCGCGCTTTAACTATAAAATCAAATGGTTATAATCAAACCGATGATTTATCGAATCAATCTTAAAAAGATTTACTTCCATGTTTCCCTTGATATCTTTTAAATTTCTATGCCTGTTAATTCATACAACATTAATTTCGCAGTAAAAATGCCGGCAGCTATACCCGGACTGTTCTTTGTTGCTGATACATTGTAAAGATTCAAAGGGCAATCGGCCTCATCAATCGATCCATTCAGAATCTCTTTAGCCGTCAATCTCCGTCCGTAGGCATTTCCCAACTCTCCGGCAGTATCCCTCTCAATATCCATGGAAGATATGATCTCAGAAAAGAGCAACCTGGAACTGATCCCCGGAAAGATGTTCTTTTCCAGAATATCTATTATATCGTCGGCAAGTTTTGCCTTGAAATTATTAACCGCCTCCTGCCCCCTTTCATAAATCATTTTTTCCTGATGATAATTTCCCGGGCAGAACACAAGAAGGGAATCGTTTTTGTTTTCCTTTGCCTTCCCAAACCCGTTCGCTGAAGGTGATCCTATAAAAAGCATGTGCGGAGGGGCAGTAATATCCGGATTTTCATAATCCACCTCATTTCCGTCCTGCCACCAGTAATTGCGGCCTTTCATGTCAGCAATGGATGGTAATCCGCCTTCAATTCCAATGCAGCATGTCGGGATACTATGTGAGGGGGTGTAGTCAAACAATTCCGTTCCCCTTCCCAAAAGGTAATAGGTTAATCTTGGGGAGAGATCACTGAACACAAAATCGCATTCATAAGAAGAACCATCTTCGCACAGAACTTTAACCACAGTGTTGTCTTTTGTCTCTAACCGGACAACCTTTTTCCCCGTTTCTACGGAACCTCCGCTATTTTGTATCACAGACGACAGTGAATCAAAAAAGTGGGAAAAACCTTTTTCAGGGTACCATGCGCCCATATGATAATTTCCTGTTCCAATAATGTATGCAATGGCAGACATCTCGGACTCGTTTTCCGCAAATATCCCGCCGTGGCCGTAAAGGACGCGCCTGAGCACAGTATTCATGTTGAATTGATCAAAGAAATCTTTCACGGACATCTTTAAACAGCGCGCAATCCTTACTTTCATGGCCATTGGTATTTTGCTCGTGGCAAGAAATTTTGTTGCGAGCAAAAACCGGCCCTCCGTAGCAGAATTCTCTCTGAAAAAAGATTTATATGTATTGTAAATAGAGATCATTTCATTAAAAAAGGCATCCAGTCGATCGCCCTCTTCCGGAAACAAGACTTTTAAATCTCTGCAAAACTTATCTAATCCCAGGGGTACCTTGAAATTTACAATAAAATAATTGCTGGCATCATTTTTATCTCCGATGAAAACCCTTTCAAAGCCATCATGGTTCATGGGAAGAAAGGGGTTCGATTCTTTTATATCCAAGAACCTTAAAAAACGATCTCCAAGCTTACCCTCTCCGAATTCCCATACATACTGCGGCCCCATTGAATAGCTCATGCCCTGAAAGGTGAGGCATCTTCCGTGACCGCCTATGAGTTCCTCATTCATTTCCAAGACATTCACCTTGTGACCTATCTTTGCAAAAAGGGCCCCTGAGGCCATCCCACCAACTCCACTACCAATGACAACAATCCTTTTGGGGGTCCTGTCCCAAATTGGTTGCCCCTTAATTTTAAATAATGGGATCGATAATTCATCCCTAATCTCTTTAAGCAAGGTTTCTGATCTCTTCTTAGAAATTTCTATAATTTCATTAAGGTTCATAGCTATTCCTTTAAAAGGATAGAATGAAAACAATTCATAATCAGTGAATGCTTATGCTGTACATGGTACTTGTCAATAAGATTCATTACAAGGGGACTTGTCGCGACGCTATGATAATGTCCTATGATAGATGCCCCCCTCATGGACTGTATCAGTGATAAACGGTAATGGAGGTATGGATGGTTTCAATAATTGATAATGTCACCGCTGGGGCGCTTTATCGTGTGCCGTTCGGGGCGAAAGTCCCGGTGCTGGAAAATTAACCTTTTCTGTCGTGTGGAAACCAGGCTAGTGCTGTGTGAGTTTTTCAATATTCAGGGGCGTTCCCTTCTGTGGCGCAAGGAAAAGACTAATGGCCCCGCTCTGGCAATGGGAGGCGCAGAGGCCGCACCCCATGCACTTTTCAGTGTCTATGGCGGGCATTTCCCCTTGACCCGCAATGGCACTGAACGGGCAGATGCTCTCACAGGTACCGCATCCTGCGCAAAGGCTTGCATCAATGGCGGGGCTATAGCCTGAATGGGCGATGCGCGGGGTACCGCGGAAAAAAGACTTCATGCCCAGACAGCAGCAGGTGCAGCAGTTGCATATAGTGTAGAAACGGTCGTGCATGGAATCCTTGAACCAGGCGGTGTGAATATGGCCCCGCTGCTCTTCTGCCTCAATGATCTTCAGCGCCTCGTCCACCGTGAGGCGTCTTGCTTTATTCGGGTGGTGTTCCATCACAAACGAAACAATCGGCTCACCCATGACGATGCAGACATCGCGTGGCTCGCAGGCATCTTTCTTCTGGGCGCGGCACGGGCAGTCCATGGCAGCCAGGCTGGGCAGCGGGTCATTAAGGATGATGCTCCTGGCAACGGTATAGGGGATGACATGCTCGAGTTCGGTTAAATGAACGGGCTCATTCACGTTAATCAGCCGTGCCGTATCTATCTTGGTCATGACTTTGCCGTGATAGGTCTGGCCTTCTTCCTTCTTGCCGAAAAGATGGATCATCCATTTCCAGGTCGCCGGCCTCAGATACAGCGCAGGCCGCGCAGCATAAAAATAACCTTCAAGCTTTTTCAGGAAAGGCATGTTGGAAAGACGCCAGAAATCGATGGTCGATCTGCGGGGGAAAAGGGTGCCTTCCAGCTTTATCCACACCATGATCACCGGTGCAAGGATCAACAATATGAGCGCCAAACGTATATGCATCGCCATACCCCTTACGTCTTTGTCCGGATTCAGACCTTGCGTTATCAAACTCAAAGAGATGCTTCCAAGGATGAAAGGAAAAGGCTCTGTAGCTGCAGCTCAAATTTACAAAATATCGGTGGGCTGTCAAGGGATAAGAGGGGTTATACTTATTCTGAGATAGGATTGCATGGGGTTTCATTATGCAGCAGTGAGTAGGTTGGTGAAGGCATGATTGAATAGAATATGTGAGAAGACAAGACCTGGCCCCATTAACCCCCCGAGAAATATTGCCTTCATCTTCTTGAGAAGATCGATGGCATGGTGAGGTAGCCTCAGGTATAATACTGTTACTATCTTACAAGTCCTTATCCCATCCCAGGGACACAGAATCATGAATAAGTTCCGTTTCCGTCTCCCCTTGCTTGATAATGAGATGGCCGTCCATGGTGAGGTCGATAATGGCGCATCTTTGGCCCTTTTCATGAAAGACCTCATATCCTTCCAGCAGACCATGTCGGAGGAACTCCTCCCTGACCGGAGCGAAACCCTGGCTGCGGAATACTTCAATCCAGGTGCAGAGATGTTCAGAGACCGCTTCAATCACCTTACTGGTACTGAATCCGTCAGAACAATACTGTTTCAATGAGCAAGCCCTGTGCTCAAGCTCTTTTGGCCATGTCTGCTGGTTCACATTAACGCCGATGCCGATGGCGGTGACAGGCCCCCTGGTCTCACAGAGGATCCCGCACACCTTCTTGCCTGATATGACAATG
>CAYMDG010000267.1:0-4587 GCA_964388905.1 uncultured Bacteriovoracaceae bacterium
TGTTTTACGCAGGGCCAGCTTTTGCGCGCCGGATAGGCCGGCAACCCAGGCAGCAATGGAATCCGAAGTCACATCCCAGCTATGGGGTAGCATGTCGGTCTGCCGGAGCAGACTATAGGTCAAAAGCACGGGCACCCGCCCTGCGGCTGAGATCTTCCGGGCCTCAGCCAAACCTTGTACCAGTTCACTTCCCGGTATTAGAGAAGAAATCAGGTGTCCGTACTGATCCATGGCCAATATGGCCATCCAGTGTCCCGCATCCTTGTCAAGACCGAACCGCCGCTCATAATCTCTGACTGTATCCGCGAAGGTACCGCCTCCCGGGATGATCAAGATTTTGTGTCTACATCCAAGTTCCGCGAGCCTCAGCATCAAATCCCCCAGTTTAGGGCTTTGTCCGAGGCTTCCTCCGACCTTGATCACCGTTTCCATCAGACAATTCCCCTCGCCAATTCTTCACCCAGTAAATATGCCACGGCCAGGGCGGGGAAACATGCCAGCGCGCTATCTCCCCATTGCTGCCCCAAATCAATTGTCGGCATGCCCAAACGCCTGGCCGCTTCTTTTGCCAGAAAACCCCCGGTTCCAGCCACAGCCAGAGGCAAGCCAAAACCATCCTTCAGTCCAGAAAGGACCTGAAAGAGGGCGTCAATAATCTGTTGAAGCTGCTTTTCCCAAAGATAACGGGCTAACGCATATATCTCTTTTTCATCCATTATTTCACTGTCTGAACAGACCAAACGGGATAGTCGGCCCTGGGCCTCTCTAATGGTTTTGGCCCTGCCATCAGCAGTCGGGCAGGTGTATTCATCAGGGGTTATTTGACATAGAACAAGATAAACATCCGCCATGGAGGTAAAATACTCTGCGGCAACACGGCAGGGCCTGCCGCCGATAGGGGCCTGGTTCACCACTGCATTCGGGTTTGTCCTCAATACGCCAGTATAAACCAATTCTCCCGATATCAAACGTTGGGTGTCTGTGCGGCCTTCAGTGATCACTTTTCCTCCTTGTATCGGGATAATGTCTGTGGTCGTGCTGCCTATATCCATAAGAATGCAATCGGGATGATGAGCTGCAATGAAAAGAGCGCTGGCCAGCCAGTTTGTTGCCGCACACAGAAGCGGGTCTTGCCTCGCTTCACCCAGACTTAAAAACCGGCCTTCAAGGTTGAAGGGACAAATAAGGGATTTTTCAAAGGCCTGTTCCATGGCGTCAAGGACGTAAAGCACCCCTTCACGCTTAGTGTGAAATGCATCCGATAGCTCGGCCGTCATGGTCACAGCCAGCCTTTGGGGACCTTGGAGTCCCAGCTCCTTCCCCATGTCCCGAAGCACCATTTGCAAACTTCCTAGATCCCGCCAGATCTCAAATTGGCGAACCGCTGTCTGGAGCGGCATAGCTCCCTTATGCCGGTCAAGCGAAACAGCCTTGATGTTTACGCCCCCAATGTCCCACCCGGTAATCTGATGATCATTCAATATCATATCAGGTCCTCTTTCCTGAAAGTGATTCTTCCTGATAGAGATACTTTTTGCGGAAGCACATCTCGGATAGCGGCATCCCAGATTGCCTCCGCCAGATTTATGTTGACAACACGCCGGAGCCCAATATATGCTGTTGTCAGCCTGGGATTGATCTCAATGATATGGCATCCCTCTTTGGTTATGAGGATATCCACGCCAACGTAGCCTTTTAGCCCGGGCACTAAGGAGGCGGCGCGTTTTGCCAGGTCGAGGGCCTCTTCACGCTTGTCACAGGGGAAAAAGACTTCGCCTCCCTTGTAACTGAACGGCGAGCCGATTTCTATAAATTGTCGATTCAGACTCAGACATGAGATACCGTGTTCGGCGACCAGCAATGACGCGCTGGCATGATCACCTTCAATATAACTCTGAAGTAACAACCGGTTGCCGTAAGACCAGTTTTTTTCCAGGACCATCTGGAGCGAGGGTGCGTCCAGGATAAGATTTACGCCTTCGCAGCCCACTCCGTCAATAGGTTTGATGACCAGGGGAAAGCCGATTTTTTCAGCCGCTCCCAGTGCACCTTTTACGTCGACAAGCCTGGTGTCGGGTGTTGGCAATCCGGCTTTTGTGAAAAGCCGGTGACAATCCCATTTGTTACCGGCAATGGCAACACTCGCGGGACTGCTGCCGAGGAGGCGTGCGCCTCTGCTCTCCATTAAGCTGCTGAGGCGGACCAGGATACCGTCGGTTTCTGGGGCAATAATCAAGGCCGCTGTGCATTGTCCGGCCAGCTCTTCTAGAACCGAGTAATGGGCTTTCGGGTCCAAATGGATCACACGTTGTGCGGGTGGCGAAACTTCCGACAACCGGTGATCGAGAGTGGTCGTTATTTTTGCGGCCCCCCAGGCCTGGAAATCTGCCAGCACCGCCTGTAGCATGGCCAAGCCCTCCGCGGCCAGGCCTGTCGGTAGGGTGGCATCAAGACATCCGCCGCCTGAAAAATATTCGTGAATGAGAATTTTAGGAGCCAATGGCGTCATGAGAGTTATACCTGTTTTGGACTTGATGAAGGGCCTTGTGGTTCACGCCGTTAAAGGAGAGCGGGAACGCTACCAACCTGTCAAAAGCAGCCTGGTTTCCGGTGCAGATCCTCTTGAAGTGGCCCGCTCTCTTCAAAAGGAGACCAACTGCCGTGAACTTTACATTGCAGACCTGGATGCCATACAAGGCACGGGCCATAACAGAGAGGCAATCGGTGCAATCGCCTCTCGTCTGGATGTCGACCTCTGGGTGGATGCAGGAGTTGCTGATGGTGAATCCGCAAACCGTCTCACGTCAGCCGGTGTGGATGTCGTGATCATCGGCTCGGAGACATTAACCGGATTGAAGCAACTCAGGTCTATCTGCGATTCGGTCTCCAGGGAAAAGCTTATCTTCAGTCTTGACATTCTCAGAGGCCGGGTTCTCTCTCGCGCCAAATCCCTGAGGGGCCTCGAACCATTGAGGGCGTTGGAATGCCTGACCCGGCAGGGCCTGGAGCGCTTCATCCTCTTAACCCTGGATATCGTGGGCACCGGCAGCGGTCCGGATCTGCCCCTGCTCCGAAGGGCAAAGCGCAGTTTCCCCCACCATACGCTTATTGCCGGTGGCGGGGTAGAAACGCCGGACCATCTCCACGCCTTGTCGGCCACCGGGATCATCGGCGTATTGCTTGCGACCTCCCTGCACAAAGGTTGGATTACCGGCAGGGACATTTCGACCCTTAAATAAAGGGGGCAAATCGTTCTCAACAAGGTAGGCGAACAGTACGGCAGCTACAAGGTCAGCCGTGGTCCCGGGGTTCAGGGCGTGCCCTTTGACCCGAAGGGCACGGTCAAATTTCCTTATCTCCTTCTGTCCTTTCTCGCTAAATACCCCTCCATGCTTTAACACCTGCCTGGCGCGGCCAGAGACTTCATGAGCCGCTTCCATGCCTTTTTTCCGCGCAATCAGCGAGTCCGGAACTTGAGCAAGAATGGAGAGAAAGGTCTGGACAACCCCCTCAGATATTCCAACGCCTTGTTCCAGAATTTGCCGCAAGGAAGGGAGTCCGATTTCAAAGGTTATCTCATAATCGGTTGCATACTCCCTTGCCACGGCATCCCGATCACGGGCCTGCATCATGGCCTCACGAAGATTTTTGTTAACATCCGTTTCCTGCAAGTCATACTTCTTCACAATGCCCATGCCGGCGGGGTTTGCCAGGCGAATGGCTTCATAGGCCGATCGGGCGTCTTCAACGGTCAACTCTTTCAGCACCGTGCTCACGGCGGGCCTCAATTCACCGAAAGGAGCTAATCCGGCCGCTTTGGCCAGGGGCGCCAAAAGGAGCACAATCCCCAGGTTGGTATTCACCCCCACAAGGCGCCGGGTATCTCTAACCGCCCTGAGTATGGTCTCCCCCACCGGGACATTGGCGGCATTCCTGAACGCCGGGCCGACGGCAGCGGCGCTGACGACAAAGTCTTCAAAGCAGGAGTCATTGAAGTCCTTGCGCTTCGTCACATTGCCGGGCTTTTCAGAGCTGATTTCAAGCAGACAGGCTATTTCTGCGGCCCAGCCTATTTTGTCGTGATCCAGCATCTTCTAATGAGTTCTCTTCAATAAAAAATCAGCCAGGTATTCCGCCGCGTCAAATCCAGTCGCCCTTTTCAAACCCCGCCAACCGGGAATGGTGTTGACTTCAATGAAGGAATACCCGCCGCTCTCCATGGGCAGGATATCGACACCGGCATAGTCAGCTCCCAGGGCCTTGACTGCCCGGACACTCATCTCCTTAAGTTTTTCATCCAGATTCAACGGCTCGGCCCCGGCTCCGTTGGATATGTTGCATTTCCAGCTCCTTCCCCGCCGTGTCATAGCCGCCACCGCCGCTTCTCCAACCACAAAGACACGAATATCCTCACATCCGTGCGGCACATACTCTTGCAGATAATAAACATAGCGGCCCAGTTCAAGCGCACGAAAGACTCGGTAAGCCATGTCCTTTTCAGAAACTCTGACCAGGCCCCTCCCTTCGGAACCGAAAAGGGGCTTGACCACCACAGCCCCTCCCAGTTCCTCACAAGCGGCCATGGCA
>CAYMDG010000268.1:0-4577 GCA_964388905.1 uncultured Bacteriovoracaceae bacterium
CAGGCCTTGCTGGTCTTCTCCGGCGACTTTGCAAAGATGGTGAAGTCGTTCAACGCAAAGGGCTAAGATGGATGCACCCTTATATTAAGATAAATTTCTTTCTCCAGCACCGTGCGGCAGGTTATTGCCATTTGGGGCAATCGGGGTCAAGTCCGGCATTATCACATTAGGAAAAAAGACAATGGACGGGCAATTCAAACAACACGGGGCGTTTAGTTGGTGTGAGCTGATGACAACGGACGTGGAGGCGGCGAAAGTCTTCTACACCAAGTTGTTCGGATGGGCCAGTGAAGCTATGTCGATGCCGGACATGACCTACACCGCTGTCAAAGCGGGAGGTAAGGAAATCGGCGGAATCATGACTATCCCGAAAGAAGCCAAGGGGACTCCACCGATGTGGGGTGCCTACGTTACCGTCGATGACGTTGACTTGACGGCGCGAACAGCAGAACAACTTGGGGCCAAGATATTGGTGCCGCCCACGGACATTCCAAACGTCGGTCGATTTTGTGTGATTCAAGATCCGCAAGGTGCTGTAATCAGCGCCATTACATACAGACAAATGTGAGGTCGTCGCGCAGGGTCGGTCGAGACAGGAATTGAAGCAGGAGGCAATAAAAAAGGGACAGCGCCTATTATATTCATCATAGAGTGCTTTCGGTAAATGAGGGCAAAAGATTATCTCGAAATCCCGGAACTCTCCTTTACTAATCTATTGATGAGAATCGCCATTTCATTTATATGCATATGAGAGCTGATCTGCATCATCGTAGGATGCCTGCTTGGGGATGAGGGCATGCATCCATCTCCCATCTCACTTCCTTCAATCGGGGGGTACCATGACTGCCAGGCAACGGAGTTTTGTTCAGGGTATTCAAGCCTTAATAATTTTCGTTCTCTTTTGTCTTACCGCATCTTGCACCCATTTAGATAAACCGTTTGAGATCGTCAACAAAAGCACCACCTATATCGACTGGGGGAAAAACCCTCCCCCTGCGGGCGACCGGGCAAGACACGCTATCATCGGCAAACGGCCCTTTGAATGGTGGTACTTCGACGGCCACCTGGATACCGGCGAGACCTTTGTCGGGGTTTTCCTCGATCCCAGTTTCACAACCGGAGAGCCTGGTGTCGCCTTTTCGCTCTACAGTCCTGACTGGCAGAAAGAGACCATCCTGAAGACAATGAGCAGCACACAGATGACATCATCCACCGATGATGTTGATATCAGCTGCCCCTTCGGGTTTGTTAAAAGGATCGATGACAGGAACTATCATGTGCAGTGGAACATGGACGGCCTGACAGCCGACTTCAAGCTCACCACGCTCGCGCCGGGCTGGAGACCTTCGGGAGGAGACGGGGTCAATGAGGACAACCTCGACTTCTTCTGGACAGTTCACCAGGCCAGAAACTCCATAGAGGGCACTATAACCAAGGAGGGCAAGACCAGGCATGTAACGGGTATCGGGTATGCCGACCATAACTGGGGAAAGAAACCGCTCAATGAAATCACCCGGAAATGGGTATGGGGAAGGATTTTAGCCGGCGACTATACCATCATCTATGCGGATGTGGATTATCTCGATCCTTCCATCAAGTCACGACCGCTCTATGTCGCCAAAGGCGATACCATGATCGTCGGTTCGGGGAGCCCCGCCATCAGGCAGTGGGACTTTGTCACCCACCCGGTACTAGGACGTCATTATCCAAGGCAGATATCCATAGATTTTTCGCATGACAATGTCGAGGCTCAGATCCATATAAGGTTTAAAGCCCTTGTGGAGGAAGTCGACCTCCTCACCGTCTCCGGGCTGAGCAATCCCGTCCAGTGGATCGCCCGTACATTCGTGGCACGACCCACGTACTTTCGGATTATTGCAGACTATGACGGCAGCATTTCAGAAAATGGCACTACATCTCCACTGAAGGGTGAGTGCTTATATGAGGTGATGGGTTTTGAGTGATACGCGGGAAGCAAGGGGGTTTCGCTTTTTACTTGCTGGGACATGCACAGTTTATAAAAATCAGAAGGCAAGACCAGATCCCATTTCTCCCTCTCAATTATAACCCGTTGTCCTAAGCAGAATCAGTCTTCTATGATGGTGAGGTCAGGCGGCGTGGCGCAGAGCATCTCTCCTCCATTCTTGGTCACGCGCACGGGGCTTTCCAGGCGCATGCCGCATACCCCGGGAACGGCCATGGCGAGGAAGGCCACTTCCACGCTATCCTCCTGAAGGACTACATTGCGGAACTCGTCATTGTCCACGATGGCCGGGTACCACTCGTGCCCCATGATCCCCAGCCCGTGGCCGAACGACGGGATCGCACATCCCGCATACCCGAGATCGGAGAGTTTGTCAGACACGGTGCGGAAGACCTGGCCTACCGTGGTGCCGGCCTTCAGCGCCGCAACGAGGGTATCCGCTGTCCGGCGGAAGGCTTCTGCAAGCTTCTTCTGCTCGGCGTTCGGCTCCCCGATGATGAAGTTGTGCGCCAGGTCGGAATAATAGAGATTGTGACAGGGATGGAAGTCGGCGATGATGTTCTCCCCCTTTTGGATGAGCTTGGTGCTGGGCGGCGTGGTGCCGTTCATGGCCCAGGCGGTGCGGTAGCCCGAGGCGACTTCTGAAGACCCGGTTACGGCCCAGTGGTAGGAGCTGCCAAGGCGCCTGAGCTCCATCTCGCCTATGCCCGCGATCTCGGCCTCCGAGATGCCCACGTACAAGGACTCTTTCACCCTTTCCATGGCTGCGTCGGCCATGGCCGCAGCCTGCCTCATGAGCATCAGTTCGCCTTGCTCCTTGACATACGAGGCCCGGTCCATGACAGTCAGAGCCGGCACGAGGACCGCCTCCGGCAGGGCATGCTTGAGCAGATCGAACTCCGTGGAAAAGAGATAGCCGGTATTGCCCCGGGGAGACAGGCCTGTCTCCACCCCTATCCTGGCTTTTTCGAACCCCAGCGTCTTGATCTGATGTATGGTTACGTCCCAGAGGTCCATGCCCGGCAATGGGGCATAACCGTGGATAGTCCCGAGCCACGACTCGTGCTTCATGCGTTCCAGGTCGAGCAGGAGCGTGGTGAGCGATGCATACCCGTCCCTGGAGACCAAGACGGTGCTCCTCCAGGGGATGAAGGCCCCGGCGACATAGCTCAGGCTCACGGTGCGCGTCCCGATGAAGAGATCAAGACCGCCTGTCTGCATCTCGTCGCGGATCTTCTGCAGGCGTTTCGGGTAATCGATGAAGATGTCCATTTCTCCCTCCGGTATCGGTCGGCTTTATGGGGAAAAGGATGGACCGGCTCTACACGTTAGTCAAGGGCTTCTTCCCAGCTGCTTTGAATACCCCTTTCTCCATTCTGCTTGATGTCTCCTTGATGAATATTTTTATTTTTAGGGTGCAGGTTTAAAAGGACAATAAAATGAATGACTTATTTTCATCCTTGGAATGCCAGGTGAACGAACTCAAGAGATAGTGCTCTCAGAGACGATTTCAAAATCAAAAAGGATCTGATCCCTGAGTTACTCGACTTTGCTAAAGCATCGTCTCTGGCCACCACCTATTTCCGGCGGTCACCGAAAAGCGAGCCGAGCACTCCTCGAATGATCTGTCTGCCGATCTGGCTGCCGATGGCATGGGAGGCACTTTTCGCCATTGCCGCAAAGAGGTCGCCGGCCTGTGTCTGTCCCTTGGGAACCGGCTGGCGCTCCAAGCGGGTTGCTTGTGCCTCTTTCTCATCCTGCTTGGATCGGACCTTGAGCATTTCATACGCCGATTCCCTGTCAATGATCTTTTCGTAGTGCCCATAGATCACCGACCCCTTTATTATCCCGAGCCTTTCTTCAGGAGAAAGCGGAGTGAGCCGGCTGTGAGGCGGGCAGATAAAGGCCCGTTCTACGATGGTCGGCGCCCCTTTTTCATCCAATACCGAGACCAGGGCTTCACCCACCTCAAGCTCGGTGATAACCTTTGCCACATCCAGCTTGGGGTCGGCGCGGAACGTTTCAGCCGCGGCCTTCACACTTTTCTGATCCCTCGGTGTAAATGCCCGCAAGGCATGCTGAACCCGGTTCCCCAGTTGCCCGAGAATGGTCTCCGGAAGGTCGAGGGGATTCTGGGTGATGAAATAAACACCCACACCCTTGGAGCGGATAAGGCGTACGACCTGCTCGATCTTTTCGGTCAGAACCTTCGATGCATCGTTGAAGAGAAGGTGCGCCTCATCGAAAAAGAACACTAATCCGGGTTTCTCCGGGTCCCCCACCTCCGGGAGCTGTTCGAAGAGCTCGGAGAGCATCCAGAGCAGGAACGTTGCGTAAAGCTTGGGTGATTGCATCAGCTTGTCCGCGGCGAGGATATTGATCACCCCTTCCCCCTTTGCATCCGTCTGCATGAGGTCCTGAAGATTCAGGGCAGGCTCTCCGAAGAACTTGTCTCCCCCCTGTTCCTCCAGTGACAAGAGGCCTCGCTGGATGGCCCCGATACTGGCCGATGATATGTTCCCGTATTCGGTCTTGTAGTGTTCCGCCTGATCTCCCACAAACTTGAGCATGGACCGCAGGTCTTTCAGGTCGA
>CAYMDG010000269.1:0-2925 GCA_964388905.1 uncultured Bacteriovoracaceae bacterium
CCTTTTATGAAATGGATGAACTCATTGGTTTTCTAAAGGGGAAAATCCCTTTAACCTAGATTTTGCAATTGAGTGTATTCATGGATACGCCAAGCGTTATAAGGATAGCCTTAAGCAAATAATAAATAATGACCTGATATATTTTTACGCCCCCTTCAACGCAAAATCCGGCTTTAAAGCCAAGTCCAGCCTTGTATCGCCCTTTTGAGTATTGACTAATACCACCTTCGGTCTTAATCTATTGCGTCATGGAGGATACACCCATGTCGAGCTTTGTTGAAATGAAGGTGGCAGGCATAGCGCTTGATCCCACCAACAATGCCCCCATCGTGGTCCTGCGCGACCTTGATGGCAAGTTCATCCTCCCCATCTGGATCGGCATTATGGAGGCAAGCGCCATCGCATCGGCACTTGAAGGGGTTCAGTATTCAAGGCCCATGACCCATGATCTTTTCAGGTCTTTCATCGAAACGTTAGGCGCCACCATTGAAAAGATAGAGGTGGTGGACATCAGGGACAATGTATTCTATGCGCTTATCACCATCATCCATGGCGGAAACCGTCTTACCATTGATGCGAGGCCATCGGATGCCATAGCCATAGCGCTACGCACCAAGTCCGCCATCTTTGTGGCCAGTCACGTGATAAAAGACGCCATCCACCTGGACTCCAAGGCAAGTGCAGGCAAGGTCATGGTGGGGTTCGAGCAGGACACCGAGAAACTCAAGGAGATCCTTGAGAAGATGAGCCCGGAGGACTTCGGAAAGTTTAAGGCCTAGCCACTACAGTGTTGAGTTTTACAGGCCAGGTCTTCAATAGAGCCTTCCAGGCATTCTCCTGAAATATTAATATTAAAAACCGAAAACTTAACACTTTGAACTTTAATCTGAAACTCCATAACCTTTTCTCAATACAATATTGAACGCCTGTCATACAGGTACCTTTTATATTGATAGACTTGGCTGCATCGTGTATTTTCCATGGATATATGCATGTCCATGACTCTGCTCATCAAAAGGCAAAGAAGATCAGCAAGGCCATCTTCGAAACCATTGTCGAGATGGCGTATGAGGGCATCTTTGTGTATCAGGGCCGTCGGTTCTTCTATGTGAACCCTGCCTTTGAGCGCATGCTCGGATATTACGCCCATGAGCTCGAAGATATGGGTTTCCAGGACGTTCTGCATGCCAGCTCAGCGGCCCTCATGGAGAAGCGTTATCTCGCACTGATCAGGGGCGAGCAGGTCCGCCCCCGGCGCGTGGAGGTCATCTTCCGAACCCGGAACAGGCAGGAGCGCATCATTTCGCTGTCCACATCAGCCATCACCCTGGTGGGAGGAGCCCCGGCCACCCTGAACATCGCCCGCGATATCACAAGGCGCAAGGGAATGGAGCAAAGCCTTGAGTCCACTAACAAATTTCTGGCCGGTCTCATTGCAAGCTCGTCCGATGCCATCGTTGCCTCTGACCTGAAGGGAAAGGCATTAATCTTTAACAAGGCCGCCGAGGAGATCACGGGGTATAGCGCCGAGGATATGCTCAATCACAAAACCAACATAGCCGATTTCATGGTGCCGGGCGAGCGTGACCGGATTCTGGCCATCCTGGATGAGGGCACCGAGGAGGTCCCCAGGTGGGTCGTGGGGGAAGAGACCTCGATTTACCACAAAGACGGGACGCTTGTCCCCATATCGATTTCCGTGTCCTACCTGTATTCCGAAACGAAACCCGTCGCAGCCATCAGCGTCTTCCGCGACCTCAGGCCCTTGAAGAAGGTCCAGGACAAGCTCCGGGAGTCGGTGCAGAAATACCGGATGCTGGTGGAAAAGACCGCCGATGGCATCTTCGTCTATCAGGATCATCTCTTCAAGTACACCAACCCGGCATTCAGGGAGCTGCTGGGTTATAATGAAGAGGAACTCCTGCATATGGGTCTCAAAGATATTGTGAGGCCGGAGCTGGCCGGGATGATAGAGGCCCGTTATACCAAACGAATACGGGGAGAACAGGTGCCGGACCAGTACGAGATTGCCCTATGCAGCAAAGACGGTAACTGGCGTGCCTTTGAGATCACTCCTTCCGTGATCGAGTATGAAGGCGGACTTGCAACCCAGAATGTGATAAGGGACATTACCCAAAAGAGAGAGGCCCAGAAGGCCCTTCGTGCCAGTGAGTCCAAGTATCGAGCCACCGTGGAGCATACCGGCACTGCCATGATGATCCTGAATGAAGACTACACGGTAACCTTTGCGAATAACCAGATGGAAAAGCTCAGCGGCTACACCAAGGAGGAGATCGAAGGTAAGATGCTCTGGACCGATGTCGTGCATCCTGATGATGTGGAGCGCATGAGGGGCTACCACATGGCCAGGAGGCAAGGGGATAAGGATGCTCCATCCCAGTATGAGTTCCGGTTCATGGACAAGGAAGGCAATATCAGGGACTCTTTCCTCACCATAGGTATGATACCCGGCACCAGGCAGAGCATTGTCTCCATCATGGATATTACCCAGATCAAGCAGATGCAGCGGGAGCTGGAGCAGACAAGGAAGATGGCCATCTTAGGCGAGATGTCCGCCCATGTTGCCCACGAGGTAAGAAATCCGCTGCAAAAGATTAAGACTGGTGTAGAGTTGCTGTCCAACTCATTATCAGTGGATGAACGTCAGCGCAGACAGCTCGATGGCGTTAAGCACGGGGTGGACAACCTGGAAAAGTTCGTCACCCAGATCCTCGAATGGACGCGCTCGGGTGAACTCAGGCCCAGGCCGCACCGCATCAGCAATATCATTGATGGCCTCCTGTTCAACATTGAGGATGCCTTCAGTCAAAAAGAGGTCAAGGTCCAGACCTTCTATGACCCGGATGCCGACATTGTTGTCGTGGACGGCATCCAGCTCCGGCAGGTCTTTGGAAACATCATAGA
>CAYMDG010000269.1:3025-4557 GCA_964388905.1 uncultured Bacteriovoracaceae bacterium
GTGGAGGCCCTGGAGAAGATCGAGGCGAATCACCATGACATCGTAATCACGGACGTCAAGATGCCCAGGATGGACGGATATAGCCTTCTGAAAGAGATCCAGAACCGCTTCCCGTCCACCTATGTTGTGGTGATCACCGCATTCGGGAGCATATCCGGGGCGGTTGAGGCCATTAAGTACGGGGCGTATGACTTCCTGGAAAAACCTTTCAACATGGACTCGCTTGAGATATCGCTGACCAAGATCCTCAGACAGCACGAGATCCTCAAAGAAAATATCGTCCTCAAGGGTCAGATCCAGCAGCACACCGAGGGGCTGGACCAGCTTGTGGGGTCCCATCCCAAGATGCAGAGGCTCTATGAGCAGATACTGACCGCCTCAGAGACGGACCTCACCGTGCTCATTTTAGGTGAGACCGGCACCGGAAAGGAGCTCATCGCCCGTTCCATCCACTCCAGGAGTGACAGACGCTCCAAGCCCTTTGTGGTGATCAACTGCGCAGCCATACCCGAGAACCTTCTGGAATCGGAATTCTTCGGCCACGAGAAGGGGGCCTTCAGCGGCGCCATTTCCCAGAGGATAGGCAAGTTTGAAAAGGCCCATACCGGCACGCTCTTCCTCGATGAGATAGGCGACATCCCTCTGGACCTCCAGGCCAAGATCCTGCGCGTGATAGAAGACCACAAGATCACGCGCATCGGCAGCAACCGCGAGGTGGAGCTGGACTTCCGGGTGATCTGCGCCACGAACCGGCCCATCCAAGACATGATCAAGAAGGAGCTTTTCAGGGAAGACCTCTACTACCGCATCAGCGTCTTCCCCATCATCGTGCCACCTCTGCGGGACCGGAAGGAGGATATCTCGCTGCTGGCAGGCCATTTTATCGCCAAGAACGTCAAGAGGCTCAACTCCAGTGTAAAGGGGATCTCCCCAAAGGCCATGGATCAGCTTACCGCATACCCGTGGCCGGGCAATGTCAGGGAGCTGGAGAACAGTATCCAGCACGCCATGGTCTCTACCCGCGCCGAGCTCATCACCGGATTCTCAGAACTGCGCAATGTCGCGGTGGGCACACAGGCCGCGCCGCCCATCTCCATGACCGAGGAGCCCACCATATGGGTGGAGGCAGGGGAAGGGAACGACTATCATACCATCAAGCAGACCCTGCTTGAGCAGTTCGAGCGGAAGTATCTTGCCCACCTGCTGGATAAGCACGGCGGCGTCATTGCCGAGGCGGCCAGGGAGTCGGGTCTTAATTACAAGACATTCTACCTGAAGGTGGAAAAGTATCAGCTCACCAAGAAGAGAGAGAGAATACCGCAGTAATGCCCGTAAGAAAATATACACAAGGTTGAGAAGTACCCTTTCCCCCAGATTTTGCAATTGAAAGTGCCCATGAGCACTCTATGCGCTTCATGAGTGGCTTAAGCATAAGACTCAATCGTGATCTAAAATGTTTTAAATAGGTCCGTTAAAAAAGTCATCTTGCAGCCTTAGGAGAATGCTATTTTTCCCGGTCCTTAAAGGCTGCA
>CAYMDG010000270.1:0-4520 GCA_964388905.1 uncultured Bacteriovoracaceae bacterium
ACATACGCCCCCATGCTCACCAAGGAAGACGGAAAGATCGACTGGGGCAGGGATCCGAGGTCCATTCATAACATGATCAGGGGGCTTGTCCCGTGGCCATGCGCTTACACGTACCTGGATGGGAAGATGCTAAAGATCATGAGCGGTTCTTACGAGATAGAAGATCATGGTATAAGGCATGGGACTCTCCTGAAGGAAAAATCCGGGGTGAAGATTGCGTGCGCCGGAGGGTATATAATCCCAAGAATACTTCAAATCGAAGGGAAGAAGGCCCTTGATGCAACCGCTTTCTCTTGCGGATTGAAGGCCGATAAAGCCATATTGGGACAGAAGGAAACGCTATGATCATTGCACCGTCAATTCTCTCAGCTGATTTTTCGAACCTGGGCCGCGACATCAGTACCGTTGTGGATGCCGGGGCACAGTGGATCCATGTGGATGTAATGGACGGCATTTTTGTCCCGAATATCACCATCGGACCTGTCGTCGTAAGGGGCATCCGTAAGGCTACAAAGGCATTCCTTGACTGTCATCTCATGATCATGGACCCTGAACGGTATATCGACGACTTCATCAAGGCAGGCGCTGACGGCATAACGGTGCATGCAGAGGCCACAAGACACCTCCATCGGACATTAAGCATGATCAGGGAAAGAGGATTGAAATCTGGAGTTGCCTTGAATCCCTCCACCCCTTTGGAAACGATCAGATATTGCCTGACTGACATCGACCTGGTCCTTATCATGAGTGTGAACCCGGGATTCGGCGGGCAGACCTTCATCGAAGCGGTGATACCCAAGATCGCGGATACAAGAACAATGATTTCGGGCCGGACGATTCAATTGCAGGTGGACGGCGGGATCAACAAGGATAATATAGCCAATCTTACACGGATGGGTGTAGATAATATCGTGGCCGGATCAAGTATCTTTGGCACTGATAACCCTGGAAAGACCATAAAGGAGATGTTTGACATTGTATCCTCAGTTTCAGATTAAATGCGCTTCGGCAATCGTGCTTCTCGGCCTGCTCATTGGGTGCGCCCACGCCCCTGTTGTTGAGAATTCACCCTATGAGACAGTACAGGACAAAAACCTTATCATGATGCTTGCACGGTATGAGGAGAACCAGGGGAATTGGCCGAAGGCGTTAGAGCTGTATTCACGCATTGAAGATCCCTTTGCCTGGCTTGCAAAGGCAAGGATCTACTTCATCTTGGAAGACAGCGCTACAGCCCTTACCTCGCTTAAGAAGGTTATCGATGAAGGGACATATATCGGGGATGCCCTGGAGATGAGGACCAGGATTTTCGCCAAAGACGGCAATTGGCAAATGGCAATCCAGGATACCGAGGTCCTTATCAAGAAATACCCTGATAACATCCAGCTCAAACTGTTCCTTGCCAATCTTAAGGTCATCACGGGTGACTTCAAGCAGGCCCAGGTCATCCTCAAAGGTCTGATCGGCAAGGGTGATGACAGCATCATTTATTACACCATATCCAAGGCGTGCATGGGGGCTCGTGACTTCACGTGTGCCAAGGAAAACTTGAAAAAGGCCATTGATGCAAGGCTTGACTTCGTTCCTGCATATATTGACCTTGCCCGGCTTCAGAATCTCCTGGGCGAACAGACGCAGGCGGAAGAAACCTATCGCAAGCTGTTAGATGTGGACCCGTTCTCGAATGAGGCGCATCTGGCCCTGGTTGACTTTTATGTTGATCACAAACGCTACAAAGACGCCATAACCCACCTGAAGTCACTCCTTGAGGTGGCCCCTGACGGCCTGCTCTTGCGAAAGCTCATTATCCTCGAACTCCAGGAAGGCATGTTTGAGGATGCCCTGATACTCATCAAAGGCCTGAAAGAGATAACCGATGATGACAAATACTATCTATCTCTGGGTTACGCAGGCCTTGAAAAGTACGAAGATGCCCTGAACATCCTCAAGGAAATCCCTGTTTCAGGAAGGTTGGGGTGCGACATCACCATGCTCAAGTCCTCCATCCTCAAGAGCATGGACAAGAACGACCAGGCAGTGCTCCTGCTGGAATCTGCATGGAAGGACTATGCAGACCTAGGGACCTGCAACGAGATAGGCTATCAGCTCGCAACTGAACTGGATACCGTGGGAAGGAGGGATGAAGGGTTAAAAATAGCCGAGAATCTGCTGGAAAAGGATCCGCAAGACCCCATTGCATTGAACTTTATCGGTTATGTATGGGCCGACCGTGGAGAGAACCTTGATAAGGCATATTCCATGATCAAGGCTGCCCTTGAGATGAAGCCTGACGATCCCTTCATCCTCGATTCCATGGCTTGGGTGCTTTTTAAAATGGGCAAACCTGCAGAAGCGCTTATAAAGATGGAAACGGTATTGAAGACCTTAAAAGACGACCCTGTTGTGAATGAACATATGGGAGATATCCTCAAAGGCTTGGGCCAGGCCGACAAGGCCCTTGACTATTACCTCAAGTCATCTATCCTTAACCGTTCGGTGAACAACTCCTTAAAGGAGAAGATCAACATCCTCATCAAAAAGGATAAAAAAGACAGTGATGTGCTCAAGGAAAGGGTTCTCCCATGAGCAACGAAGCAAGGGTCGGGATCTTTGTCGTCTTCATCCTTATCATCTTCTTTATCCTTTCCGTAAAAATCGGGGAATTAAACCTTACGAAGAAAGGGACATACCCGATAACCATGGCATTCTCAACGGTTGAAGGGCTCAAAACCTCCTCTATCCTCGAACTGGCAGGTGTTCAGGTCGGCAAGGTAACGGGGATTTCGCTGAATAAGGATTACTCAGCAGTAGTCTCTGTTGAACTCGATGAGGACATCAAGCTCCCCATCGACTCTACTGCATCCATCGGGACAAAGGGCGTGCTTGGGGATAAGATAATCATATTATCGCCCGGGGTATCTAAAAATCTTATTGATCCTGGGGGGAATCTGGCCAGGACAAAGGTTCCGCCGTCGATGGATACATTGCTCATACAGGTCGGCGAGCTGGCCCGAAACCTCAGTGAATTGAGTGCATCGCTCAATGAGGCCTTTGGTGATCCTGAAATAATGAAGGAAATTGTTGTCAACCTGCGCGATCTGAGTGCGAACACCTCATCCCTTGTAGCTGACAACAAGGACAACATCACGGATATCCTTTCAAACATGAAGGATCTAACCGAGAATTTTACCGTGGTCTCCCGTAACCTTACGGGTACAAGCAAGAATATCGATGAAATGGTCAGCACCATCAGCTCCGGACAGGGCTCATTGGGGAAGCTTGTTACTGACGAGTCGCTCTACAATTCCATGGTGGATTTCATGGAGTCGGCCCAGCTGCTCATGGACCGGATGAATGGAAACGGCACACTGGGTATGCTCATGAATGACAACACGCTCTATTACGACCTTGCCGAAACAACAAAGAACCTGAAGGTGATCACAGATGATATCGCTTCAGGCAAGGGAACCCTTGGGCATCTTTTGAAAGATGACGAGGTTTATATGAGCCTGAAAGAGACACTCCATAGTGCAAACCGAGCGGCACAAGGCCTTGAGGAACAAACGCCGATCACGGTAATGGGGACGATCTTAGGCCTCGTCTGGTAATCAAATGAACCCTGGGCTGTTTTTTCGTTGCTTGAGTCTCATCTTATTCGTGTCCTTCCTATTGCCTGTGCCGGTATGTGCCGGCCAAATCTATGCCGATCCTCTTTTCTCATACGAATCACACATTGGTGAGCGCACCATCCGCGGGTTTGGCCCACTCCTTGAATTCTCTGACCATTTAAGGGCGGTACGACCTTTTTACTATATGGATAGGGATACTTCAGAGGTGGACATCCTCTATCCGCTGGGTCGTTTTACGAAAGAACGCGGCCTCCTCTTTCCACTCTACAGGCATACCGACCAGGAGGAACCAGAGGACCTGAAGCATACCGAGTTCTTCCCTGTATTTTATGGGAGATATAAAGATACCTCCTATTGGGGCGTATTTCCAGTCTATGGAACCATGTATCACCGGTTCGGATATACAAGGGCACGTTTCTTCCTGCTGCCGCTCTATGCCGATACAACCCTTGACGAGAAGACCACCTACACATTTCTCTGGCCCGTTTTTTCATACAGCGATGGGCGGCTTTTCAGGGTCTTTCCCCTCTATGGATGGAAGAAGTCCGACGATTCTACATCCCGGTATTTTCTCTGGCCGTTTATCCAAAACTCGCAAGGCCCTGACGACCATAGAATGGATGCTGTGCTGCCTTTGTTCCGTTATGATCGGGGATCCACTTACCGGAATATATCCATACTCTGGCCGTTCTTCACCTACAACCAAGACGACCTGGCCCATCACATGAGTGTAGATTTCCCCTGGCCCCTTATCCGCTTTGCATCCGGGTCATATGAAGAAATAAAGGTTTTCCCGTTTTACTGGACTAATACGGATGGCAAGACATATTCCAAGAAGCACCTCTTATGGCCCCTGTGGTCCAAGAGATCATGGAACTACGAAGACACAGG
>CAYMDG010000271.1:0-4513 GCA_964388905.1 uncultured Bacteriovoracaceae bacterium
GTCGAGGTGAAGGGGCTCACCCATGTCTATCCGGACGGGACAAAGGCCCTTGATAACATCGGTCTTCGCATCACCCACGGGGAGTCGGTCGCCATAGTGGGCCCCAATGGTGCAGGGAAATCAACCCTGCTGCACCACTTAAACGGCTACCTCGCCCCGACAACAGGCATCGTTCGAATCGGAGACTACCCGCTCACCAAAGACACCCTACGCGAGGTCAGGCGCACCGTGGGCATGATCTTCCAGGACCCGGACGATCAGCTCTTCATGCCCACGGTCTTCGACGACGTGGCCTTCGGACCGTTCAATCTTGGCCTTCCCCGGGAAGAGGTGGAGGTAAGGGTGACGGATGCACTGGAGCGTCTCGGCATCGCGCACCTGAAGCACAAGCCCCCCTATAGGCTCTCGGCCGGGGAGAAACGAAGGACCGCCATAGCTACTGTGCTCTCCATGACGCCCGACATCCTCGTGCTGGACGAACCCACCACCGGACTCGACCCCCTGGGCCGCAGGCAGATCATCGCAATCCTGAAGGATTTCACCCACACCAAGATCATCGCTACCCACGACCTGGACCTGGTGCTTGATCTGTGCCCCCGCACCATCATCCTGTTCAACGGGCGGATTCGTTCGGACGGTTTGACTGCGGATATATTCCAGGACGACGGCCTCCTTGAGGAGTGCCATCTGGAACGTCCCCTATCCATGCAGGGATGCCCTGTGTGCGGCGCGGAAAGGACGAGGAGATCTTAACGCTTGGATGTATCCATAATTGTTTCATGCATCTCTGGTGGTCTTGTGCAGAGTACTCAAAGTGATCATGGAATTGTTTTTATATAGGTCTGTTAAAAACCTCAATCTTGCAGCCCTCAAGGACCGTGATAATTAGCATACCGCAAAGGCTGCAAGATTGAGGTTTTTAACAGATCAAGTTTTTTTAACGGATCAGGTCTTTACTCTTCTTAAACGCACAATCTGTGGAAATGCATCAACCACAGGCAGTGTCTGATTCGGAATACGGATGTTTCACCCGGGCCTCTTCCTGCCCCTGGCTGATGCACGGCAGATAGATGGTGAAGGTGCTCCCTTTGTTCAAAGTACTCTCAAGGGTGATTTCACCTTTAAGGGCAGTCACGATGCGATGGACCGTAGCCAGGCCCAGCCCAGTGCCTTTTCCATGCTCCTTAGTGGTGAAAAAAGGTTCAAAGATGTGCTTGCTGGTCTCCTCATCAATACCGCACCCCGTGTCACTCACCGACAGCACCACATGAGGACCGGGGTTGAGGCTTGGATAGCGGGCAATGAAATGCCCATCAAGGATTAAGGGATACATATCCACCCTTAAGACACCCCCCTTTTTTTCCATTGAATGGAAGGCGTTTGTGCAGAGATTCATGACGATCTGGTGTATCTCCGTAGGATCGCCGCAAACCATTCCTGCATTGGTGTCAATGGAGCTCACAATTTCGATGGATGTGGGTATGCTTGCGTGAAGGAGCTTGAGTGAATCCTCCACGAGGGGATAAATCTCTACTGGCTCTCTGACGGCCTTGTATGATCGACTGAATGAGAGGATCTGTGCAACAAGGTCCCGTGCACGCATACTCGCACTGAGGATCTGCTCGCAGTATGCATGTGTGCGGCTGCCGGCTTCCAGTTCACGCTTGAGCAGCTCGCCGTATCCCATGATGCCCGAGAGCATGTTGTTGAAGTCATGGGCTATGCCGCTGGACAGCGTACCGATGGCCTCCATCTTCTGGGCCTGCAAGAGGCGCATCTCCTGACGGACCCGGTCATTCTCAGCCTCCTTGCGCTCGGTGATGTCGCGAACAATGCCCTGAAAGCCTTCCGGATCTCCCCGCGCGTTCCTGATGAGCATGATGGATGCCTCAACATACATGGGATTGCCGTTCTTTCGTATCTGCTCCCACTCAAAGGCCTTGACTGACTTACCTGTCCGGAAGACCTGGTGAAACTGCTCAAAGACCTTCCGGGCATTCTCCTGGTCCATGTAGTCCTGGTAATTCATTCCGGCAAGCTCATCGGCGGTATAGCCTAGGTTGTCACATATGACATGGTTGAAGAAGGTGAAGCTGCCGGCCAGATCCACCTCGAAATAGCCCTCTTGCATGTTGTCGATGATATTCCGGTACTTCTCTTTACTCTCCTTCAGCGCCTTTTGTGCCTTGACCTGCTCCGTGATGTCCCTTGCCGAACCCTGGATATAACGAGGGGTTCCGTCCGAATAGCGGATAAGGACGTTCTTGTATTCCACAACCCTGTGATTGCCGTCTTTTGTCCTGACGCGCAGGAGCCCATCGTCACGGCCCGTTTCAACCACCCTGTGCAGGTATTCACTAAATCCTCCCCGATACTTTTCCGGGATGAGGTCACGTATATTCAGCCCCTTGAAGTCCTCTGGAGAGTACCCGCTGCTTTGAATCGATGCAATGTTGGTCTCTATGATGGTCCCGTCCAGTTCATGGATTATGAGGAAGTCGCTGACGTTCTCGAACACGGTGCGGTATCTGTTCTCGCTCTCCTTCAGGGCCCCTTCAGCCAGCTTGCGTTCGGTTATATCCCGTGCCACACCCAAGATGGCATATGGCTTGCCGTCTCGGAAGATGAGCGAGCCATTTGATTCAATGGTTAGCGTTGTGCCGTCTTTCCTGGTGAGAGTAAATTCACTCAACCCCTCCTGAGCGCCTTTGTTCATGATCTCTTCAAGGACTTTGAGTGCAAGGGGGTACTGATCCTTTGTGATGAGCGATCTGAACTGAAGCCCCTTGAGCTCGCCTAAGGTATAGCCCAGGGTATCCAGCGTGGCCCTGTTTGCATCGATATAATTGCCATCGAAGTCATGCATATAGACACAAAAGAGGGACCGTTCAAAGAGTGCTCGATATCGGTCCTCAACATCCTTAAGCTCTTTTTGGGTCTTTCTGTCCGCACTGATATCCCTGACCGATTCGATGGCACCGATGATGTTGCCGTAAAAATCGTACAAGGGCTGCGCCTTGATCCAAAGCACCACCTGTTTATCATGCTTGAGTGTGGCCTCTATCTCCGCGACCACTGCATCGCCCTCAAGCACTGCCTGCGGGTAGCGCTTCATGATCTCCTCATCCCTGCTTACAACATAGTCTATGAGCATAGGACGCCTGTCACCATAGAAAGGCACTGCATGTTCATACCCGGCCTTGCCCAGGATTTCGGATGACTTTAAATCCGTGAGGTCTTCCATGGCCCTGTTCCACGCAATGATCCTGCCTTCGGTATCAATGGCAAAGGAGGCATCAGGCTGACAGTCAACAAGCTGGATAAGGAGTCTCTCCAGGCCGCTCAGGGAAGATCCTTCAGGGGGACCTGAACACCTTTCCCGACAGGAGTCTATGAGCTGTCGCATATAGTCCATAGATATTGTGTCAGCCCGGTATGTTTTCACTCTAAATCTTCTCGGAATTCTGTTTATAAATATCAAATCATTGTGCGACTGACATGTGGACGCTTCAACCGATGAATTTCCTTGCCTGACAAAAACCGATCATGCTAACCCTTGTGTAAAAATAATTAGCGGAATTAAGATTGAATCAGGATTATACATCGGGGCACACAACAACGCAGACCGAGTCCATCCCTTCTGAAAACATTGGAAGACAAGTAGTGTACAAGAGGCTAAAATCCTTATCGCTTTCAATCCTTGTCCTGATTTTTTCAGTGCTCGCGTTTGCATCTTCATATTCATCTGTTCATGCTTTTGAATATCAAAGCACTATCTCGCTTGAGGCCGTCGACATAACAGGGAAGAGCTCTAATCTAACGACCTTCAATGGCGGACGCAGCAAACTGGAGTGGCCCATGGATGCAAGGACCATCGGCATCAGACTCGGCCTGTGGGTCCATGACATCTTTGAAGCTGAGTTCAACATCGCTGCAACACCATGGATGTCGAACCACAACCCCATGAAGGACTTCGATTACCTCGATGAAAGAGGGACGCAAACCCATGCCGGTGTTGACATCTATTCGGAAAATGACCTCGATTCCAAGGTACTCTTATTTGCCCTTCAATCGCATATCTTCCCATTGCGCACGAGGTTCATCTCTGCGGGTTTTATTGCCGGCTACAAGTTTGAGGAATTTGATTATAGGGCTTACAACACACGCCAGGTAGGGTATGGCCCCTGGGAGAACCAGACAGGTAGTATATCAGGGCCTACATCCATCTACACGGTAAACTATAACATATTTTCCATAGGTCTTGCCCTGAGGTCCAGGGTCGAAGACTCATTAATCATCACCCTTGAGGCCTGTGCCCTCCCCCTTGTTTATGCAAAGGATGAGGACGAGCATCTCAAACGCAACCGGGTTTCATACACGTCAACTTCAGGGACAGGCTATCAGACCTCGTTTTCAAGCCTCTTCAATATCACCGGCAACTGGTTCATATCCTCCAGATACGCCTTTACCAGGATCGATACAAAAGGTCATATGGATCAGTACTGGTATGGAG
>CAYMDG010000272.1:0-4507 GCA_964388905.1 uncultured Bacteriovoracaceae bacterium
GGCTCCAGACCCCTCTGTCGACCGTGCCATTTGATAAAGAGGGAAGGTTTAGTCCTGCCTTTGATACGATCGATGTCATGAGCATTTAAGGGGAAGTGGTCATAATTACGGTTGGGCAGGGTCCGGACCGTTCGTTCCTCCAACGGGAGGGTCTGCTGGATGAACACGGAAGGCTCGATGTCGATCCTGTGACGCTGCATAGCAAGAGTAAAGACTGGATCTTTATCGGAGGCGATGTGAGACGGGTCGGATACATGGTGGACGCCCTGAAAGAAGGCAAGGAGGCAGCCATATCCATCGAGCGCCATCTCAAGGGGATTGATATCGCCTTGGGCAGGAAGCGGGAATTCGAGGCCCTGGATATCCCGCAGCTCAAGGATGAGGCTTATAAGAATGAGCCCGAGATCGTGTGGATACCCCCTGAAAAGCGCATGCACTTCCAGCTTTTTGAGCGGGGGTTCACTATCGAAGAGGCCATTGAGGAGGCCAAGCGGTGTCTTTGCTGCGGGCCGTGCATGTCCTGCAAGGCATGCGTTTCCATTGGTCTGCAGGATAGCATTCCGAATGTGGTTATAAATCAGAATCTGTGCAGCGGATGCGGGATCTGTGTCTCGTCCTGCCATTACGGCGCTGCATACCTGAGGCATGAAAACGGCTCATTGCTCTCGGCAACAGACACCTACCGGTGCAAGGCATGCGGGATGTGTGTTTCGGCGTGTCCTGCAGAGGCTAGAGAACTCATGGGTTCGGACATGAAAAAACAGATAGCTGAGTGCTTTTCAGCATTGCAGGAGGCCCGGTGATGGAAAAGGGGAAAACCAAGTCCGTATCTTCTCCGAGGCTTGTATGTTTTACCTGCAAGTTCGGGTGGGGGTATCTCAATACGGGTCAATTCAGCAAGGAATTCAAGAATATCATCCCGGTCATGTGCAGCGGAAAGGTTGATACTCAGCATATTGTGGATGCATTCAGGAGTGGTGCGGATGGTGTCCTCATTCTGGGATGTTCGGACGGGAGCTGCCACTTCCAGAACGGCAACTACCAGGCAAGAAAGAGGGTTCTTCTCCTGCGCAAGGCGCTTCGTGAATTCGGCATAGAGCCGGAGCGAGTCATAATCAAGCTGGACTTGGATCCTGAAGGGGTTATGATCCCTTCTCTCATCGATCAGATGCACGAGAACCTGGCCAAACTCGGGCCGGTTTCACCGACCGTTTAGAAATCTCGAATAAGGAGTTGTCATGGCTGAAAAACCGAAAGTCGCCATTTATTGGCTGACAGCCTGCGGAGGCTGCGATGAGACCATAGTGGATCTCAATGAGGCGATCCTCCAGGTGGCTGATGCAGTTGATATCGTTTTGTGGCCCGTGGCCATGGATTTCAAGTACAAAAGCATCAAGGCCATGAAGAAGGGCGAGATCACCCTTTCCATCATCCACGGGTCGGTCAGGAACTCCGAACAGGAGGAGATGGCAAGGCTGCTCCGCGAAAAATCGCAGATAGTGCTGGCCTTCGGCGCCTGCGCTTGCTTCGGAGGGACTGCAGGCCTGGCGAATTTCAGGACGAAGAAGGATATCTTCGACTGGGTATACCGTGACGCGCCCACCGTGGTGAACCCGAAAAAGAACTATCCCCGGACAGAGACGATCATCAACGGGAACAAGCTGACCCTGCCTGAATTCTATGAAAGAGTCTACAAGCTCGATGACATCATTGATGTGGAATATTATCTTCCCGGATGCCCGCCGCCGCCAGAGCTCGTGGCGCAGGCGGTGTTCGCAGTGGTGGAGGGAAAGCTCCCTCCGCGAGGCACTACGCTCACTCCGCGCAAACCCTTGTGTGATGCATGTGCCCGGAATCAGTCGAAACCCCTCAAGATGGAGATCAGCGAGATTAAACGCATCCATGCAGTAGAGGCGGATCCGGACAAGTGTTTCCTGGCCCAGGGGATATTGTGCATGGGGCCGGCCATAAGATCAGGGTGCGGGGAGACGTGCATTCGGATAAACATGCCCTGCAGAGGCTGCTTCGGCCCGGTGGAAGGGGTGGCGGACGCCGGGACCAAGTTCATCTCAGGTCTGGCGGCCCTCCTGGGTGCCGAGTCCGAATCCGATGCCACAAAGGCAATCGACGGCATTGCCGACCTTGCCGGGTACTGCTACCGCTTCAGCCTTCCTTCGGTTTCCCTGAAGAAAAAATCAATAGACAAGACGAGGTAAGAATCATGACCCAGAAGATAACCATTGATCCCATAACCAGGCTTGAAGGTCACGGCAAGATAGAGATCTTCCTTGACGACAAAGGCAACGTGGCCGACGCATACTGGCAGGTGGTGGAACTCCGCGGCTTCGAGCGCTTCTGCATCGGCAGGCCGGTAGAGGAGATGACAAGGATTGTGCCGAATATTTGCGGGGTGTGCCCTTCCGCACACCATATGGCGGCAACCAAGGCCCTTGACGACCTTTACAGCGTCGAACCTACGCCGGCGGCCAGGCTCATCAGGGAGCTCGAGTTCAATGCCTTCTATATCGAAGACCACTATATTCATTTCTTCTTCCTGGCTGCCCCTGACTTTATCATGGGCCCGGACGCCGACCCCAGTCAGCGCAATATCCTCGGAGTGATCGGCAAGGTCGGCAAGGAGATAGGGCAAAGGGTGATAGAGGTGCGCAAGCGCAACCGGGATATCATAAGGCATATCTTCAGCAAGGCGCCGCACCCCGAAGGGGGTCTTCCCGGCGGCGTGCCAAGAGGCTTCACCGAGGATGACCGGAAGTGGGTCAAGGATACGGCCGCCTTCTCCCTGGACTTTGCAAAATTCGCCGTACAGCTTTTCAAGGATGCCGTGCTGTCGAACAAGGCCTATGTGGATCTTATCCTGAACGATGCCTACAGCCTCAAGACCTATTACATGTCGCTCGTGGACGAGAACAACAAGACTACCTTCTATGACGGGACCGTCAGGGTCGTGGACCAGAAAGGCAAAGAATTCGTCAGGTTCCACCCCAGGGACTATGAACAGCACATAGGTGAGTGGGTGGAGCCCTGGACCTATATCAAGCTCAACCACCTGAAGCAGCTCGGCTGGCATGGTCTCAAGGACGGTGAAGGCACCTCGCTTTACCGGGTGGCCCCTCTGGCGAGGTTGAACGTGGGAGACTCCATGCAGACGCCCCTTGCCCAGAAGGAAGCCCAGATCATGTTCGACACCTTGGGCGGAAAGCCCGCGCACCAGACCCTTGCAACCCACTGGGCTCGGCTCATCTGCGCGCTGCAGGCGGCAGAGAACAACGTAATGATAGCTGACCAGCCCTTGCTTACGAGCAAGGACCTGCGCAATATGAACCTGAAGCTCAGGAACAAAGGGGTAGGGTGCGTCGAGGCCCCAAGGGGCACGCTGTTCCACCACTACGAAACCGATGATGAAGGCATCCTCACCAAGGTGAACCTGATTGTTGCAACCCAGAATAATGCCGCCCCCATCTGTCTCTCGGTTAAAAAGGCGGCGCAGGCCTTTGTGAAAGGGCCTGATGTGAAAGAGGGGTTCCTGAATATGGTGGAGATGGCTTTCAGGGCATATGACCCTTGCCTTTCGTGCGCCACCCACACCTTGCCGGGCACCATGCCCATGACGGTTACCATCCGCAATGACCAGGGCGCAGTCATACGGCAGATCAAGAGGTGACCAGTGAAGGTCCTTGTACTCGGCATGGGCAATCCCATACTTACTGACGATGGGGTGGGCATTGTTGTAGCCAAGGCCCTTGAAGGCAGGATCATGGGCGCTCATGTCGCGACAAGCGCCATGATAGGGTTTGATCTGCTGGATGCCGTTACCGGGTACGACAAGGTATACCTCATAGATGCCATGTGCACCCGGGGTGGGACGGTAGGAGAGGTGAAGAAGATTTCAAAGGAGGGCGGCGCAGGGACCATGCATCTGTTCACCTCCCACGGGATCCATTTTTTTGAGCTCATGGAGCTCGGTAAGCGCTGCGGCCTCAACATGCCTGAAATCGGAGCAGTCTACGGCATCGAGATCGGTGATCGCGTTTGTTTCGGCAGTTCGCTCACCATGGAGCTCCGGGAAAAGATTGAGCCTATCATGGATATGATACTGGATGACATGAGCACCACCTGTCCTGCATGTGCGGATCAGTCGGTTTGAACATGGATCTTGCGTTTAAGAAGAGTAAGAAATACTGATCCGTTAAAAACCTTTATGTTGCAGCCTTTGTGGCACGCTGATTTTATTGATCCTTCAAGGCTGCAACATAAGATTTTTAACGAATCAGTTTGAAAAAAGATCTTCCATACTCCCCGATTGATATGATTGATAAGTCCTTGACAGCTTGATAAAAATACCTATCATTGGACGAGTTTGAAATGGGGTGTGTTTGTTAAATAAAGACACAGTCAGGCGTTTGATGCCACGCCACGGCCATGTACATATAAATAGGTATTTTTCTTTATGAGTGAGGCTTACAGGGGCATGCCTTGAGGGGACGTA
>CAYMDG010000273.1:0-4486 GCA_964388905.1 uncultured Bacteriovoracaceae bacterium
CTCGTACCAGTATTTCTACCCCCTTCATACCCTGAGCGTCATCGCGGGTGAGGCCTTTTTCGTCGTGGCAGCCACTGTCTCGGTGGTTTACCTCATACACGAGCACAACATCCGCACAGGATCCATCCACACGTCCGTATCCGCCCTGCCGCCGCTCACCACCCTGGATACCATACTGTATATATCGCTCTCGTTCGGCTTCATTGCCATCACGCTCGGCATGATCTCAGGAGGCCTATGGGCATCCTCGGCAGGGCTTCGATTCAGCCATATAGCCCCCAAGGTAATTGCCGGAGGCCTGACATGGCTTGTCTTTGCCCTAAGCCTGCACCAGAGGCTGGCCATCGGATGGAAAGGGAGGCGCACTGCCATTATAACCCTCATGGGCTTTGGGCTCATGGCGCTTTTATTCATCTTTATCAACCTCGCCTTCCCTGACTCCCACGGAATAAGGCTTATCTGATGGAAAGGATCTGCTGCGTCAGCATCAACCACAAAAACGCCCCGGTGGACATAAGGGAGCGCATCAAGATAGAGCCTGCGGATCTCGTCTCCATACTCACTCATGACGCCGAGGCATGCCCCTTGAATACCTGCAACCGCACCGAGGTTTACTTCACCTCGCTGGAAAAGGCATCCCTGTTGAAGCTTCTCGAAGGCCTCTCGGGGGTCGATAGCGCAAGGATCGAAAAGGTTTCCGAGTATCTCAGCGGCGTTGATGCGGTCCGCCACCTCTTCATGGTGGCCTCGGGCCTTGACTCGCTGGTCCTTGGTGAACCCCAGATCCTTGGGCAGTTGAAGGATTCCTACCGGCATGCCCTTGCTGCAAACATCACTGACACCATCTTGAACAAGGCCCTTCACCGGGCATTCAGGACTGCAAAACGTATCCGCACCGAGACCGGCATTGGGGCTTACCCCGTCTCAGTGGCATCAGAGGCGGTCAATCTGGCCGAGCACATCTTCGGAGACATCAATGAAAGCTCAGTGCTCATCATAGGGGCAGGCGACATGGCGGGTATTGCAGCCAGACGTCTGAAAGACAGGGGCGTAAAACACATGCACATCATCAACCGCACCCTGAGCGCAGCCTGTGACCTTGCAGAAGAGCTGGGCGGGAGAGCAATACCCTTCGAAAGCCTGCCAGATGAACTTGCTGCAAGCGACATCGTCATCACCTCCACAGGCTCCATGCGCCCCATCATTACAAGGGACATGATGGCTTCAGCCATGAAGATCCGGAAGAACCGGCCTATTATCATCATCGACATTGCAGTACCCAGGGATGTAGAGGAGGCCGTGGGCAAGTGCTACAACTGCTATCTCTACGACATCGATGCGCTCAAGGCGATTGTTGACAAGCACTTCGCCCACCGTGAAACAGAGGCGAAAAGGGCACTCGGGATTATCGACCAGGAGGTTGACAAATTTGAAAAATGGCTGGACTCACTGTCCGCCCAGTCCACCATCAAAGACCTGTTCAACCTCATGGAATCCCATATCGCAGACCAGCTTGACGCTCTGTCCATCCCTGATGATAAAAAATCCATTGTGGAAAACACTTTGCGGGCATCCTATAAGAGACTGCTTCACCGGCCCGTGAGCTTTCTGAAGGAACATCCGGAGATTAAATATATCGAGAACGTACGGAGGATATTCCAGCTTGATGAGGACTTTTCGGATCGGCACAAGGGGTAGTGCCCTGGCGCTGGCCCAGACTGAGATGGTGAGATCTGCGCTGGACCGGGCAGTGCCCGGGCTCGTTACCGAGGTCGTCACTATCAGCACAGCCGGTGATATCCTGGCCGACGCCCCGCTGGATGCCATTGGCGGCAAGGGTGTTTTTGTCAAGGACATCGAGCGCCAACTCATGGATGGCCATATCGACATGGCGGTTCACAGCATGAAGGACATGCAGGCCATCTTGCCCTACGGGCTTATCATAGGTGCATGCCTTGCCCGGGAAGATCCACGGGACATGCTCTTCTCCAAGGGAAACTATGACCTGGATACCCTGCCCGGCGGATCAAGCATCGGCACATCCAGCATGCGCAGGAGGTGCCAGATCAAAATGATCCGACCTGATCTTAAGGTCATGGAGATCAGGGGGAATGTGCCTACCCGGTTGAAGAAGGCGGGAGAAAACTTCGATGCGGTCATCCTGGCAGCAGCCGGAGTTATCAGGCTCGGATTACCCCTTGGCATTGCCATTGATGCCCAAAAGATGATACCTTCTCCCGGCCAGGGCGTCATTGCAGTGGAGTGCAGGGAAAGGGATACCGAGCTCAAAGAGATGCTTGGCAGGCTCGATCATTCCCCTACCAGGGTATGCGCCGAGGCCGAACGGACTTTCCTGGCAAAGCTCGGCCAGGACTGCAACCTCCCGGCAGGAGCACTGGCTGTCGTAAATGGCCAAGGAATCTCCATTACGGGCATGCTCGGATCGCCGGACGAGACAATCATGGCCAGGATGTCCATGAAGGGCACGACAACGGAGGTGGGAAGCGCCCTGGCAATGAACCTCATGGAGAAAATACACGGGAACGGTTCGCAATGAAGGTATTTCTTATCGGGGCTGGCCCGGGTGATCCGGAGCTCATTACCATCAAGGCACGGCGTATCCTTGAAAGATGCGATGCCGTGGTCTATGACGATCTTATCCCCGAAGAGGTCTTGGGGCTCGCGCCCGGTCAGTCCCGGAAGATCTATGTGGGCAAACGCGCCGGCAAGGAATACATGAAACAGCCCCAGATCAACGAGCTGCTTTTGAAACTCGCACAGGAGGGGCTGAACGTGGCCCGCCTCAAGGGCGGCGACCCCTGCATCTTCGGCCGAGGCGGCGAGGAGGCGTTATTTTTAAGGGGCCACGGGATCCCTGTTGAGATCATCCCCGGCATCACCTCAGCCATTGCCGGACCCATGAGCGCAGGCATCCCGCCCACACACCGGGGCCTTGCAGCATCGGTGACCTTTGTCACGGCCCACGAGGACCCCACCAAGGAATCGGGCTTTATCGACTGGACGCACCTTGCCAAGGAGCCCGGCACCATCGTATTCCTCATGGGTGCGGGCAGGATCGGGGCCATCGCGGGCAAACTCATGAAAGAAGGCATGGCCGAAGACACGCCCTGCGCAGTGGTCCAGGAGGCAACGACCTCCTCTCAGCGCCAGGTCATCTCCACCCTGGGGTCAATAGGTCAAGAGGCAGAGATTAATCAAATAGCTTCGCCCTGCATCATCGTTGTGGGCAAGGTGGTGAGCCTGAGCGAAAAACTCTTCTCCAAGGATGAGCTGCCCATGTCCGGCATGTCCGTGCTCATCACAAGACCTGACCATCTGGCCTTTGATACGGCCGCACTCTTTGCGTCCAAGGGCGCCAGGGCGGTGGTCTACCCCCTTATTGAAATCGCGGCACTTCCGTTTGAAATCCCTGACCTCAAGACCTATGACATGCTCATCTTCACCTCCCAGAACGCGGTGAGCCTGTTCTTTGAAAGGTTGTTCTCTCAAGGTAAAGATGCCAGGACATTCTCATCAATAGAGGTCTTGTGCATCGGACCCAAAACACGCGATGCGTTGAAAGGCTATGGGATCGTTGCCGATGGCATGGCTCGTGAATTCAGGTCTGAAGGTATTGTGGAGCTCATCGGCAACAGGGATCTCACGGGCCGGAAGGTGTGTCTGCCCAGGGCCAGAGGCGCAAGACCCTACCTGGTTGAGGCACTGCAGGCCAGGGGGGCTGTGGTGGACGAGATCATCATCTACGATACCATCCTTCCAAAAACCGCGAGCCCGGAAACGTTCCTGCAGGCCCTTACCGGCATTGACACCGCCATCTTCACGAGCCCCTCAGGCATCCGGCATGCCCTTGAGCTCCTGGGCGGCGAACCTGCGCTTCTTGGTGCCAAAAGACTCGTCGCCATCGGTCCGGTCACGGCGAAGACCATGGAAGGCTATGGTCTCACCCCCGCCCTCATCGCATCCGAATACACGGATGAAGGCATCATCAAGGCATTACTAGGAGAAACACCATGATCGGCATATCAAAGCTCTACTGCGGCACCGTCGAGGCATCAGACCCTTTGCGCTACGGCCGCTCATCCAAGGAACTGCCATCCCACCTGCTCCAGTTCTCTATTGACAAGAAGCCCGTGGTGGTCTGGAACATAACAAGTGTGTGCAACCTCAAGTGCGTGCACTGCTATGCCTCTGCGGGCAAGGCTGAACAGGAGCTTACAACCAAGCAGGGGCTCGAGCTCATAGCAACACTTGCAGACTACGGCGCCCCGGTGATCCTCTTCTCGGGCGGAGAGCCAACCATCCGCAAGGACCTCCCGAAGCTCATCGACGCAGCGGTAAAGGCCGGAATGCGCGCCGTAATCTCTACCAACGGAACGCTCATATCGCAAGACATGGCCATGCGGTTTGCCGACCTGGGCCTTTCCTACATCGGGGTGAGCCTGGACGGCCTGGAAGAAATAAACGA
>CAYMDG010000274.1:0-4470 GCA_964388905.1 uncultured Bacteriovoracaceae bacterium
TGCCAGGACAATTATTAAAGGCCTCTGATCGAAAGATCAGGGGCCTTTTCGTATTCTGGGTGTTATTGTAGGATCTATCCTTTGATTACCTGATTCACTGGGTAGAGATCTTCGAATGAAACCTACAAAATTGGCAGAACGTTGCTGATGGCATGTGATCCATGGTTTCATCCAGCAGTAAATCTACAGGAGGCACTATTCCGAAGGAAAGAAACTCTGATCAAAAATGCGGAACATTCTTGACACTACTTTTATACTTCTAGATATTGTTTATGAACTCTATAACAATGAGGAGGTTATAGAAATGAGCAAATTGGATATTGCTAATAAGGCAAATCATTTCTCTATAGGGGATAACAAATGAAATTTATCAAAGTCAACATGATCGCTATGTTCATCGTCGGTTTGTGTTCTTCAGGAGTATGGGCCGACGACGCCGGCTGGAAAGAAATCGGAGAGTCAAAGGGCATCGTGGGTTATACCAGGCCAACATCCAAGAGCAGTGTCGATGAGGTAAAGGGGGTTGGTATTGTTGAGGCACCTGTAGCTGTCATCGAGGCGCTTCTCCGGGACCCATCGGCGGGAACAGAATACATGTACAAGTGCAAAGAGTCAGAGGCCGTCAATACCCAAGGACTAAAGAACACTGCTGATACTAAGTATTTTTATAGAGTTATCTCTATGCCGTATCCTGTAAGCGATCGGGATGTCGTTGGCAAAGGCGACTGGTCTATCGACAAGGCAACCGGAACAATCTATCTCCATGCAGAAGGTATCAAGTCAGAGTATAAACTGGATAAGAATAAGGTCAGGGTGACTCTTCTGATAGCTGATTTTGTCCTGGTGCCCAAAGGCCTGGACAAAACCGAAGTCACCTATGTAGTCCTGTCGGACCCGGGGGGAAATCTCCCCTCCTTCGTCATAAACCTCTTCAGTAAAAACATGTGTATCCAAACCATCGCTGGCATGCGGGAGATGGTAAAGAAAAACAAATATAAGAACGTCAAATCGGTTGTCACTACAACATTACATTAAGAAAAAACCTTTCAAGCCACAGCCTTCATTCTTCTGGAAGTCCGGGAGGATGGAGGTCGTGTGCTTGCATGTAAAACATCGGCAATAATTGGTGAGGTTGTATCATTGAGTGGAATCCCCTGAACCAGTATACTTTTAGACACGGATGGCTATGGATGTTTATAGATCGCTTCTGACCTCTGTCCCTACTGATCTTATTTTATCCATAGGAGGGATCATTATTATGTAAAACTGCAGTCAAGCCCAATGATGGCATGCTGCCACTGTGTGTTTTCTGCGGCATAGATCAGGATACGATTCCCTTTTTTAAGCCTTCCTTCATGATATGCCTTAACGAGTGATACTGGTATAGCAGCATTCACCATGCTGCCCCCTTCGGAGCCAATGCTCACAATTTTCTTCTCATCGAGCTCTGGCAGATAGGTGAGTACCCGCTCAAGGATGGTATGCGAGTCGATGGGGAAGATGAAAGAGTTAAAAGATTCCAATTTCAGATTGTTTACCTCAAGGAGTCTCTGAATTGCCTCATAAAATACAAGTGGGATCATCTCCTCGGTGAGTTTGGGTTCCTGGTAGATGATCCAGTCTTCTTTCTTGATAGTGTCCAGTGGGAAAGGGGCTATGGAGCCTCCCACCTCAATCCGTGACCCTGAAGGGGTGTCGGCCTTGGTTGATGCCATTGTAGAGCAGAATATTCCCTCATCCTGAATATCGGTAGTTTGCATGATCACAGCCCCAGCGCCGTCGCCGAATAGCATGAGGTTGAAGAGGGCATGTAAGGGAAACTTGCCTACCCCATCCTTGAAGAGGAAAGAGCTCCTGCTGGAATTCAGCTCGGAGCCTACGACGAGTACGGTATCCGCCTTGGAGGTTTCGATGTATTGCTGTGCAGTGATCAACGCTGTTCCGAAGCCGGAGCATCCGGAGCGGATATCCATACCCATACATTCGCGAATCCCCAGCTTGCCTTGCAGTATAGTGAAACATGGAGGTAGGAGGTAGTCAGGCGATGCCGAGGCCAGAATAATCATGTCGATATCATCTGGTACTATACCGGCCATATCAATTGCCTGCCGGGATGCTTCGAAAGCCATGTCGGAGTTCTTTGTGAGTGCAGTCCCGGTAGCGATATCGATGGCACAGTAGCGGCTCTTGTGGGGTATGAGCTTATCGATGAATAAAGCCCGCTTGCCGAACACCCTTATGAAATCGTCATTGGTCAGGGCGGGGGGTGTGTATTCCCCTACACCAATGAGTCTTGCTTTTTGACCCATAGTAACTCCTCTCAAAGAGAAGGCATCAGAAACATTTGACCTTATCCCGGCATGAAGATGTTTGAGGATCGATTCTGCAGCATACAGGAACGCCCATGTTCCTGAAGAAGGCCCCCTGCCCACCATCAACACTACAACCAGAAGCCAATGCCTTGGAATATTCAATCGGATATGGGTACGACTCGGGTTCGGTTCCCTGTCTTCCGACCATACGGCTCATACGCCTCCCGAAACACGTGGTCCCGGGCGATTTGAAATAGCACCCCATGATGGTGGAGTAAATCTCCTTAAGAGTGCTGTTATAGATATTACCAAATGCAAGGGGCACGGCTACACAGGGGGTCACTTGTCCATCGTTATTAACTGAGATATAGTGGAACCCAGCCCCGCACCCAAAGCAGGCACTACTCTCGAAATCCGAAAAGAGCATGATGCTCGGCACGCTTTCATCCCCGGCTGTCTGTTCCTTGATCTTTCTGACCACACGGCGGGCATCTACATAAAGCCGCTTGTGGTTTCCCCCCTGCAGTCTCCCCTGGGGTATCGGCAGGATAACCCGGATCTCATTAACTTCCAGAGAGCAGACCAGGTCCATATATCGGTTGAAGGCTTCTTCCGTACACAGGTCTTCGGTGATGCACAGGGCAACGCTTGTATAGATGTGGCTCTGGGCAAGGAGCTTTAGGGTGTTTATGGCCTCTTCGAAGGCACCTTGATGCTGTCTCCTATTCTTGACGACCTCGGCGTCAAAGTGGTCGAGGCTTATTATGCACCTGGTCAACTGTGTTTCTTCAGCTTTACGGATGAATGCCTCGTCCATCAAATGGCCTGTTGTGTACAAAAGAATCTCCATGCCTTTCGGCACCAAACGGATTATGTCAAACAGATCATGATGAAGCATAGGTTCCCCGCCGGTGAGACCCAGCATAACCGTACCCAGGTCGTATGCATCGTAAATAAGGGTTTCTATAACATCAAGGCTCAGGTCAGATGTATTCATGTATTTCGACCGGAAGCAGTGCCAGCAAGTGCAATGGCACCTTCCTGTGGTAACGATATCAAGCCATAGGGGTACTCTTTCTCCACGTGCAATTTTTTCAGCACCCTCAAAAAACCTGTCCCATGATTCACCGGGAAACGAGGGCAAGAGGCTATTTGTAAAAATGCGGTCAGAAGAGTCATCTAGTGTGTACTTGGAGTTGAATGAGCCGTCATGAAGGAAATCTAGTCCTCGAGCCACAATCAGAGGGTTCTTCGATTGCGGGATGATGTGCTTAATCTTATCCAACCCAATCTGTGTCAGTTTCATATTGATAGTTCCTTTTGAAGTAAGGATACACCACTTAGTAGGCCAATGAAACAAACAAGGTACCTTTGTGAAAGGCTTATTTGTTTCGGCTCTATGGTCACCTAGATCATCCCGGAGATTTCCAAGGATGCACTAACACGTCCCCCCCCCCTCCCCCCAACCCATACTTGCGAAATGAAAGAGCGATGCAGATAGATCAAATTAGTCGCCAACTTCCATCGGTAATAAAATACTATGCAACTTGTTATCACAATAAGATTTTCTCAAGCATAGATCTCTGCGATATCATTACGGTTTTGAGAAGGTTGAAAACTGAAGATATTGTTTTCTAATCCATGGTATTCAGGCTACAGACTCAGAGTGTCGATCCTGGCACGTGCTCTATACTTTCTCTATGTCTATCACGTGAGGTCTATTATTTGAGCTTGAGAAGTTAATAAATGGGGTCAGAGGCTATTTTAATTAAAACAAATCGTTAATGAAACGACAAAAAGGTTTTATAAAAGGGGTAAGACAGCTCTCTACAGTATGCATGCAGTTTTTCCGATTTATAAGGTATCATGGGGCGCAGCAATATGACTCGACTCCAGTTCTATGCATTAGCTGAAAGCGTCTGCACACATTTCGCTTTCAAGTCGAATCCTTTCATCGTATGGGATGTGCTGCCCTTACTTACGCTGTTCCTAAAGAAAGGGGAACCTAATGGGGGATGAGGCCATAAGAAAATGTTCCTCCTGCGGAAAAGTGCTTGAACCAGATGAAGACATGTGCACGAAGTGCGGGGCCCTCTTTGAGGGAAACGGAGAGGACAGCGAGGGGGAGGGCTCTATCGGAGCGGAACTCCTGACGTTG
>CAYMDG010000275.1:0-1224 GCA_964388905.1 uncultured Bacteriovoracaceae bacterium
TTCTTTGATCCCGAGATATAGAACGGGTTGCCCAGGATGACATCGATGCCTGAGGCAACGAAATAGCAGCCGATGGCAATGGCCTTTTCGCTCATCCATTCCGGGGCAACACCCACGACCGGAACGTCCGACAGGTCGTCTCCAAGGCCGCCCTCAGCCACGATCTCGGTTGCCGCCTCCAGGAGGCGGGTGTTGTCCACACAGCTCCCCATGTGCAGCACCGGTGGCATGCCCACGGCCTCGCACACCTCCCGCAGGCCCGGGCCTGCAAATTCCATGGCGGCTTCAGGTGTCAGGTTGCCCTGCTTGGCCGATGCAATGGCAGCGCACCCGGTCTTCAGGACCAGGATGTTTTCCTTGAGCAGCTCCCGGGTGAGCGTGTTTATGTAGGAGTCGAGCTTGGTCTTGGGGTTGTTGCATCCCACGATGCCCACCACCCCCTTGATGCGGCCCTGGATGATGGCGTCGTTGAGCGGCCTGAAGGAGGCGCGGTAGGTGCCGCCCAGCATGTATTTGATGCTCTCCACGCTGAAGCCGGCGATGAGCGGCTTCATGTGTGTGGGTATGGCCACCTTTTTGGGGTCGCGGTTCCGGTAATTGTCAATGGCCCGCTTCAGGAGATCTTTTGCAGTCTCATAGGCATGGTCGGTGTTGAACTCCGTGGACGTGGCTCCGATGGTCTTGGCAATGCTGCTGGTGGACACGATCTGTGTATGGTACGCCTTTGCCACGTCCGGCAGGGAGGGCATGCAGCACTGGACATCGATGAGCATCATCTCGATGGCGCCCGTGACAATGGCCAGTTCCTGCTGCAGGAAGTTGCCGGCCAGGGGGATGCCGTGGCGCATGAGGATCTCGTTGGCCGTGCAGCATATGCCGGCCAAGGTTATGCCTTGGGCCCCTGCATTTTTTGCATAGTCCTTGATCTCGGGGTCCGTGGAGGCGGCGGCCAGCATCTCGGAAAGGGCGGGCTCGTGGCCGTGGACCAGGACATTGACCGTGTGCTCGCCCAAAATGCCCAGGTTAGCATTGCTGCGCACCGGGGTAGGGGTGCCGAACAGCACGTCGGACACCATGGAGGCGATGCGCGAGCCCCCCCAGCCGTTGGCTATGGCCAGGCGGAAGGCGTGCATGAGGATATTCTTGTAGTCATGGTCCACGCCCATGTGCGTGCGGTGCATGGCTTCCACGATCATGCGGTCGATGCCTTCGGGCTCCACATCC
>CAYMDG010000275.1:1324-4467 GCA_964388905.1 uncultured Bacteriovoracaceae bacterium
CGTGCGGTGCATGGCTTCCACGATCATGCGGTCGATGCCTTCGGGCTCCACATCCTTTTTCTGCCACACCCCCTGGCGGGTAAGCGGGGCGAGCCTCAAGGTTTTGAGTTTGTCTTCCTGGGAGGTGTATTCTCCTATGAGAAGCTCGGCGAGCTTGACGGCCAGCTCAGCCACAGGGATGTCCTGGTCATCGATGCCATAAGAAGCTGCGATCTTTCGCAAGGCGTGTTCATCCTTGATGGAGTATCCTCCGCCTCTGCCCAGGCCGATCCTCTTCAGGAGCAGCACGAGGTGCCGGCCATGGTCGGAATGGGAAGCCACCCCGCCTGCGACCTCCCGCAGAAAATTGCGGGCAACTATGGTGTCGGCATCGGCCCCGCATACGCCCAAAGGGGATTTTGCAGTGATTCTGCAGGGGCCCATGTGGCAGATACGGCAGCACAGCCCCTTGGTGCCGTAGGTGCACTGGTTCTTCTGCTGGTCCATGCGGAAAAAGCTCAGGTCAACGCAGTCACGCTTAGCCTTTTCAATCGTTTCTATGGATGCCAGGTCGCATGCCCTGTCTTCAGGGAGTTTCGTGCTGTTATCCATGATTCATTTCTCCTGCAAATCCAGTTGCGAGATAAAGCTCAAGATTTCAGCCAGTACCGGATTGGTCAAACTCAGTTCCTGAATGCTTTGGCCTTTTTCGGCCGTAATTGCTAGCTCGCTGTCAAAGGGCAACATGAGTTTATAATCAGGACTCAACTCCTGTATCAATGCCATATCCGGCCACGTTCCCTTCCTCACAAGGTTTATCACAACAGCCAGTCGCTCGTATACAATTCCCATCTCTTTAGCAAGATCATGGAGGCGTCTGATGGTTTGAATTCCCCTTTTTGAAGGATCGCCCACGATTATCAGAAGGTTGATCTCCTGATAGAGTCTCCGCGACAGGTTTTCCAGACCGGCCTCGTTGTCGATGACGATAAAGGGGTAATGGCCTGAGAGCTCTTTGATGCAGTCGCCGAAGAGGTTGTTGGCGTAGCAGTAGCAGCCCGGGCCTTCGGGGCGACCCATGGCGATGAGGTCGAAGTTTTCCGCCTCCACAAGGCTCTCGGCAATCCGCAGTTCCACGAGTTCACGCTTGGACACGCCAGAGGGCTGATTGTCGCCTGCCTTGCGGCTCTCTTCCCGGATCTGGCCCACGGTCTTTTTGACCTCCACGCCAAGCACCTCATCGAGGCAGGAGTTGGGATCGGCATCCACGGCAAGGACCGGCTTGTACCCTTTGTTGATAAGGCCCTTGATGATTGAGGCGGCAATGGTGGTCTTACCGGTTCCGCCCTTACCGGTTATCGCTATGGTATACCTTTTCGTCAAGACTGCACAAGCCTGCTAGAGCTGGAACCGGCCACGGACATGCGAGGAAAGGTCTTTCAGCATGGAAAAAACCATCTCTGCATCATTCACGGCAAGGGAACCGGTGCCGCAGGACGGTGTAATGAGCGATTGATCAAGGAGCTGGCGCCTTTCGATGCCCGCCTTTGCACAGAGATTGTCAATGACTTTTGTGAAGCGTTCCATGAGAGAATTTACGGTCTGCTCGCGGATCACAAGGGAGGTGGGGACGATCCCCCAGGCGATGAGTCCGCCATCTGCCATGAATGTGCGAATCGCATCGGGATACAGGGCTATGGTCTCGCCGTAGCTGAAGGCATCGAGGTTTATGAGGTCCACGCCTGCATCCATGAGAATGGTCCAGTCCGTGTTACCGCAGCAGTGCACACCGGCAATGGCGTTTTCGGCATGGATGGCCTCTACCACTTCGCCTATGAGGGCAACCACTTCTTCGCGTTTCACCGAGATGTAGGTTGACGAACCGAATGCGGATAGGATTGGTTCATCGATGAAGCAGATAATCTTGTCCGCATAGGGCCTGAACTTCTGGATCTGCCAGCAGCATTTCATGGCCAGGGCCTTGACGACGACGTCGCGGAACTCTTCGTTGTAATAGATGGCACGCTTGTTTTCATCCACAACGGTCAACGCAAAAGAGCAGGGTCCTGTAGTCTGGACCTTTATGAATGGATATTTGCTGCCCTTGGCCTTCAGCCGCTCTTCAAAGCCATGGAGCCCCTTTGAAAAATCGCTGCTTATGGCCAGGCACGAGCAGTCCCGGTTGCCGCTGTCCGGGTCCAGGGCAGCCATGTAGGATTCGTAGAAGGCAGCGAACTCCTCGGAATAATCACCCGAGGTATCAAAATACAAGCGGCCTTTCTCATGATCGATGACGGCTCGCGGCATGCCTTCGGAAAACTGTATCTCCATCTGCTCGTTAAGCAAACGTTTGGGCAGTTGCGGCCACACTGGGGCATCGCTCAAGGCTTCGAAAACGATATCCAGTGCCTTTCCCGGTGCAATGTGGGGAAAGCTTCCGATGGCGGTTGCTATGCACTTTGTCTTGATGGTCATATCACTGTCTTTCATCCCTGCGAAACATGATTCAAGTCTCGGGATCAAATTACATCCAGAGCGTCATTCCCGCGAAAGCGGGAACCCAGTTTTTTTCATCACCATTGATCTTCTTAATATTATTAACTTTTACAATAATTTCCGCACAATATCCGTGAAAAGACCTAGCAGATAATCATCAAGATTGTCAATTGCCGACTTCCCGTCCCGGTCGTTGTTTAGGATTGTTTCAGAGTAGGGGATCATACCGATGATTTTTGCTGCCCCCAGTGCGCCCATGATAAGATCTTCATCAGCCCGGGATTTTATCCTGTTTGCTATGACCGAAATATTTTGCAAGCCGATCTGAGATGCCATGGATGAGATGCGCTTGAACGATTCGATGGAACGCGTGCCCGGTTCCACGACCACGACAAAGGAAGTGACGCCCCGTGCCGTTGCCCGGCCCAGGTGTTCGATGCCGGGCTCCATATCCATGTACAGAACCTCTCCCCGGTGCAGGACCAGGTCCTGGACAAGTGCGCTCAGGAGAACGTTCTCTGGGCAGGCGCACCCGGAGCCGCCCGATTGGATGGCTCCCAAAACGACAAGATCAATGCCTTTGTGATGATAGGCGTAGGTGTCGGCAATGTCAGAAACTTCCGGGTTGAGCTTGAAGATCTGTCCGTATTGCTGGACCTTGGCCCCGG
>CAYMDG010000276.1:0-4465 GCA_964388905.1 uncultured Bacteriovoracaceae bacterium
ATGACAGGGTTCTTCATCAGAGAGCGAGGGTTGAGTTTTTTCACTGATTCCATGCCTGATCGTAAAAGAATCTCACGGGCAAAAAGGGTTTGTTTCTTTGCAGCGGTCAAAGGTCTTCCCCCTAATACAGCATATTCGACCTGAGCATGGCCATGTGCTCGACTATGGGGCCTAAAGAGAGTGCGGGCAGGAATGTGAGTGCGCCTACTATCAGGATTATGCCTATCAGGAGAGAGGCAAACATAATCCCGGAAACCGGGAAGCTCCCGCTGCCTTGGGTGATCCTTTTTTTCCTGGCCAGATTTCCTGCAAGCGCGAGCACAGGAATGATCATGAAAAATCTTCCCAGGAGCATGGCAAACCCGAGGGTAGTATTAAACCAGCTGCTGTTCGTGTTAAGCCCGGAAAATGCGCTGCCGTTGTTTCCCGTGCCTGAAGAAAAGGCATAGAGTATCTCCGAGAAACCATGGGGACCTGCATTTCTCAAGGCGTTAAGACCCCAGGAACTCACCGAGGCCCATGCCGTAAGGCCGAGTATACTGATGACCGGCACCATGATGAACAGGACACTCGCCTTCACATCATATGCCTCGATCTTTTTACCCAGGTATTCAGGAGTGCGTCCCACCATGAGTCCTGCAATGAATACGGTTATGATCACAAAGATAAGCATCCCGTACAATCCGGAGCCCACACCGCCGAAAATCACCTCGCCGAGCTGGATATTGAATAACAGGATCAATCCTCCCAGGGGGGTGAAGGAATCATGCATGGAATTGACCGCGCCGCAGGATGCGTCTGTTGTTACGGTGGCGAAGAGGGCGGAATCGAAGATGCCGAATCTGACTTCTTTCCCCTCCATGTTACCCTGGCCCTGTTCGATGCCCAGTTCATGAAGGCGCGGGTTTCCTGCTCTTTCGGCGCCCCAGCAGATAAGTGCGGCAACCAGGAAGAGGGCAAGCATAACGGCCCAGATTGTCCATCCGTGTCGCTGGTTTTTCACCATGGAACCCAGGTAATAGGTGAGTCCGCTCGGTATCAGGAAGATGGAGAGCATCTGGATGAAGTTCGAAAGAGGAGTAGGGTTTTCAAAAGGGTGCGCCGAGTTGGCGTTGAAAAACCCCCCGCCGTTTGTCCCCAGCATCTTTATGGCCTCCTGAGATGCCACAGGGCCCTGGGCGATGGATTGTGTTTCGACTTTCTTTTCTGCCATGATGGGATTTCCCCCTTCATCCATGATTGTCCGCCCTGTTGCGTCCTGCTCGGGTGCTTGAACAAATGACGGTTCCACCAGATGGACCGTATCATAAGCCTTGAAATTCTGGATCGTGCCTTGAGAAACGAGAAATACTGCATACACCAGGCACAGGGGCAGGAGGAGATAGAGATGGGTACGGACGATATCCACCCAGAAATTGCCGATGGCCGTTGCTGCGTTCCGGGCAATACCCCTTACCAGTGCTGCAGCTACAGCAATCCCGGTTGCTGCAGAGGTGAAGTTATGGAAGGCAAGACCCACCATCTGGGAAAAGTACGACATGGTGGACTCCCCTGCATAGCTCTGCCAGTTGGTATTGGTGGTGAAGCTTACGGCTGTGTTAAATGCGAGATGAGGGCTCAATGGACCGAACCCCTGCGGATTCAATGGAAGGTGATGTTGCAGGCGCAGGATAACATAGGTCATCAAGAAGCCGATCATGCTGAAAACAAGGAGGGACAATGAATATTCCCGCCAGTTCTGTTCCTTGCCTGGGTCCAGCCCGAAGAGCCTGTATATAAGGATCTCTCCAGGATGCATGAAAGGATCGAGAAGTGTTTTTCCCCTTGCATCCAGCACCTGTACGAGATACATCCCCATGGGCTTGGTCAGCACAAGCAAGACGCCCGCGTAAGCAGCAAGTTGAATCCATCCATATCCGTAATTGTTCATTGCCCTCACCCGTCTGAAATTTTCCGTGTCTCCTTGGAAGAAAGCGATCCGGCCATGGAAGATCTTCCTAGAATCTTTCAGGACGCACAATGGTGATGAAGAGATATGCTATGAGCACCAAGGAGATGATGAGCACGATGAAATCAGCCATATCCTAGAGCCTCCCGCACAGGCCGGTATAGAGCACGCAAATCCCGAAGAAAGCTGCTGCGGCTGAAATATAGATCACATCAACCATGTCTGTTCCTCTTTCTCGCTGGTGAGGGACTTGATCCTGTCTGTCCGTGGTATAGTGAAAGTGAAGGTGCTGCCTGCTCCCACAGAGCTTTCAACGCTTATTGTCCCATCATGGGCCTCGACTATCTCCTTGGCGATGGTCAGACCTAATCCAGTGCCTGTCTTTGTCTCCTGCCCCGGCACACGGAAGAACTGGTCGAATATCTGGGGAAGATAGTTGGCCGGTATGCCCTTTCCGGTGTCTTTCACCTGGAAGAGCACGTGTTCCTTGGCGCCCTGTGCCGAGATGGTGATCCTTCCGCCGGAAGGGGTATATTTCAGGGCATTGGTGAGCAGATTGGCAAAGACATGCCCGATCTGCACAGTGTCTATCATGACATCAGGCAAATCCTCCGGCAGGGCTGTTTCAAGCTCTATACCGTGGTCCCTGGCTGAGCTCCTGAATGGCTCGGCAGCCTTGAGGATGAGCTGGGCGGAAGAGACCGATTGGAGATTCATCGCAACTTTTCCGGATTCTATACGGCTGATATCCAGAAGGTTTTCAATTACCCCATACAATCGTTCCGAGTCTTCACGCGCAGCAATCAGGAGGTCGGCCTGCCCGGGGGTGAGGGACCCGATTTTTTCCTCAAGCAGGATATGAAGGGCCATACGGACAGAGGTTAATGGTGTCTTCAGCTGGTGGGATACCGTGGAGAGGAATTCCCTTTTGAGTTCGTCCTGTTCAAGCTGTTTGGTGACGTCATTGAATACCAGAATGACGCCTGTCATCTGTTTCCAGTTGTTCCAGATGGGAATGGCCGTGGGCTGGAAATAATGCTCCTCTGCATTGACAAAATGCTGGATGACCGGGGCGGCCTTTGTCTGCGAGGGCATGGAGTTTCCGGCAAGGGCATTCTTGAAGATTTCATTCACCCATTGTGTGTGCATGTTCTGGATCTGTACATTACGCTTGAGCCCGAAGATGGTCCCTGCTGTTTCCGTGGCAATTTCCACCTTCCCGTCCATATCGACCAGGGCAACGGCATTGGGAAGGCTGTTGAAGGTCTGCTGGGTGGACTGCTGCATCCTGACCAGTTTTGCTTCATCGTTTCGCCTGAGTTCACGCAGACTTGCCGTCATCTCATTGAATGCATCCGAGAGCTGACCTATCTCGTCATGGGTGTCGCTGGCGACCACCAGGTCGAGATTCCCATGCCTGATCTCATCCACAGAGGCTTTCAGGCGTTTGATGGGCCTCAAGATCCATTTGCCGATCAGGAACACATACAACAAAGCAACACCGGCCCCGATGATCAGAAGGACATACATCTCATGCCTGGCAATTGCAGCCTTCCTGCGGGCTTGCTGGCTTTCATCGAACATGTTCTTCTGATTCATGGTAAGGATCTTATCCGAGGTATTTTTTATCTCCTCAAAGAGAGGTTTAAGCTCCGTGAAGTAGATTTTTTTAAGCTTGTCCGGGGGCAGAGAGCTATCCTCCATGGTGAGAATGGCGGATTTATAACGGGAGTAGAGCCCCTGGAGATGATGGGCCATCTCTTCTTCGCCTTTCACCGTGATGTTGCTCAACTCGATGTTAAGGGCCTTTTCGAAATCAAGGGTATTGTCTTTGATGATAGTGATGCCTTTTTCTCTGGACCCAAGGAGGATGGACAGCGCACCATCGTCCATCCTCTCAAGGGCATCTTTCATATCCTGGCTTGCAATTACGCTCCGGTAATTCTCCTTCAGGATGGAATCAATGGCGCCGCCCAAGTCTGTTACCTGAACGATGTTCTTCACGCCGATCACGGAAATGATCAGTAGAAGACCTCCAAATCCGATCATCAGCTTCTGTCTTAAACTCAGCATTTGTCCGCTCCTGTCATGCAGAACAGAAGGCAATGGTCATGCCATTAATAAAACACCTGAATAACAATAAGTTATGAATATAAACCCATGACTGGCATTGCATTATGCAAGAATATTAATAAGGAGTGCTGTGCAATTTGCAAGGTGACAGGGCTGTTTCTCAGATACGGTACCGTTTCCGCCAGCGCCAGAGTGTGGCCTGGTTGACCCCGAGGATTTCTGCTGCCTCCTGCAAGGATTTGGTTGAGGCAAGGACGCGCCTGATGTGCATTTCTTCGATCTTATCAAGGGAGACAAGGTCTCCGGGTTTCAGGCCCGCCTCACTGTTTATGAGTTTCTCAGGAAGAAACTCTGTCCCTACCTGTTCTGTGTTGCATAGGATGGATGCGCGCTCAACGATGTTACGGAGTTCACGCACATTGCCCGGCCAGGAATATCTCTTCA
>CAYMDG010000277.1:0-4456 GCA_964388905.1 uncultured Bacteriovoracaceae bacterium
GAGCTATCATCATCGATGACAAGTATCTTCGGCATGCTACCGGCCCTCTTTCTCCTTGTTGCTTGATTTGATCATATTCTCTTTTGTCTGCGAGGTCATCCTCATGTAACACCCTTCGGGAGGGTAATGATAAATCGTGTGCCTAAACCTTTTTTGCTAATTATCTCTATTTCCCCATTGTGCTGTTCAATGATTTTCTTAACCTGGGTAAGACCAAGGCCGGTGCCATAATTTTTCTTGGTAAAGAAAGGATTGAACAGGTAGGGGATATCTTCCTCCTCTATCCCACAACCATTGTCATCAACCTCTATGAGGAGGGATTCATTTTCTTTGCGCAAATTGATAGAGAGCCTTCCCTTCGGCTCCATTGCATCGATAGCATTCTGAAAAATATTGATTAGTGCTTGTTTGATCATTTGTGAATCCACAGCGATAATATCATTTCCGGGTGCATATATTTTCTGCAGGTCAATAGACTTGTCTTCAAGAGATTTTTCAACCATGGCAAGGGCACTCTCAATGATTGATCTTAAATCGGACGGATCTTTATGGGGGGCCGTGGGCTTTGCATAAATGAGTACATCGCTGACAAGCTTCTCGAGGTGCTCGACCTCTCTTTGGGCAATCTTGAATCGTTTAAGGTCATTGCCCTCGGGCTTCATGCGTTTTTCCAGAATCTGCAGGCTCATTTTTATCGATGAAAGAGGATTTCTCACTTCATGGGCAATCCCTGCGGATAATTGACCAATAGCTGCGAGCTTCTGACTCTCATAATATTTTTTTTCAAGGTCTTTCAGCTCGGTAATATCCCGCTCCACCAGAACGAATCTATCAGTGCCCTTCACAGGGCTTGGTGTCATCAGGAGATGCTTCCTTGTGCCTTTTCTGCTGAGCATCTCAAGCTCATAGGGTTTGAAAATCCCTCTTTTTGCATCCTCCCATTTGGAGATGACATAAGCCCTGTGCTCCGGGGCCACATATTCCGTGAAGGGTTTTCCCTTTGGATCGTAGGTGCCTCTGCGTATCTGCCTGCTGACATAATTGATAATGCCGTCTTTATTCAGCTCATAAATCTTATCAGGCAGACTGTTCAATATGCTCTGAAGATAACTATAGAGCTCTTCCACCTCTTTAGTTAGCCTGATGTTCTCATCCAGTTCGTTTTGAAGGGTTTCAGCGTATTCCTGGAGGTTCTTCGTGAGTTCCACTTCTTTTGATACATCGAGAAAGGTCTCTATGGCAGCAACTATTTCGCCTTTTTCATCGAAAATCGGAGCAGCAAGGAAATGCAGGTGTCGTTCTTTACCGCTTAAGTTTTTAAAATATTTTACTGCCTCATATGCCCCTTTGATGGATTCGGATTTCAAGACCTTGCCTTCACCATAATATGCTTCAAAGTCCTCCACATTGCCATCAATGATGAAGTCAAGGAGGAATGGCCGTTTGTCTTCATAGAATGGCTTGTAGTAATTATCCGTGTTGATCATCTCCTCTGCGCTGTACCCGGTAAGATCAGTACATGCTCGATTCCACAAGATAACCTTATGATCTTGATCCAGCACAAACATAGGGACCGGGGATCCTTCAACGATCCCTTCAATGGTCATCTTCTCCCTTAAAAGCTTTCCTTGCCATACCTCACGCTCCTGTAGCCTTTTAAGCTCTTCTTTGAGCCTGAATCGTTTTACATCGGAACGGGCTATGGATATGGCTGTGATAATGACAACGGTAATAAGGCCTATTGCACCGAGAATAATGTTTAACGATGCACTGCGAATAGGCTTTAAGACATCTTCATAGGGCGTAACAAGAATGATCCACCACTTTGCAATGCCTATACGGATGGGGGCATAGGCAATAATGCACTTTTCCTGTTTGTCTTTCTGGTAAAGAATTATCTCGCTGTAGTGCTTCGATGAGTAGGAAAACATCTTAAAAGGCGCATTTCCTTGGGGCGTCAGTTCCGCAATATTTTTTCCTACACGGGCCTGGTCGGGATGATAGATTATGGCACCTGATTCATCAACCAACCAGTACTTATTCATAGTGCGGGTTTGATTGAGGGATAAAAATTGCTTGATGAGTAACTCAGGTGAGATTATTGCCAGTACCGCCCCGGCATAGGTGCCGTCCGAGGTTATTACAGGAAGACCAATTCCAATATTCTTGCCTTGAGATGCCTGGTTTTTGTTGTTGATAATATTTAACCCTCTGATCTCTCCGATAAATCTTTGGTTCATCTTTTTCAGTACATGGTAGAGGGCAAAGTCTTCTATTTTCTTCCCATACATCCTTGATGAAATATCTTCCGGATACCCATAGACAGCAACATCATTATTATCTATCTCCAAAACGGTGAGAACGTTTTCCCTAAGTTCATTATAAAGGGTCTTTATCTCCTCTTGTTTCCTCAACTCGCCAGCCCCTTGAGTGGATAACGCCTTCAAGAGCATGCTCATGCCCTTCTCGACCTTGGCAATAGAATCCTCTATCCGGGATGCCGTATGGCCAGCAATAAATGCCTGTTGGTCGCTGAAGAGCTCTATTATGGCCCGTTCGCGCACATAGTAAACAGTCAGGGCAAGGAGGACTATCAGTACAATAACGGTTAATGCAGTCAACCAAATGGAGTATCTCAGGTATATGCTGGATATCTTCTTTTTCATGCTTCGATGATTTTGTCTTATCCTTATCTTAGACGCAATGAGTAAGATAATCTGTGTATAACAAATGGGGGGGAGTCGTTACGCGTTCTTGTCCCCTTCTTCGTGCTCAGCATAGGCGATCAGCGCGTAGATGGCAAAGGCAAAGAGCAGGGAGATCATGAGTGTTACAAACCCGCTTTTAATCCCGATTACCAGTTCGCAGAATAACCAGGACACAAGATACGCAGCTATCGCGGCAATTTCCCTCATCTCAATACCTTTTTACGGTGTACGTTCTTTTCCTTATCTTATAGTATACGGCTTTAATAATGTCACGAACTGTCTGTAATATTACCAGCCTTCAAAGGTGTCTATGCAGCCTGAAGGTTCATGCTTGCTTCGGCTTAACCTGTCATCCCCTTCTATGGATATTATGCTGGAAGCCTGTCAGTCATATCTAAGAGCTCCGATCTTCTTACCTTCTGAACTCTTTGATATTCATCTGTTGATAGTTCACCCCCATTTTTGGACACATTGGTCATGTATTTGGCTGGAATAGTCCTGTCCATTATTATACAATTGCATATCATGGTAATGGAAAACCCTTCTTGCCGGGTTCCGTGAGTAGTAATAAACCTGTGCTTGAAGGATAGGTCATTAGGGGTAACCATATAATAGATCCTTTTGAAAGGAGATCCTTTATGAAACACCTTCTGATCGCTTCGGGTATAATCACTTGTCTTCTTCTCTCCTCAGGGCAGGGCTTTGCCCAGATTGACAACCTGACCAACATGAGTGCGGAATGGGTGCGCATGTCCAACCGCAATGCCGCCACGGATGCAGCAGACATCGTGGTGTACAACCCGGCCGGGCTGGCCAGTCTGTCCGACGGGTTTCATCTCAATGTCTCGAACCAGATGATGTTCCGGAAGCCCAGCCATTCCTTTGATGATCCTCTGGGCACCGGCCGGCTGAGCTATGAACAGGACAGTCCGGACTTGTTCGTTCCCAACCTCTATGCCTCCTACAAGAAAGGACTGTGGTCCATCTTCGGTGGTTTGTACATGCCGGGTAGCGCAGGGTCCATCGATTACCCGGATGGTTCCATCACTACCAGGGGGCTTGGTGCACAATTATTAACTGACCCGGGTAGTCCCTTTTATGGAGCCTACACCGGCATCACCCATGAGCACCTCAAGGGCACTTCGGTCTATCTCGCAACAAGTTTGGGGGGTGCCTATAAGATCTCAGACAAGATCTCCATTGCTGCCGGTATCCGTAACATCTCCGTGTCTAATTCCATTAAGGGGGGGCTGACCATGACAGGCGGCGGGGGGGATGCTACCCCGAATTACCCGTTAAAGGTCAATGTGGAACAGGAAGATAACGGCTGGGGCGGGGTGCTGGGTGTTCAAATAAGGCCTGATGACAAATTGAATCTCGCGCTGCATTATGAATCCATGGTGAAACTTGATCTCAAGACAGATATCAGGGGTGGAGACAATATCAGTGAGTCAGTTGGGTTATACACAGATAGAGAAAAGAATCGCAGGGACTTCCCCGGCATGATCGGCATGGGTGCATCGTACCAGTTCACACCGAAATTCAGGGGCGAGCTGGATGCCAATTACTGGTTCCAGAGTGCAGCCAACTGGGGAAGGGCATCAACTGGAAAGGATATTTCCAACCTAGCCGGTGATTGCTGGAGTATCGGGGTTGCAGGGGTCTATCAGGTCTCACCTGAACTGGAAGTCAGCGCAGGAACCCTGTACACCCTCTTTAGATGGGACGATATTGACGCATACTACAAT
>CAYMDG010000278.1:0-4450 GCA_964388905.1 uncultured Bacteriovoracaceae bacterium
CCGCGACAGGGCCTTTTCCTTGCAGACATCCAGGCAGGTGTCGCACCGGATGCAGGCCTTCTCATCAAAGGATATCTCGAGGCCGGGCTCCTTGCTCTCAGGGTTGTGGCACCAGACGCAGGACAGCGGGCACCCTTTGAAGAACACCACAGTGCGTATGCCCGGACCGTCATCAAGGCTGTTTCCCTTGATCTCAAGGATGAGAGGGGTCTTTTTAGGATTTGTCATAAACCGTTACCCCGGTCCTTCGAAAAGGACTTAAATGACGGTTGCGACCATTCAGGAATCATATCCCGTACTCTGCACGCTCTATGAGTTCGAGCTGCATGTCCTTGTTGAGTGTGACGAAATAGGCGTTGTACCCCGATATGCGCACCAGCAGGTTCCTATAGTTTTCGGGGTGGGCCATGGCGTCCCGGAGGGTCTCCGTGGTCACCACATTCATCTGCATCTGCATGCCGCCCAGCTGGAAGTAGGTCTTGGCATAGGAGAACATGTCATTGACCGTCTTCTCGCGGGTGTCATGGGCCGACGGGACCACCTTGACATTGAATGCGATATTATTGGTGATATTGCCCGGGTCCAGCCTTGCCACGTCCTTTATATTGTCCAGCAGGTTCCTCGACGCACAGGGCTGGGGGGTGAGACCGGGTGTGAAGGGCTTGCCTGCAAGCCGCCCTGACGGCAGGGCGCCCGTGAGGTTACCGAAGATCACGTGGTTGGACATGGACCAGAAGCCAACCGTATATTTCCCTCCACGGTAATGCTCCAGGTTGTAGTAATGGTCATGCGCCCACTTGGTAACCTTGTTGGCCATGGCAACGGCCTCATCGCTGCCTGAGCCGAACAGCGGTACCTTCTTGGTCACCAGGGCGTAGAGGGTGCCATGATTCTTGAAATTGGTGTCCACTGCCTTTTTCAGCTCTTCAAAGGTGATCTTCTTCTCATCGAACACGAGCTTCTTGATGACCATGAGGGAATCCGTCACATCCGCCAGACCGATGATGGCGGCACCGGAACTGTTGTATACGGCGCCCCCCTTGGTGACATCCTTCCCTTTTCCGATGCACCCGCCGATGAGCGAAGAGAGCAGCGGGGTAGGGCGCAGTTCCTGGTGGGCCCTGCCAAGCATATGGTTGTACTCGATGGACTGGTCGATGATGAAGGCGAACTGCCTGGTGAAGGCATCAAAAAAGTCTTCAAAGGTCTTGAAGGAACCGTTTTCTATCCTGCCGGTGTCCGGCCCGAGCTTCCAGTTCATCACCGGGTGAAGGCCGTTGTTCATGGCCATCTCGAGCGCTGCCACCATGTTCATCATCTGCATGTTGGTGTGGCCGATGTGCTTGCACGAAAGCGTCGGTTCAACGCAGCCGGTGGCCGACCAGTTGCGAAGGTCCCTGATATCATAGTTGAATTTCTTCAAAGAGCCCATGACCACCTCGTCGTTGTGCATGGACGGGGTGGCCGCGGTGATGAGGTTCACCTCGCACAGCCGCTTCAGATAGGTGTCGCTGTTGATGCCGGGGTGGAAGCGTGCGTTCACGTTGGGGTCGCGGATGGACAGCATCTCGGTCACCTTGAGGAAGATGTAGGTCATGTCGCACACGGCATCGTCACCATCAGGCGTTACGCCCCCCAAGGTGATGGCCTGGTCCGAGGAGCTGCCGCCGAAATAGAAGTTGGCCAGGTCTGGGGTGAGCGGCAGATGGTCTGTGCAGCGCATGTAAAAGCACCCGATGAGCTCGATTGTATGCCGGATGTATTCGTCCCGCTCGGCATCCGTGGCCAGCCTTGCCATGTCGGCTGCAAAGTAGGGCTGGAACCACTGGTCGAGCCTTCCCAGCGAGAGCCCGGCATTGGTGCTCTCCTGGTGAAGGGCCACCCAGGTGATCCAGGTTGCGTTCACCGCCTCATCCAGGGTCCGGGCAGGGTTTTCCACAACATGGGAGCAGATTTCGGCAAGCTTCAGCAGCTCCATCCTGCGTGCGGGATCGGTCTGGGCCCCGGCATCGATTGATGCCTGTTTCGAGAGGTTCTTCGAATAGCCCGTAAGGCCTTCAAGACACAGGGCCATGGCTTCAAGGGTTGCCATCTTTTCCTCGTCGCATGCCCCGGAAGCAAGTTCCGAGCGTATCTCTTCCATCATGCCCCTGGTGCCCATTTTCATGATCTTGGGAAAGTCGGGGATGGTGTGGGATATGGTGGCCTGTTTCCAGTTGAAGTACACGGCAAAGCGCTCGTCTATCTTCTGGCACAGGGGCCTGCCATATTTTTCACGCACCCACTCCTTGAAGTTCCGGTTTGCCCAGTAGGGGAAGACCTCATGGTGCAGGATCTTCATGGTCTCTTCCGATATGTCCGCCGGGTTGAGCGTCCGGTAGGGCAGGGTGAGGAGCTCGGACCAGATCATGGTACCGTGGCCTTCGGGATATACCACCACGCCGATATCCTTTGTGGTTGTGGTGCCGGCGATGAGGTCGTTTTTCCGGATAATGGGCTTCTTGTTTTCCAAGAAGTGCTTGAAAGCTCGGGCCTTTCTTGTAATGGGTACCCATGGTTTGCCGTCACGGTCCGCTTCAAAACCGAAGGCCTTGTGCCAGTCAGTGACGATCTTGGGCAGTTCATGGCAGACCTCGGGTCTTACGGTCAGGTGGATGTCCAGGAATTCCTTTACCCGGGGGAAGTCTTTCAGGGAGTACAGGGACAGGTATGGTTCGCTGAGATATTTTACGCCCGGGTCAATGGTCTCGGCCTTCATTCCATACGCGCTTCGCGCATGGATCTCGTTGCTCAGGTCGGTCCTTGCGACAGGTGATTCCTTTAAAAGGTTCTTCTTGTCAGTTGCCCTTTCTTTTTCCATGAGGGTTTTCTGCTTCTTGTTGATGAGTACGGACAGGAGGAAGAAGAACAGGTTGAGGTACGAGGCATTGCCCTCGAACCTGAGCTCGCTCTTGAGCATCATGAAGATCTGCTCCGTGGGTGTTGCGGAAAGCAGTTTCTTTACTGCCTTGTCCGTGGTGAAGTGCAGAACCACATTAGCCTTTTCCGGGATGGTACCTGTCACCGTGACGTTGCCTTCATGAAAGATGATGCCAGCTGTCACGGAATCGTTTTCCGTGCGTATGCCGAGCGAAAAATTGATCCATCCCGTGTCGCTTTTCAAATAGGAATTCAAAGGCCCCCACAGGTTGTAACCGGCGGCCATGAGGCGGAGCAGCATGTGGATCATGATATTGGTGGATGTCTTCCTGACGTGTTCCTGACCGGCTTTCTCTAGCATCATGGTACACCCCCAGGGTATAGTTTTTATATCACGCGAAAGGTATGTTTCACGTTAGTAAGCTCTTCGATAAGATTGTCGACCCTGCGCTTAAGGGCATCTTTGCTGTTTTCATCAACCTCGGCAAGGACGTGGCTGTTGAAAAGGCTGATTATGCCGTGCAGGTCGGACCACAATTGGATGTTGATGTCGCGGATCAGGGCTTTATGATTGTCACACGCACCTATGAGCTCTTTCATGATGCCGGCAATGAGATGGAAGTTTTTCATGGCAGTTGCCTTCTCAAAGGCGGCAACGGGTTCCAGCTCCGTGCCGATATAGTCGATGTACTTGGGTGTGTGGAGATTGAACATGAGGTCATAATAGCCTGGGTACGTGATCCCGAAATTGACATAGGCCCAGACCAGGGCCTTTATTCGGTTGTGAAGGGCGGTTTTCTTCCCCGATTCCCTGGAGAGCAGGGAAAAGAGCAGCTCGAAGCCTCTGACACGGATCATGAGATTGATCTCGTCCTTGCTGGAATAGTAGTTGTAGATATTCGCAGCCGTGATGCCGAGGCGCGCAGCGATTTTGCGCATGCTCAGCTTGTTGAATCCCTCCTCGATGATCAAGGCAAGGGCCACATCGAGTATCTTTTCCTTGGTATTGTTTATCTTATCTTGGGTCCAGGCCGCCTTTGGCATAAGGTCCTCTTACAACTCCCCGAAAGATATGAACGCCGTTCAGTTAACAGTGTTAATATAACCTGAAATAATTTTTCGTCAAGATGGAATTTTATTGATTGGACACAGGCCAGCCCTGTGCCTTGACTTGGCCAAACTCAGTCTTACTATAGTTTGACTTGTCTGCCCCTTGTGGAAGGATGCCCAGGATTAAATGCGCGTATCTTGGCCAGTGCATTGGCTGAGTTGCGGAAGTTTTTTGAGGAAATCGATAGGGATTGACGAAGAAAAATAAGGAGTAATCCATGAGGGGTACGATAACAATTTTTGTTTCGGCATTGGTAGGGCTCTTTGTCGCATGTGCGGCGAAAGCACCGATGCCGGTGGCCTTTCAGTTTCCCACGAGGCATATCGATTACATGAAGGAGGTAAAACCCCTGCTCGACCGCCGCTGTGTGGTATGCCATTCCTGTTACAATTCCCCCTGCCAGCTCAAGCTCGACTCTTT
>CAYMDG010000279.1:0-4423 GCA_964388905.1 uncultured Bacteriovoracaceae bacterium
GGATGGGCAGCGTTTGCGCGTCTTTTTCCGTGGAGTGCTACGGCACCCAGGAATACCGCTTCAGCCCCGAGGAATTCAACGAAAGGCTGTGCGCCTGTTCGGGATAATGGCCTGATAACGATTCGTTTCACAATGCTTCATTGTCCGTGATAGGCATATGTATGAATGAAAATCCCCTGACAAGTCTGAGAACCATTTTCGGGTACGATTCTTTCCGTATCCATCAGCGTGAGGTCATCGAAGGACTTATCCGGGGTCAGGACGCCTTTGTCCTTATGCCCACCGGGGGCGGCAAATCGCTGTGCTATCAGATACCGGCCCTGCACCGCGCGGGGGTGGGCATCGTGGTTTCACCCCTGATCTCTCTCATGAAGGACCAGGTCGACGCCTTGAGGGTTTGCGGCGTAAAGGCGGCCTTTTACAATTCCTCTATGGACAGCGCCGAGGCCAGGGGGGTGCTTGCCATGCTGCACGGCCAGGAACTTGACCTCTTATATGTCGCCCCGGAACGGTTGATGAGCGATGAGTTTGTCGAGCGGCTCCGCGATATCCCCATCGCCCTGTTCGCCATTGACGAGGCTCACTGCATCTCCCAGTGGGGGCATGACTTCAGGCCGGAATACCGGAAACTGGGCAGGCTCCGCAGCCTGTTCCCGCAGATACCCATGATCGCACTGACCGCAACGGCCGAGACGCATACCCTCAAGGATATTCTGGAACGTCTGGGCCTGCAGCAGGCCAGGTGCTTTATCTCGGGTTTCGACCGGCCCAATATCCGCTATACCGTTGTTGAAAAACATAAGCCCTTTGCACAGCTGAGCGCGTATCTGAATGCCCACCTTGAAGAGGCAGGCATCGTGTACTGCCTGAGCCGAAACCGGGTGGATCAGGTGGCGGACCAGCTTGTACAGGCCGGTTTCAGAGCTGCACCCTACCATGCGGGCCTCACCGCCGGGCAGCGCAAGAAGACCCAGGACGATTTTCTTTGCGACGACATCCTCATCATCGTGGCCACGGTCGCCTTCGGCATGGGCATAGACAAGTCCAATATCCGCTTCGTGGTGCACTACGACATCCCCAAAAACATCGAGGGCTACTACCAGGAGACAGGCCGTGCCGGACGCGATGGCCTTGCCGCCGAGGCGCTCTTGCTGTTCAGCTATGGAGACATCGCCATTGCCAGAGGCCTTATCGAGAAGACGAGTGATCCCGATCAGAGGCGCATCGAGGTGCACAAACTCGGCACCATGGTGGGTTTTGCCGAGGCCTTGAGCTGCAGGCGCCGCATCCTGCTGGGCTATTTCGGCGAACGTCTGGATCAGGATTGCGGCAACTGCGATATCTGCCTGCACCCCAGAGAACTACTGGATGTCACGGAAGATGCGCGCAAGGCCCTGTCCTGCGTTTATCGTGTGGGGCAGCGCTTCGGCATGGCATACGTGATCGATGTGCTGCGCGGGTCTAAGAAAGAGAGGCTCATGGAACTTGGCCATGACCGGCTTTCCACCTACGGAATCGGTGCGGACAAGAGCCAGGATTACTGGACCAGCCTACTTCGCCACCTGGTGCATCACGGGTTCCTTTTGCAGGACGTGGGTGATTATTCGGTGCTCAAGCTCACCACGTCAGCCTGGCCCCTGATGCGTGGCGAGAAGAACCTCTCCATGGCAGAGCCTCGCGTGAGGGCAGAGCCCCGGTTAAAGGCGGAACGGGCATCCAAGCGCTCCCGCAGAAAGACCGGGGACATGGAGCATGATCACGGTCTCTTTGAGAGGCTGCGCGTCCTGCGGAAAAAACTGGCGGATGAGGAAGGGGTGCCGCCCTTTGTCATATTCAGCGATGCCTCTCTTGCCCAGATGGCTGCCGGCCTTCCCGTCACGAACGAAGAGCTGCATCTCATCCACGGTGTGGGCGACTATAAGCTCAAACGCTATGGCCCCCATTTCCTCCACGAGATACGCAGGTTTTCAGGTGGCAGCGAGGCAAAAGGGAAAGATGTATAAATAAACATAGATTTTGCGTAGTACAAGATGAGTAAAAAAAACTTGATCCGTTAAAAACATCAATCTTGCAGCCTTTGCGGGGTATTAATTTTATCGGTCCTTAAAGGCTGCAAGATTGATGTTTTTAACGGACCTGGTTTCTACTCACCTTAAACGCTTATCCGGGTAGTAAAGCTTTATTGCCCAGGCCTTGCTGTAAGCTTGGGCACAAGGGCCTTTGACCAGGCCTTGATCGCGTTCCAGTCCCGGAAGTCACCCTCAGGCACCTTGACGAAATACTTCACAGCGATGCGTGCAAGAAGGCCCAGCTTGGAATAGTCCATCTTGCCGGCAAAAAGCCCCACATCAACAGGCTTTATCTGTTCCCGCAGAGGGTCCAGATAGGCGTCTACGGTCTTGCGGTTCGCAGGCGTGTCGTCCTTCATGGTCATGCATACCACAAAATAGGCTGTGGGAATGCCCCTGAGCTCGGATTGGTGGTTTTTTACAAAGGCAAGCACCTCGGGCTTCACCTTCCCAATCCGGATGGCGCTGCCTATGACTACGCCGTGGTACCCGGCCAGGCTCTTCACCGATTCTACAGGCTTCACATCAACCATGGTGCCGCTTTCGGCCAGTGTCTTGCCGATGACATCCGCCACCTCGGCCGTAGAACCGGCCCACGTGTCATAGACTACCAGAATGCTGTTCGACATGCCTGCCTCCCCATAGCTTATATCAACGAGCTTGATGTCCTTGGAACTGCAGCATGCAAGGAGGCTGAATCCCAGCATGCACGACAACACCATCCATGATTTATTATTATAAGACATGTTTGCATACCTCCCATGAAAAAAATTATTCCTGCTGCACATTATGGCTGTTGGTGAGTATCAGGAATATACCGGCGAGCATGGTATAGCCAAGTGCAAGGGTGTAATGCGCGTGTGAGGCCACCTTCCATGGCAGATACACCTCGCCAGTGGGCAGTACGGAATGGATGATGCCGAACATGCTCAATGCGGAACAGAGGAGGGCATACAGTGCTGCCATCCTGGGCCTGCGGTCAATGACAAAGGCCATCATGCCCCCCCAAAGCAGCGCTGTCATGATAAAACCATTGCTGAGAACGGTCAGTGTCTGGAGCAGCACGCTCAGCCGTACAGGCAGCTTGTCCGGGGTGATACCGGCAGTTCCCAGGAACTGGCCGAGGATGATCATGATGAGGCTGGCGATAACGGGAAGAAAGCTGAAGCTTACCGCCTCTGAATGCTCGGGAGGGGATTCCCTGTATGCCTGCCGCACGATCTCGAAGCCGATGAACATGAAGATCGGCGCCAAGACCGCACGAGGGATCAGGCTCACGATCAGAGAGAGCAGGCCCACCAGCGAACCCAGGCCCACCAGCAGCCCGGTGAGCAGCGTATACCACCAGGTGGCGCCCATCTTTTTGTAGGCCGGGTGGCCGATGTACGGCGTCGTCTGCGCCACACCGCCGAAGAAGGCGGCAATCAGCGAGGTCAGCGCCTCGGTAAACAGGATGTCCCTGGTTTTGTAGTCGTCGCCTGCCAGCCGTGCGCTCTCGGTGTTGTTGATCCCGCCTATGATGGTCAGCAGGCCGAAGGGAATGGCTATGGGCAGGTACTGGATTGCCTTTGGAAGGTCATTCAGGAAGCCTATGGAGAAGACCGGGATGCACAGCCTCATCTCAAAGGAAGGCTTGACGAATTCCGGGAGGTACCCGCTGTAACCCAAGATAAAATGCAGCGCAGTGCCCAGCAGCACGGCTGCCAGCACGCCCGGGATTCTGCCCGGGAGCTCGAGCCGGCCCAGGAGCACTGCGAAGATGAGCCCCAGGGCCACCATGCCCACCACGACCTCGTTGAAGATCTCTATCAGGGGCAGAAAGCCCAACAGCATGATGCCCACCCCGGCGATTGATCCCAGGAGTCCGGCCGTGGGAATGATGCGCTGCACGAAGCCTCCCAGGAAGGAGGTGATGAGCTTGACAATTCCGATCATGAACAGGGTCGCCATGCCGATGTGCCAGGTGAGTTCGGCGTCGTGTGTGGCGATATAGGCCGGGCCAAGCACGGCATAGGCGAGGCCAATGGACGACGGGGTATCAAGGCCGAGCGGCATGGCGGTGACGTCGGAGCGCCCTGTCTTCTTCATGAGGCGCAACGCCAGCCAGGTATAGATGAGGTCGCCGAAGAGGACGCCGATCGCCGTGCCGGGGATCATGCGTTTCAGAATGATATCGGCAGGGTAGTTGAAGGTGAAGATCAGGATCGAGCTCAGGAAGACGAGCACCCCGAGATTGTCGAGAAAAAGGGCCAGAAAGGCCGTTGTTTCGCCCCAGAGGCTGTGTCTGTCACGCATAGTTCCTCCGCCAAGAAAAAGATTACATCAAGATTGACCGGAATGCCAGATAGATTGAA
>CAYMDG010000280.1:0-1770 GCA_964388905.1 uncultured Bacteriovoracaceae bacterium
CCGCCCTGTATCCTCTGTTTCGCATATATGAAGGCTTCATCATATGCAGCCTTGGCAAGGCCGGCAAAGACAATGGCCATACCTCCGTTCACTGTGGCGAGCCCCTGTCCGCTTGAGGCATTGATGAAGTCCGGGTATGGAATAACCATGTACTTCACGGGGACCCTAGCATCCTCGAAGATGATCGACCCCTGATTGAGCGGCCGCTGGCCCATCTTGTCCAGGGGCTTACCCCTGGAAATGCCGGGAAGGTCAAGGGGGAGAATCGCCAGTCCCTGGCCCTGCATGCCTCTGGACGGATCAAGCGCCACATGGAGCAGCGCATGCGTTGCGATAGTCCCATTGGATACCCAGGCAGACTTTTCGCCGTTTATGACATATTCATCACCTTTGAGCACTGCTTTTACTGAAGGACCGCACTTCGGATTATTATTACCAAGGCTCCAGTCAGTTCCGTGATCAGGTTCGGTAATGGCCCAGCAGCCTATCATCTTTCCTTCCTTGTCATCACAGAAATCCCGGGCGAGTTGCTGCATTTCAGGAGTCGGGAACATGGCGGCATAATTGAAAGGCATACATGATACCCCCATGCTGATGGCCAGGCCGGCATCCGCATATCCGAGCTGTTCGCCGATCAGCACAGTTGCCATGGGGTCATTATCTTCAGCCATGCCGCCTAATGCCTTAGTGATCTGCATGGTATGAAGCCCCAGGGCACGGAATCCTCTGAATACATCCCATAACGCTGAGCCCTTGGCGATCACATCCTCAGGGTTGGCGAGCTTGTCAAGCTGGATACCGGCCGGCCGCATGACTTCCATGCTGAATTTCTTCACTTGATTCAGCATGGCCTTTGTCTCGTCTCCAACAGGTAAATCAATATCTCGGTATGTCATTGATCCGGCTCCTTATCTTTTAAAGGGGTTCTGACTTCGAACCTGGAAATGGATCGTAAACTTTTTCATACAAATTATTTCATGTCCCATTTTAAAAAGGCATATGGTGCAAACTGCATGAGGTCGACTTCTGCAACCACCTTGCCGCCCAGCATTGAATTGTCACCCTTTGTGTATAATGCCCCCAGCATCTTCACGACCTCCACTTCGGCCCAGGGGTCGTAATCAGAGGTTTTAAGGATTATTTCCGCTTCACCCAGGAGCATTTCTTTTGGTCTTAATATTGTCTCCTGTCGGACGAGACGCGGATTATAATCGAACGCGGAGCCCTCAGGGGCAGGAAAGTGTTTGAAATTAAATGAGATACCCCTTATTGATCCGTCTGAATCTACGCTTGTTTCCAGATGTTTTTTCTGGGCCTCTTTATCATTGAAATTGCCGGAGAGCTTGGCATGGACCTCCATGAAACGAACGCCACGACGCTCGGTCCAGCCTTCAACGGACTCTCCTTTCCGGGCGAAATGGATATCAGCCATTTTCTTTGGAAACCCGAAGACCTCCCTACCGCCGGCCATGGCCATGTCATTGGTCACTGGCATGGCAAGGCAATAATTCCCCTCTTCCCCGTTATGGGAAGCACGGATAAACAGGGCGCTCTCCCTATACGTGACATCAAAATTGGTCCTGGGATAATATGCGGTAAAGGCCATGGCGACAGGGTCTTTTGCCGGCTTCAGTGGTGGAGGGAGCAGCCTGGCGATAATTTCAGGCCTCGTCTCCCAGAAAACCGCTAACATTTCCGCATCAAAAAAATCAGCTGTAGGCCTTACATTTGCCATAATCTCCTGGAATGTTTTTACGAATCCCATAGCGT
>CAYMDG010000280.1:1870-4410 GCA_964388905.1 uncultured Bacteriovoracaceae bacterium
GAAGGGATAAGGGTAAGGGCATTCACTGGACAGAAATCAATGCATTTTCCGCATCCTGTGCAACCATCCTCATGAATTTCCGGCATGAAATTTGTGGTATGAACCGGGTTCAGCATGGCAAATCTCTGGGCTGCAAGCATGGCCTCGCAGCAGCATTTACAGCAGTTGCAGATGAAATTTACCCGCTCACGCACATTTTCCCCGAACTGGACGAGGCCGTTCTCATATGCCGACTGCAGTAAATCGAGACTTTCCGATGTATCAACCTCCCGGGCTATGCCATGCTTGATCAGCGAAGAAGCGGTGTTATTAAACGTCATGCAGATTTCGAGCGGGGCATTGCATGGCCTGTCAAGATGATGCATCTTGTGCCGGCAGTAACAAATGCTGATGGCCCTGTTGGGAGAGCCCTTGATGATCTCGCTGGCCCTTTCATAATCCAGTACAAAGAGCGCGTTTTCATCGGACAATGCCGGTTCATGGACAAAGGTGCGGCCCAGTTGGGTTTCACCCCTGGTAAAGAGCTGCCTTATGAACTCCTCTTCCACGTTCAAGTACTCATACAGCAGCTCACTCAAGACCTTCTGGTCGATATCATGCCGAACTCGCATCATGGAGAACTCGAAGAAGCCTGCCATGGGCGGTGGCAGGACATAATGGGTCTGGCCATTCAGTTCAATATCAACCAGGATCGCCCTCCCGGCCAGTTCATCGAGCACCTTTTGGGTACCGGAGAGGTCCATTTTCCAGGTCAGGCAGGCCTTTTCTGCAGTGAAGGGTTTTATAGGTAAAAGGGAGACCAGCGCAGCGTCTTTTTCGCTGAAGAGCATCTTCAGGATTTTGAACAGGAGTTCCGAGGGCGGAGCACCCTGGGGGAAACGGTTCAACCGGTCAACCAGGCGTGCGTAAGCGGAAATGGTAGTGTTATGCGCCATATTGAAAGAATAATCTTATGGGGCTTTCTACGATAGGGTTCATGAATGACCCTCTTGCGTTCATTGATGACCCGCAGGGGTTGCTCCCCCGTCCTTTAACAACATCGCCGTCAGCTTGTTTATACCGAGAATACCTGCAATGAAGATTCCCCCTACAATGCATTCCACTCCCATCCATATGTATGGGTTCGGCTTTTGTGTTTGTGACGCTAATGCAGCTACAAGGAAAAACATGAAGGCAAAGCTGTTGAAGACCCAAGGGATGGCATCCTTGAGCAGTACAATGGAATACACAAACAGACCAATAAAGAGCAGCTTGGCTGCTTCCGCCCCGATAAAGGGTTCAAGGGCTGCAATGAATTTTTTTATCAGTATAGCGCATATGATCCCGGCAAGCCCCCCGATGAGGATATTTGGCGTTAACCTGGCATCTTCATGTACCACAAAGAAGAATATCATTACCATGAATGCAGGCCAGGCGGGCAGCTTAAGCCGGGCCAGGATGATTTCAAAGACGATGATGAATGCAACGAGCAGGAATCCGAATAAAACGCCTTGCTTTGAAAAGATCCTGACCATGGTATCCTCCTCTTTTTGATGATGATGGTCATGCATTATTGTTCATCAACCGGTAGCCAGGTCATCAAGTGCCTGACCGGTCAGACGGTAGACTGTCCATTCGGACATGGGCACTGATCCAAGAGATTTGTAGAATTTGATGGCAGGCTCATTCCAATCGAGAACCCACCAGTCGAGCCTACCGCAGCCGCGTTCCTTTGCCATGCGGGCAATGTATTTAAACATAGTCTTTCCGATACCGAGACCCCGCATATGGGGTTTCACGAACAGGTCTTCTATGTATATACCCTGTTGACCGAGGAAGGTTGAGTAGTTAGGGAAGAACAATGCGAAGCTGACCGGCTCGCCGTCCATTTCGCCAAGAATCGCCTCTGCAACCTTGTTCTCACCGAACAATGATTTTTGTATGGTTTCTTCCGTGGCGAGAACCTCGTGGAGGAGCTTTTCGTATTCAGCCAGACCCTTGATGAATGAGAGGATGAGGCAGGCGTCTTCCGGCAATGCCTCTCTTATTGTGAGATCAGGAACCCTTGTCTGCAAGGACATGACACAACTCCAAAGGTTTCATGTAATACGTTCTTTTTATCCGCTTTCGGGCTGAGTGAAAAGAGGGATAGATAAAAAAACCTTACTTGCCAAGGCAAACATATTAAACGTTTCTTTAAGTCTTGCTGAACATTTTTTTCATTGAGCAAACCCTTTTGAAGGTATGTTCAGTGACATATATATGCCAGGCATCCAATAAACATAATAATAATTGATAGATAAGTAATTAATCGTTCTTTTTTAAAGTTGGCACGTTGGTTGCCTTATATGAATACAGAAAGAAAAAAAGAGGAGGTCACTTACAATGAAAAAGACAATCCAGACAATAATCGTGGCAATGTTCGTGGTGATGATCACCGGTACCTTTGCTTTTGCGGCAGCAGCGACTTCCGGAGGCAACAGCTTCCCCTACTTCCACCTCGGCTGTCTCATAATGGGCGGGCTCACCATCATCTCTCTGAAGTATCGCTATGAGAGGAT
>CAYMDG010000281.1:0-4372 GCA_964388905.1 uncultured Bacteriovoracaceae bacterium
CAAAGATCCGCGAGATCCTGCTGGTATCGAGCCCTTACGATGCGTTCATCATTGAGGAGGACGTGACTCTGGCCTCCCGGATCATCAGCGAATACAGCGGCCTGAACCTGTCCCAGCCCCCGCGGGTGACACGGACCTCCTCTGCCCTTGATGCACTGAAACTTCTGGACGAGAAGCCCTTCGACATTGTCATAACCATGCCGCACCTTGAAGACATGGACGCCTTTACCCTTGGCGGCAAGATCAAGCTGAAGAAGCCTCGTCTGCCGGTCTACCTGCTGGCCCACAGCCTGAGAGGTGTTCAGTTGTCCGGCGAAGACATGCAGTACCAAGGGATTGACAAGGTCTTCATCTGGTCGGGAAACGCCGACCTCCTGCTGGCCATCATCAAGAGCACGGAAGACGCCTTGAACGTCGACTATGACACCGCCCGGGCCCAGGTGCGCGTGCTCATCTTCGTCGAGGATTCACCGCTCTATTATTCATCCCTGCTGCCCGTTTTCTACAAAGAGGTCGTGCGGCAGATCCAGTCGGTCCTGGAGCTTGGAGTCAACGAGGAGGAACGGCTGCTGATCATGCGCACCAGGCCCAAGATTCTACTGGCCCGGAACTTTGAAGAGGCATCCAGGCTGTATGAAAGATACCAGGGCTTCCTGCTGGGCATCATATCGGATACCCGCTTTCCCAAGCAGGGCAAGCTGCAGGGGGATGCCGGCGTAGAGCTCCTTGCAAGGGCCAGGCAGGAGATGCCCTATCTGCCCTTGCTCCTGTTCAGCTCCGAACCTGAGAACAAGTCCAGGGCAGACATGATCCCTGCGGTTTTTCTCGACAAGAACTCACCTGAGCTGCTGTCCGAGATCCACGAGTTTTTTCTGAACCATCTCGGGTTCGGCGAGTTCGTATTCCGCATGCCCGACGGTACAGAAGTGGGAAGGGCAAGCAAGCTCGGCATGTTCGAGGAGAGGCTCGCTCTCATACCCGATGAGTCTTTGTGCTATCATATGGAGCGCAAACACTTTGCCAACTGGGTTATGATGCGCTCCGAGATAGCTCTCGCCTCCACCTTGAGGGACATCTCCTGTGACGGCTTCTGTTCCACTGACGACCTGCGGCAGCATATCATCTCTTTGATCCACCTCGTGCGCAAATGGCGGCAAAAGGGAGTGGTTTCCACCTTCAACCCGAAGGAATTCAATATCGACCTTCTGGATTTTGCCAAGATCGGCCATGGGTCTCTGGGCGGAAAAGCCCGCGGACTGGCTTTCATGTCAACCATGCTGCACGGCGATATATCTCTCCATGAGAAATATCCTTCGGTCACGATCCAGATCCCCCAGACAATCGTGATCGGAACGGATGTCTTCGAGAATTTTGTCGAGCTCAACAATCTCAAGCGCTTCGCCTCGGAGGGGTTTGCCAACCAGGAGGTGGCGGAAGCCTTTTTAAAGGCCGAGATGCCATCTGAACTCGTCAATGACCTTCAGGCCTACCTGGAGCAGGTTGTCTATCCGCTTTCCGTGCGCTCGTCGAGCCTGCTGGAAGACGCCCAGTTCCAGCCCTATGCTGGGCTCTACGAGACCTACATGATCCCCAACAATGATCATGATTTTTTCAAAAGGCTCGAACACCTCATGATGGCCATCAAACTGGTATATGCATCCACCTATTACGAGAGCCCCAAGGCCTTCGCAAAAAGCACCTCCAGCCAGGCAAAAGACGAATCCATGGCCGTGGTCATACAGCAGCTGGTCGGTGAGGTTTACGGGGAATACTATTATCCTGCCATCTCGGGTGTGGCACAGTCCCACAACTTCTATCCCGTGGCGCACATGAAGCCCGAGGAGGGGATCGTGCAGATGGCCCTGGGATTCGGCAAAACCGTGGTGGAAGGAGAAAAATCGCTGCGCTTTTCTCCCAGGTATCCCGAGATCCTCCCCCAGTTTTCTGCGGTGGATGACATCCTCACCAATTCCCAGCGCTTCTTTTACTCGCTCAGGATCAAGAACCTTGGGGAAGGCATGAGCCTTGGCGAGCACTCCAACCTCGAGAAGCGCGATGTCTACGACGCCCGGGACGAATACCCCATTGAGGCCTGTGCGAGCACCTATGACCCGGCGGAACATCGCATCAGGGACACGAGCGAGGGTGCGGGAGGCAAGATCATCACCTTCTCCCAGATCCTCAAGTACCAGGGGCTGCCTTTGCCTTCCATCATCTCGGATATCCTGGAGCTTGCCCGCAGGAATATGGGCTGCGCCGTGGAGATCGAGTTTGCGGTTAACCTGAAACCCGAAGCCCCTCTCGCCTGTGATTTCTACCTCCTCCAGGTCAGGCCCATGGTGACCGAGGAGGCGCGCTTCGAGGTGGAGATATCCGCCATGGAACGGCTAAAGGCCGTGTGCAGTTCAGGCCTGGCACTCGGCAACGGCAAGAGACAGGACGTGGCGGACATCATCTTTGTCAAACCCGATGCCTTCAAGCTGGAGGCCACCATGGACATAGCCGAGGAAGTGGGGAAGATCAATGCACAGCTGATTCAGAAGAAGCTCCCTTACCTCCTCATCGGTCCGGGAAGGTGGGGTTCCTTTGACCGGTGGCTGGGCATCCCTGTCCAGTGGCGGCATATCTCGGGTGTGGGCGCGATCCTGGAACTTCGTGGCCAGCTGCTCAGGGCCGATCCATCCCAGGGATCGCACTTCTTCCAGAATATCACATCGCTCGGCATTCCCTACGTGACCGTAACCGAGGACACCGAAGACTTCCTCGACTGGAAGTGGCTTGAGTCGCTTTCTGTAATCACTGAGACGACCTATCTTAAACATGTACGACTTGCCGAGCCACTGGTGATAAAGATCAACGGCAGGAAATCCAGTTGCATCATGTATGAGGCATTTGAGGCATGAACCCAAAGAAAAACATCCGAATGTGGAGGCACCGTGGGTAAATTTGTTGAACGGGTAAGTACGGGTCTTGAGAACCTCGATGAGATCATCGACTCCTTGCGGACAGGAGACAATGTGGTCTGGCAGGTGGATTCCATCGATGACTACCGATCCTTTGTGAAGCCCTTTGTGCGCCGGGCCATTTCACAGCGGCGCAAGGTCGTGTATATGCGATTTGCGCAGCACCAGCCGCTCATTGAAAACGAGCCCGGGGTAACCACCTATGTGCTCGATGCGTACAGCGGATTCGAGTCTTTTTCCAGCCAGGCATATACACTCTTCACAAAAGAAGGACCCGATGTGTTCTATGTCTTCGACTCCCTGTCCGACCTCCTGTCCGCCTGGGCCACGGACCTGATGATCGGCAACTTCTTCAGGATCTCCTGCCCCTACCTCTATCAGCTCAATACCGTGGCCTTTTTCGCCATCCTGCGCAATTATCACTCCTTCAAGACCGTTGCCAGGATCCGGGAGACCACCCAGGTGTTGATCGATGTGCATAATGTGGATTCCCATATCTATGTGCACCCGCTCAAGGTGATAGGGCGCCATTCACCCACCATGTTCATCCCCCACAAGAAACAAGGGGACCGCTTCATACCCATCATGAGCAGCGTGGACACGGGACGGCTGTTCTCCAGCATATCAAAGAGGGAAACCGAGGAGACGAAGAGGAATCTGGACTATTGGGACCGCCTCTTCCTGAGGGTTGAGGGTCTTGTGGGAACCAGCGGTTCCCTGAAGAAAAAGAAACAGCTCCTGAGGCACCTGTGCGAGATCATCGTGGGCCGTGAGAAGAGGATACTCGACCTGGCAGTCAGTCGCTTCTCCCTGGAGGATCTCCTGAACATCAAGACCAGGCTTATCGGCACAGGCTACATCGGCGGCAAGGCTGCCGGCATGCTCCTGGCGAGGAAGATCCTCTCATCCGAGAAGTCCTTCAATTGGAATGACTGGCTCGAACCTCACGACTCCTTTTATATCGGCTCCGATGTCTTTTACACCTATATCGTAGAGAACGGCTGGTGGAACCTGCGAATGGAGCAGAAGAACCGTGACGAATACTTCTCCGCAGCCCGAAAACTACGCATATACATGCTTGAAGGGAATTTTCCTGAAGAGATCGAGGAACAGTTCTGGCGCATGATCGAGTACTTCGGGCAGTCACCCTTCATAGTACGGTCGAGCAGTCTGCTTGAAGATGCTTTCGGAAACGCCTTTGCGGGAAAATACGAGAGCATCTTCTGCGTCAATCAGGGCTCTCCGGAGCAGCGCTTCGTGCAATTTATGGAGAATGTGCGCAGGGTATATTCAAGCATGATGAACGAGGATGCGCTCACCTACCGCCTTCAGCGCGGGCTCGACCAGCACGATGAACAGATGGCGCTGCTGGTCCAGCGGGTCTCCGGGTCTTTCCACCGGGATTATTT
>CAYMDG010000282.1:0-4368 GCA_964388905.1 uncultured Bacteriovoracaceae bacterium
TGCCGGGAACAGGACTTGAACCTGCACGAGCTTGCACCCACTAGAACCTGAATCTAGCGCGTCTGCCAATTCCGCCATCCCGGCATGCTTTAGCTTGAAAACATTAAGTGTTTCCCCTATAGTTTGGAACCGAGTAAAAGTCAAGGATGGATGTGAATGCAAGTATTCAGCGGCACTGAAGCTATCAGTAAGGATATGTTGAAAAAGCCTGTGATCACTATCGGTAATTTCGACGGATGCCATAAAGGCCATCAGGAGATATTCCGCAGGACACGAACCCATGCATCGCGCATTGGAGGGGTATCCGTCGTTTATACATTTAATCCCCATCCTGCTTCGGTTATCAGAGGTATCACGCCTCAGCTTATCTTTACCCTGGATGAAAAGATCAAGGCTATCGAATCACAAGGCATGGACTGTCTTATCATTGCACCCTTCACCAAAGAGTATTCAGAAACCCAACCCGAGGTGTTTCTGAAGGAGACCATTGTGCGCAGGATCGGGGCATCCGGTATTGTGGTGGGGCACGATTTTTCTTTTGGTAAAAAGGCACTGGGAGATATTCCTTTCCTCAAACGCATGGGGTCCAAGATGGGATTTTTTGTAGAGTGCGTAGACCCGGTAATTTTAGATGGAGAGGTGATATCAAGTACACGGATCAGGAAGATGATTCAATCGGGAGATGTGTCAGGCGCTGCCGGACTCATGCTTCATCCCTACCGTATCAACGGTCCGGTCATCCATGGAATGGCAAGGGGGAGAGGTCTTGGGTATCCCACAGCGAATATCGAGCCCAATAAGGCCCTGCTCCCGGCATATGGGGTTTATGCAGTACGGGTGTACAATAAAGATCAAGCATGGGATGCCATCGTGAATGTCGGAAACAATCCCACCTTTGGGGATGTAAACACATCTATCGAGGCATTTATTTTTGACTTTGAAGGAGATCTCTACAATGCAGACATCACTATTGAATTCATCGAGCATATCCGTGGCGAAATCAAATTTGCAGACAAGCGGTACCTTATTGAGCAGATCGAGGCTGACTGCCTCAAGGCCAGGGCTCTCCTGAAGAAAAGGCATACAATTGAAGATATTCGCCATATCTGATCTCCACCTCTCGTTCCATGCGGACAAACCCATGGACATCTTTGGTTCACACTGGGAAGATCATCCTCAACGACTTAAAAATGCCTGGTGTGAGTCGGTCAAAGACAGAGATATTGTACTTATCCCGGGAGATATCTCCTGGTCTATGAAACTTCATGATGCAGCAGCGGACCTTGAGTTCATTGACACCTTGCCCGGCACGAAGGTGATTATAAAAGGAAACCATGACTACTGGTGGAGTTCTTTAAGCAAGGTGAAGCAGGTTATGCCCAAATCAATAATTCCCCTTCAAAACACAGCAGTCATGTTCGGTAATGTAGGCATTGCCGGCTCACGCCTCTGGATCGATCCGGACCTGATGCTGGAAGAAACAACCGATGAAGACCGGAAGATTCATCAACGCGAACTAGGAAGATTTTCCCTTTCCCTTAAGGCATTACATGATGATGCACATATTAGAATTATTATGACACACTTTCCGCCAATCTCCTTAGAGGGGAAGCCGGGCAATGCCCTGAAAATAGCTTCCCCATTCAGGTGTTCTCACTGGGTATTCGGTCATATGCATTTGGGTGCGGTCAACTACAACGGATTCAAGCGTACTATAGGTGCAACAAGATTCGAGTTTGTATCGGCAGACTTCCTCGACTTTTGTCCGAAACTTATCTATGATGCTGATAATCCCTGAAGTTAATACTTGTTTTCCACAACCATATGGGTGTAAATTCATAAGTTATGGATATTATAATAGTACATACAATGATTTGAGGAGGTGAGATGGATAAGAAATTAAAGATGCCCGGGCTCTCACGCATAGAGAAATCCCCTGATATACCTACACTGGTCATGAATCAGATAATAGAGCTCATATCGCAAGGAAAGCTCAAGATCGGTGATAAATTGCCTTCAGAACAGGAGATGACCGAGCTCTTCGGGATCAGCAGGATCTCGTTGAGAGAGGCCATGAAACTCCTTGAGGCCAAAGGCTATATCGAATCAAAAGACAGGAAGGGTAAGTTTGTCAAATCGCTGACCGACAAGGTGAAATCCTCCATAGAAGACCTTATATCCATTGATCACGAAAAGATCTGGGAACTGCTTGCAGTCCGAAGGCTTATCGACTCAGAGGCGGCTTATCTTGCTGCCAAGAATGTCTCAAAAGAACAGAAGAATCGTTTTAAGAAGATCATGACCGTTCTTGATAAAATCGGTGCTGAGAAGATACTCACCTCCAAAGAAGGGGGCATACTTTATTCTGACTTTTTTGATATCATGACAGATTCAACCAGGAATACCATTTTCTTGCACCTGAGAAAATCTGTTACCACAATATTAACAGGCGCTTTTCCCTACAGCAGGAAGCAGTTATCCACTGTTCCCAGCAGTTCCAAGGACATCACCAAACAACTGATGAAGATTTATGATGCCATCGAGAATAGAGACTCTGATGCCGCCAAAGCTGCAACCATCGAACACATCGACTACATCGAGAAGTCATTGCGAAGGGCTTTAAAGGAAGAAAAATAACCTGTTCTCGTATTGACATCGTGAGATGTGACCTTATCTAGGGATTACTGATAAAATACCCTGGGAGGTTTTGCATGATAACTCTTGGCGAGAAACTCGGTGATTTCACTCTTAAGGACCAGAACGGCAAGGACTTCACCCTCTCCGAGTATGCCGGCAAAAAGGTGCTGCTCTCATTTCATCCTTTGGCGTGGACCAGCGTTTGTGCTAAGCAGATGCAATCCCTTGAAGAGAATAGAGACCCCCTTGAAAAGAAAAACACTGTTGCCGTTGGCGTAAGCATTGACAGCACACCAAGCAAGAAGGCCTGGGCAAAAGAGCTAAAGATAGAAAACACCAGGTTGCTTTCCGACTTCTGGCCCCATGGAGGACTAGCGAACATGCTGGGTATCTTCAGGGAAAAAGAAGGCTTTTCCGAACGGGCAAATATTATCATTGATGAGAAGGGTCGGGCAGTGTTCATCAAGGTATACCCAATCTCCCAGCTTCCTGATATTAAAGAGATCCTTGCTGCCTTGGAGTAAGAAAACGTCGAGAACCTATAAACACATGATCTCCTTGCATTTGGTCAGCACATGAACTAAGTGCAGCAGATGATTGAAAGCATGCCCCATCTGGTTTTTGCTGATGGCAAAGGAAACATCATGGATTTTCCAGGTCTTGCCATGGTGGGCCGCAGTGGTGATTATTTCCTGCCTGTAGCTGAACCGGAAATTATCCCTTTACCCGCGGGTGCACAGCTCTATGTGCTCCCAGGAAGGCAACCGGTAGGAATTGAGAGGGAAACCGGTGAGATAGTCGTCCTGACGGAAAATCCCTATGACGGATCATGCCCCATTTATGCCGTTGCCACCTTTCTACCGGCAGCCTATACACAGACATATATCGCGGCATGGGAACGCTCTCCGGATGCCTCCGAACTCCCCCTGTTCGCTTACACCGCCCTAGGCTGGAATGACGGCTTTGTGACCACGGCCATGCGTACAGACCCATCCCGAAGACAGGACCCTGACATGTTCGACCAGGAAAAGGTGAGGATCGGGGTTAAGCAATGGAAGGCAGAGTTCCCACACAACAGGTTAGTCGATCATCTGAGCAACTGCGCCTTGTGCTATGGCTGTCCGGCAGCACTCAATCTGTTCCAGGGAAGGGAGGAGGCGCCACTGCCCGTATCGCCCTCATGCAATGCCTCTTGTGTGGGGTGTATATCAAAGCAGCCGAGCGACAGGCCACCTTCACCCCAGGACCGCATTCGTTTTGTGCCGAGTCCAGAAGAAATAGCTGAAGTTGCCCTGAAGCACATGGGAACCGTCCCGGAACCGGTAGTAAGCTTCGGCCAGGGGTGCGAGGGCGAGCCGCTCATGGTAGCCGACACCATAAGGGATGCAATTGCGCTTATCAGAAAAAATACATCTCGCGGCACAATAAATCTAAACACCAATGCGAGCCTGCCTTGGAAGGTTGCAGAGCTTGCCGATGCGGGGCTTGACAGTCTGCGTATCAGCATGAACTCACCAAGGGAAAATACCTATAAAGCCTATTTCCGGCAGACATACCCCTTTGAAGCGCTGGCCATGAGTGCCTTGGAAATGAAGAAAAGGGACCGGTTTGTATCTTTGAACCTGTTCGTGTTCCCCGGACTTACTGATGCCCCGAAGGAGGTAGAGGCACTGAGACGTTTCATCGACTCTACCGGCATAGACATGATCCAGTGGCGCAATCTCAATATGG
>CAYMDG010000283.1:0-4348 GCA_964388905.1 uncultured Bacteriovoracaceae bacterium
CCACCTTGCTCAGGATGATAAACTTTCTTGCAAAGATCGATGAGGGCAGAATCCTCCTGGACGGCAAAGAGGTCGGCTACCGGCGCGACAAAAAGGGAAGGCTCATTCTGGAAAAACCCGAAGTGATCTGCAAGCTCCGCTCTGAAATAGGCATGGTGTTCCAGCATTTCCACCTCTTCCCCCACATGACGGCGTTGCAAAATGTCATGGAAGGTCCGGTTACGGTAAAAGGGCTTCCGAGAGAAGAGGCCAGGGATATTGCCCTTGATATCCTGGGAAAGGTAGGTCTGCTGGACAAGAAGGATGTCTTCCCGGCATTTCTCTCGGGCGGACAGAAACAGCGCGTGGCCATTGCCAGGGCGCTGGCCATGAAGCCTAGGCTCATGCTCTTTGATGAGCCTACCTCAGCCCTGGACCCGGAATTGGTGGGCGAGGTCTTCGGGACGATCAAGGCCTTGGCTGCCGAAGGCATGACCATGGTCATCGTCACCCATCAGATGGGGTTTGCCCGGGAGATGGCGGACCGGGTGATCTTTATGGATAACGGTGCCTTTATCTTTGACGGGCCGCCTTGCGAGGTATTTTCGGATAATATGGACAACCCCAGGGTCAAGGCCTTTATAGAAAAGGTGTTGTAGGTGTGTGCGGGTAGTCAACCTCACATCACCGACATGACCTTGGTGAGTCGTGTCAGGAGTATGGGGTGGAAGAACATGCCCTTGATCTTGAGGTCGCCGTTCCATAGCTGCTTAAGCACATTCATGCCCGCCTCGTCGAAGTAGTAAGGAAGCCCGAACTTGATGTTGATGGCATTGAGCGAAATGATATTCTCCGAGCTGGAGTTAATGATGAGGTCCGGCTTGCCCAGTATACCCGGTTCGATCCGTAGCCGTCCGCCTGCGAAGATGAGCGTAACCGCTGCCTCTATATCCGGCAGGTTCAGTGCCACTACGCCGAACATGTTGTTGAACGTAGCCATCTTTTTGGGCTTCTGCTGAAGATTGCCCGAGAGGAGATCAGCGATTACATAGGAAAAAGGCACCTCTTCGGCGCGGTTATCAACAATAGTTTCTGTCATGATAAATCCCTCCTGGAGATGTGGAATAATAAAGGGAAGGGTGGCGGCTTTCATGCCTCCCTTCCCTGGAATCCTTAAAGAACCTTTTTATAGATCTCGAGCATTTCGGATGCATCGAGTACGAGCCGGGGGTTGTTGACAATGGCGCCGTCGCCCAAGCTGAGCTCTGCAGCCTTGACGATGTCATCCTCTTTCACCTTGAACTCTGAGAGCCTCTGGGGGTGAGAGATCTTCTTGGTGAATACCCTCATGGCGGCAATAGCTGCCTTGGCGGCATCCATGTCATCCATGCCCTTCTCGCGCACCCCGCAGGCCTCGGCCACCATGGCATAGGCCTCGGGACAGCTTTCGATGTTGAATTCCATACAGTCTGCCAGCAGGATGCCGTTGGCAAAGCCGTGGGGCACATGGGCAACGGCACCGATGGAGTGCGCCAGGGCATGCACGTTGCCCACACCGGCGATACCAAAGGCCCATCCGGCAATTGTAGCCGCGATCTGCACCTGACCCCGGGCAACTAGGTCTGTGCCGTTCTCAACGCATACGGGCAGGTACTTGTAGAGCAACCGTATAGCATGGAGGCCAAGGGCGTCGGTTATAGGTTCATGCGGTAAGGCGTGGAGGGACTCCACAGCGTGAGTCATGGCATCCATGCCAGTACCTGCAGTAAGGAGCTTAGGCAGTTTGGCCGTCATTTTCGGATCAAGGATGCCGAGCCGGGGGATGTTGAAGTTCTCCACGATAAGGCGCTTTTGGCCCATTTCCTTGTCCATGATGACCGCTGCATTGGTAACTTCGCTGCCTGTCCCTGCTGTGGTGGGGATCACAACATGGGGGATCTGGGGCCTGGACAACAGCTGGACCCCGTTGAAGTCGCGCAGTGAACCACCCTCAGTGAGAATCATGCACATGCCTTTGGCCGTGTCAATGACGCTTCCCCCTCCAACACTGACCAGGATGTCTGCTCCGTTCTTCTTGGCAAAGGCGGCGCCGGCATCCACAACTTCCACGCCTGTGTCCTGGGGAATATCGCTGAATACGCCAACGCACTTGCTGCCGAGGGCCTTCACCACGTGATCGATGAGGCCTGCATTAATAATTCCCTGGTCTGTGACAACGACAGCCTTCGTGCCTCCGAAGTAACTCATCTCGATTTCAACATCTTTCGATGAATCCACCCCGAAGATAATCTTCGTTGGTCCGAAGTAATTGAATGACAGATCTAAATCGTAAGCCATACCTCTCTCCTTATGAAATCATGCAGGGTCATCAGGCCACTGTGTTTCGAATTTTCCCAGGACATCGACGACCTTGTTGACCACCTTGATGTTCCTCACCACATACGGCAGGTCACCCTTCATCTTCAGCTTGCCCTGCAGGAGTCCCTTGGTGGCATCAAGCTCCTTGAGTGCAACCTGTTTCCAGCGGGAATAATCACCGGTCATGACGAACTTAGCGCTCTCGGCCTTTGCCTTGTCGCACACAACGAATTCGCCTACATCACCGTGCCAGTAGTCCTGGAAGAGATAAACCGGCTCTGGGACGCCCTTGTCAGGGTCAGCATTCACGATCAGTGAAACGCTCCCCTCCCAGTCCTTGGCGATCTGCTTGTAATCGGGGTCCGATACGATCGCTGCCTTGTATGCATCCATCCATTCCTGCGTCAATGCCTTTACTTTTGCCATAAACAATACCTCCTCTTAAGGATAAGGTGTTATGTATAGAGCTTGTTCTTAAGTTCATCCAGGCCGAGCTCGGCAAGCATCTCCATCTTTGGGTAGCCCCTCTCGTCGAGGCCGCGCAGCGCGTAATATTCTTTCAGGAGCAGCTCGACATCAGGTACTGAACCTGCGCCCCCACCATCCTCGAGGGCTGTCAGGAGCTTTTTGGGGAGTTTGTCGTCTTTCACCGTGATGCCCATCAGGTTGTTGAATCCGCGTTTCAGTGTCCAGTCCCTCATGCCTGCCTTGAGAAGCTCCTGGGAGCTCAGGTTCCAGCCGGTGATGGCATTGAAGGCACCCAAGATGGTCTCGGGCTTTAATATGTCAACAAGGTAGTGGCAGATGGCTAAAGAGTTCCCCAAGATGCCGTAGTTCTCGGAATTGTAGACCAGGGCTGCCTTGCCGACACTGGTGGTGCCCTGGTAATCGTCCTTCATGTCAAAGAGCTGCGGCCAGGAGGCCATACCCTGCTCTGTTGCGAGCACTGCATGCTGGAGGTGGCAGGCGCCCCTGTTCGACATCATGTAGGCAAGACCCATTCCGTGGAATCCCCTGGGGTCGTGCATGGGAGCCTCAAGGCCCTTGACCGAGACCACTAAGTCAATGGCGCCTTTGCCGATCTTGAGGGCTGCCTTCACGCTCCCTTCGGCCAGGATATCACCGAATCCCTCCCGGTATGCGATCTTCTTGATCAATGTTATTGCTGCATCCATGTTGCCCCAGGTAAGATCGAGCCCACCCAGGTCGTCTTTTGTAATAATGCCCTTTTCATAGAGCTCCATGGCAAGGGCAATGGCCGAGCCGCAGCTGATAGTGTCCATGCCGTACTTGTTGCAGAGCTCATTGGCCTTGATCACGGCGGCCAGATCAGGGTTCATCATCATGGTGCCGAAGGTGCCACATGTCTCATATTCGGGGCCTGGGCCTTCATCGGTCTTGAAGGGGCCGTCGTCAACCTTGACCACCCTTTTGCAGGCAACCGGGCAGTTCGAGCATGCATGCGCCTTGGTAAGGTAGCTCTCTTTCATGGTGGGTCCGCTCAGGCTGGCAGAGAGCATGAAGTCCTCTCCAACGGTCCAGTTCTTGATGGGGACATCACCTGAGATCATCCCGAGGTCCATGTTGGCGTCGGAACCCATCTGGTGGAGGCCGTCCGCAAGGGCGGAGTCTTTCACCTCCTGCATTGCTTCTTTTAAATGCAACTTATACCTCTCTTCATCGGCCTTGGTGAGTTTTTTGGAGCCCTTCACAATGATGGCCTTCAGGTTCTTTGAACCCATGACTGCGCCGAGGCCTGTCCTTCCGCTGAAGTGGCCCTTGTCATTTCCAATGGCAGCTATCTTTACAAGATTCTCTCCGGCAGGCCCGATAGTAAGGACCTTAAGCGATTTGTCAGGCGTCTTGAGCATGTCGGTGGCTTCATAGATGTCTTTACCCCATAAATGCGATGCATCCATTATCTGCGCACCATCATCCGTTATGGATATGTACACGGGGGTTTTCGCTTTTCCTTCTATTAATATACCATCATATCCTGTTCGCTTCAGAT
>CAYMDG010000284.1:0-2972 GCA_964388905.1 uncultured Bacteriovoracaceae bacterium
CGAACACGGACTCGACCTCGGGGACTTTCTTGATGAGTGCGTCCTGTATGATCAGGAGCCTCTTTGCCTCGCTGATGGAAAGGGCAGGTGCGGTGACCGGCATGTAGAAGAGCGTTCCCTCGTTCAAGGGCGGCATGAACTCCCTGCCGAGCTTCATGAAGGGATAAACGGTCGCTGCCATGATGATGAGCGCGATGACGATGACGGTTTTGGGGAATTTCAGGGCCAGCCCGGCAGCAGGCTCATAGGCCCATCGCAAGGCCCTGCTGACGGGGTTGCGATCTTCGGGCCTGATCTTTCCCCGGATAAAAAAGGTCATGAGCATGGGCGTAAGCGTGACGGCCAAGAGCGATGAGAAGAGCATGGCAAAGGTCTTGGTGAAGGCCAGCGGCTTGAAGAGCCTGCCTGCCTGGGCCTCCAGGGTGAACACGGGCAGGAAGCCGACCGTGATCACGAGCAGCGAGAAGAAGAGCGACGGCCCCACCTCCTTGGCGGCATGGATGATGACGTCGACACGCGACTCGCTCTTATCCGACTCCTCCCACTCCTCGAGCCGCTTGTGGGCATTTTCCACCATGATGATTGCAGCATCCACCATGGCGCCGATGGCAATGGCAATGCCGCTCAGGCTCATGACGTTCGAGGTTATCCCTAAGTAGTACATGCAGATGAAGGACATGATGATGGCAACCGGCAGCGTGAGGATCACCACCAGGGCGCTGGGCAAATGGTAGAGGAAGACTAGGCACACCACGCTCACTGCAATGGCCAGCTTGATGATCTCGCTTTTGAGCGTGTCGATGCTACGGTGGATGAGGTCGGAGCGGTCATAGGTGGTTACGATCTTCACCCCTTTGGGCAGCGATGGCGCAATGTCTTTTTCGATTTTGAGCTTGACCCTTTCGATGACATTGAGCACGTTCTCCCCGAATCGCACGATCACAATCCCGCCTGCCACCTCGCCCTTGCCGTTGAGGTCCGCCACACCGCGCCTGATCTCGGGCCCGAGCTGAACCGAGGCGATGTCCCTGAGCATGACCGGGGTGCCGCCCGTGCCCACTGCCACGGGCACGTTCTCCAAGTCGGCAATGCCTTTGATGTATCCCCTGCCCCGGATCATGTACTCGGCGCCCGAGAGCTCCAGGAGCCTTCCCTCCACGTCGAGGTTGCTCCCCTTGATTGCCCCCATCACCTTGTCTAAAGATATGTTGTATGCCCTGAGCCTGACAGGGTCCGCATTCACCTGGTACTGCCTCACGAAGCCGCCCACGGATGCCACCTGGGAAACCCCGGGGACGCTCTCCAGGGCGAGCTTAAGGGTGTAATCCTGCATGGTGCGCAGCTCTGCCAGGTTATGCTGCCCTTTCTCGTCGATCAGGGCATAGGAAAATCCCCAGCCCAGGCTCGTGGCATCAGGGCCCAGCACCGGGTTGACATCGGAGGGGATCTTGTTTCTGACTGCCTGGATGTTCTCGAGGATGCGGCTCCGCGCCCAGTAGATGTCCGTCCCCTCTTCGAAGATCACATAGATGAACGAAGACCCGAGGAAAGAGAACCCGCGGACCGCCTGGACCTTGGGTGCGGCAAGGAGTGTGGCGGATATGGGATAGGTGATCTGGTCCTCCACCAGGTCCGGGCTTCGGCCGGGCCACTCGGTATAGATGATCACCTGGGTGTCGGATAGGTCAGGCAGGGCATCGAGCGGTGTCCGCTCCAAAGCCCAGATGCCCCAGAGGATAGTCAGCGCGGTGATGAGGATAACAAGAAACTTGTTCCTCGCGCTCCAATCGATGATCTTTTCAATCATGAGAGCCTTTCCGTCACCGTGGACGATATTTCATCAAGTATAAAAACTTAACCCGAACAATTCTTTCATTTCCCCCACCTGCTCAATAGCCTAAAGGGTAGGCGAGATGGGGGAAAGGAAAGAATTGTTCGGGCCTGTAAAGGATCTTTCCTCAGCCCGATAAGTCTTGCAGAAGTTTCCCATTTACCCCACCCTCACTTCACCGCAGGCGCAACGCCCCTGAGCTGGGCCTCGGAATCGATGAGGAACAGGGCGGAAAAGGCAACATGCTCTCCTGCCTTCAATCCCGATACGATCTCCCTCCTGCCTCCCGCACGGATGCCGCTCGTCACCACTCGGGGTTCGAACATACCATCACCCCTGTCCACGTACACGACCTGGCGCTCACCCGTGTCCATGACCGCATCATCGGGCACCACAAGCCTTTTGCCGAGGCCCACGGAGATCTCCACTGTGGCGAACATCTGGGGCTTGAGCGTCTCCCCCGGATTCGGCAGCGTGCTCCTCACCTCCAGTGTCCGGGTCTGTTCATTGATCACCGGGTAGACATAGTCGATGTGTGAAGAATAGACCGTTCCGCTCAAGCCTGTCACGGTGATGCGCGCCTCCATACCCGGTTTCACCAGGGCCATGTCAGGCTCGCTCACCTGGGAGACAACCCACACCCTGCTGAGGTCCACGATGTCAAACAGGGGCTCGCCTGCCATGACCCGCATGCCACGGGTGGCATAACGCTTCACCACGTAACCCGAAACCGGACTTGCAATGGTCAGGGTCCTTTCCGGCTTGCCGGTCCTGACGATGCGGTCGATCTGGGCATCCGAGATGTCCCAGAGCCGCAGCCGCTGCCTGGAGGCCTGCTTCAGTTTTTCCGAATCGGCATCGAACATGCTGTCCACACCCGAGGACCCTTCAGGCTTCTTCCAGTGTGACAGACTGATGAGCTCCTGCTGGGCCGAGAATAGATCAGGGCTGTAGATCTCCATGAGGGGCTCGCCCTTCTTTACCAACCTCCCGGTATAATCCACATAGAGCCGCTCGATCCATCCTTCCACCTTGGTGTTCACCGTGAAGAGCAGTTTCTCGTCATAGTCGATGCGGCCGGTCAACCGGATGATTTTGGTCATGTCCACCACTGCAGCAGGGACCGTCTTCACGCCGATGA
>CAYMDG010000284.1:3072-4334 GCA_964388905.1 uncultured Bacteriovoracaceae bacterium
CTTCAGCTTGGACAGTGCCATGGATGCCTCCAGCCGTCCCGATGAGAACGATGCCAGGGCGGCATCGATGACCTGTCTTGACTTGGGGAGAAGGGCCTTCCGGTAGAGCTGCATGATGCGTTCGGCCGCGTGAATCATGGCGAGGTTGTCCCTGATTTCCGAAGCGGCCTTGAACTTGGCTGCCTCAAGCTCTTTCTGGGCACTGGCGTTCATCCAGGAAGCCTCCGATATACCGGACGCCTGCCTGTTCTTATAGTACAGGGGCAGCGGCACGCTGAAGGTGAGCTCTGCCATGTCTTCGAGTCCCCCGCCCCGGCTCGAATATTTCCCCATGACCGTAACATCGGGCCAGGCATCCTTCTTGGACCTTTCAAGTCTCTGGACAGACGCAAGCATGAGCTTTTCGCGCATGCGGATCTCGGGCGATTCGCGGTTTGCCCGATCGACCAACTCATCTTGCGTGTACGGAAAAGCAGTAGGCAAAGACTCTGCAGGCCTTCCCAGGGTTTCTGGATCCATGCCACCGACTGTCTGCCTGATCATGGCCTCGGCGGTCTCCTTTCTGCTCATGGCCATCTCCTGGGCCTCGACGAGCATATACTTCTCGGCCTGTGCCATGAGTACTTCATCCTGGGAGAGCGTGCCAGCAGCATAGCGTTTCAGCGCGATGTCTTCCATCTTCTCGATGAGCGGCCTGCGGGCACGGATGAGATCCAGCTCCTTTGTAATCAGGACAAGGTCATAATAAGCCTGGGTAACCTTCAATACTACTTCGCGCCGCACCATCTCGGCAGAGGCCTTCTCGGCCTCGGCAACGAGCGTGGCCGCCTCTTCCTGCAGCGTTCTCTTACCCGGCCACGGATAAGTCTGCGCTAGGGAGAACATCCACTGGGCATCCGGGGATTCGCCGTAATTGTATTTCTTGAGGCCCTCGTTCTGATACCCGACAGAGAGCATGGGATCCATAAGGCTCCCTTCCATGGGCGCCTTCTGGGCCATGGCCGCTGCCTTAGCCTCTGCGGCCTTTATCTCCGGGCTGTTCTGCAGGGCCTTGGTGATGAGGTCTGTGAGTATTACAGGGGGGTCCTGCCCAAAGGCGCAACCTGAGTACATAAGGACGATACAGACAAGACCTCCCAGTAACCTTGCTGCTGCAGGCATGAGCAAACTACCTGCTATGATACGTCAACATTGAACTTCAGGCTGTCCGTCTTGCCGGAACGGGTGATCTTGATCTTCACCGTCCAGGAACCTCCCATGGA
>CAYMDG010000285.1:0-4275 GCA_964388905.1 uncultured Bacteriovoracaceae bacterium
CGAACAGACACCGGTCGACCCTGTTGTGGATCTCTGGCTTGCAAAGGATGCACCTGAAAGATTCAGGCAAGGCACCAATGACAATGAACTTAATGAGCTGACCCTGAAAATCCTGGAATCAGCTTTCAGCTACCTAGGAACGCCCTACCGTTACGGGGGGACTACCCCGGATGGATTTGACTGTTCAGGGTTTGTCCGCCACGTATTCAGCGAAAACGGCATCTCATTGGGCCGTTCATCAAGGGATCAGGCCCTTGAGGGTAAGCGGATTTCCCTGTATGACCTGAAACCGGGAGACCTTCTCTTTTTCAACATGCGCAGAAGGAAACAGCAGCATATAGACCATGTGGGCCTCTACATTGGAAAAGGGCAATTCATTCATGCCTCGTCAAACCACTCTCATGAGATAGCGATCGAAAATCTGGATACGGAGCGATACCTGCCCAAGATCGTCGAGGCAAGAAGGGTCCTGGATACGATCCAATAAATCGTCAAAGGTTTTGAACAGATCTGGTTTTTTTACGTGCCTAAAGGCGATATCACGATTCAATCTTCTGCCTTCAATGCCTTCAGCTTGGCCTTTTCAAGATACATGACCAAGTCTGCCTGCTTGATACAGTTCTCGAGATCTTCGCTTGTATGCGCCGTTGCTGAGCCTGTGGAGAAGCTTACGGATACATCCGGGCTGCTGGCATTGAAGTTTGCTTTGTACACCTTCATCCGATTGAGGGATTGTTCAAGTGATATGCCGTCCATTGATGGCAGGATCACGAGAAACTCATCACCTCCGATACGCGCCACCATGTCTTCAGGCCTGAAGGTCTGCCTGAGGATGTACGCGGCATTCTTAATGAGCCGGTCTCCGGCAGCATGGCCTTCGTTATCGTTCACTGCCTTCAACCCGTCGATATCCACCATCAGTATGCTCACCGGATATTTCCGGCTAGTTTTCAGCCGTTCGATCTCCGTATCGGCATAGAGCCTGTTATAGAGACCGGTCAACGGGTCATGCAGACTCAGGTAACGCAGATGCTCCTCCGCCTCTTTCTGGAGCGTAATGTCTTCCATATGAACCATGACGAGGTTGGGAGGCACGTAGGCATATTTCACGACCATGTACTTCTTCTGGCCCGTGGTCCTCAAGGTGTCCCAAAACTTGTTTTCAATATTGATTCGTTGTGCCAGGCACTTGTGCATGTCATCAGTGATCCATGCCTTGCCTTCATAAAACCGGCTGGCAGAGATATCCTTGAAGCCTGCAATCCTGCCCCTGGTAAACTCCAGGGCCGCATCGTTGTAGTCGATGAGAAAAAAATCTCCGTCCTTGTGTTCCCAGATGTATGTGGGCACAGGGATACCCATGAACTGTACCCTGAATCGCTCCTCGCTCTGCCTGAGGGCTTCTTGGGCCTGTATACGTTCGGTGATATCGTCACCGGAACTCAATGCGCCGATAATAGTCCCCTTTTCGTCTCTGAGAACAGCATTATGCCAGGCAAACAACCTCCTTTCCCCGGATTTCGTCAGGAGTGCGCTTTCAAGGTACCTGGCGGGCTCGGCCTCGCCTGCTATGATCCGGGCGAACACACCGGTCGCTGAAAGTACCTGATCCTGCGGAATTACGACCTCAAACCAGTTTTTCCCGATTATCTCAGTTTCCTGATAGCCTGTCAGCTCGCAGCCCTTGCGGTTGATAAGGGTCACCTTACCATTAGTGTCCAGGACCAGGAGCATTACCTCTGCGGTATCAAGATAGATCTGCACAAGATCCCGCTCCTTCTGCAATGCCTGCTCCATTTGCCTGCGTTCAGCAACCTGCCATATGGAATGCATGAGCAAGGTAAGCTGCTGGACATCTGAATTGGTGTAGTTTGACTCTTTATTTGCGACCCCCACCACTGCAACAATCCGTTCTTTGCTGAAAACCGGTATGGTCAGGAACCGGTGAAGGCTGGCATGGCCCTCGGGATACCCCTTTTTCAAAGGATGAGGTGTATGATAATCATTTAATATAATCGGTTTTGCCTGCCTGACAGCCTCACCCCAGATGCCTGTCTTATCCAGCTGATAAAGGGTTTTCTTTTCATTGATGCTGCATTCCTTCATCACACCCTTTGACCAGGTATTGAGGGTAAACTCCCGTGAAACATCATTATAAAAATAGATGTACCCTATCTTGCTTCCGGTGAGCTTGATGGATTCATCCAGGGCGAAGTCCAATAGATCCTGGACAGAGTCGAATGTCCCCTGCGATATGCGCAAGAGACTCTCCATCCTGAGCTGGTTTATCCTGGCCTCTTCCTCTAAAGTGTTGCGCTCGGAGATGTCCTGAAACCAGATGGTTACCCCTATGGCTCTGTCTTCTTCGGTATCCTTGAGCAACCATGCCCTGACACTGGTGGGGAAAAGGGTACCATCTTTACGGATCCATTCCCTGTCATGGAATTCTGAGTACCCGCGTTTGAAGAGCTGGTTTCTGATAAGGTCTGCATCAAGGTCTCGCCACTTTTCCGGAATGAAATCCTGGTAGGGACGGCCCTTGACCTCACCAGAGGTATACCCTGTCATGTCCAAGGTCGCCTGATTGACATCCACAACAAGCCCGCCAACATCGCAGATCACGAGTCCTTCCTTGCTCTGTTCAAAGAGGCTGCGGTAATTTTTCTCACTTATCCTCAGCTCGGCAGTCCGCTTCTCTACGAGGGCCTCTGCCCGTTCTTGCCTTGTGAGGGCAGCGTGGAGGTACAAAGACAGGATAGCAGTGAGCAAGAACCCTACAGGCAGAATCAACCAGTGCCACAGGGAGTAGTGCCGCTTAAGGTAGACCGGACCTGTCATGATATCGATGCGCCACTGACGGCCTGCGAAAAGAAACTGATGCTCATATCGCAAAGGTGACGGATAGAGCCGGTAGAACGATGCCCCGCCGTGCTCTGACTTCAGCCGCGGCGCCCAGTGATGGATGAGGCGCTTTCCTTCCGGGGCTGAAACATCCAGGAGTTCGGTGGGCATATCAGCCGGCGGCGTCGGCTCGATAGCTGCCCTCATTACTTCATATCCGCTGAATACGCCTACGATGAAACCGGTTAAAGCCGCCCTTCTCTGTCCCACAGTGCCGACAGGCAACCCCTGACGATATGCCGGTTTGAAGATCAGAAAACCAGTAGGGCTCGCATCACCCGGCGAGAGGATAATCCGGCCTGTAGCAACGGTTTCTCCAGAGTCACATGCCTTATGAAAAGCCTGAAGCCTTTCAGGATCAGTCCCCAGGTCGAATCCAAGGACCTTTTCATTGCCCGCTGCAGGCTCTGCATAATATATGGGATAATAAACCTGTCTACTTTTCGCAGGGATCAGGTTCCCTTGCCGGTCCAGCTCGGTGAACCGGAATCCCTCAAGCCCTCCACTGCGGGCACTTTTTTCAGAGACAGCCCTATCCTTCCCCATAACCCTGGGTACCCACTGGATGGCCTGCCCCCTGTACCCTCCGGTAAGGATCGGGGCAACAAAATCCGTGAAACCGGCTCGATTGATTTTCTGCATACCCTCCACATACCTGCCCAGCATCTCAACACGGCCTAAAAGTTGATGAAGCTCATCAATGACTAGGTGGCTCCGTATATTCGCATCGCTTTGGAAATAACCCCGGAGCCTGGCCTTGACATCATTGTGTGCAATCCAGAAAAGTCCTGTTGTCAGGGCGCCACAGACGGACACGACAATAAACAGGCTAAAAAAACGCCCTGCATTAAAGCCGAAAGGATATGGGTCTTTCATGCTTTTCATCAAATCTCACCTTAGATGAATTACGTACCTTCAGCCATTTTTACCATCCGCGAAGAAGTGCTTAAACAGGTGACGAATATCTTCAAGGGAGTCTTGGATAACAAAGGGAACTGCCTTGGCATATACATCCAGAAAAATTATGGCATTCACTGTTGAATCAGTATCCGAGGCCGCCTTCAAACGTTTTGCCATGTTCTGATTCACAATTTCGATCTTCTTATAAAATTCCTTGAGCCCCTTACATTCGATATCCGGGTCATGGCCCTGTTTTTTCATGAAATATTGGGCCAGAAGGTACATGGAAGTGGCCCGATATATGGTCTCATCCTCGCTGGCCAGAGGCAGATGATACCTTGCCATAGGCCTTAAAAAGACCGTATGCGGGCACCCTGATGTAGCACTGATAAGGCCCATTAAAGAGCTGATGGCCCTCTGGGCCGTTGTCTCCTGGAATACTGTCCTCTCTTGGGTTATTACCGTAAGTTTAAT
>CAYMDG010000286.1:0-4267 GCA_964388905.1 uncultured Bacteriovoracaceae bacterium
ACATAGAGATTGCAGTAACAGCTGCCGAATTCCTCAACATCCGCCACTCGGTAGACGCACGGGCAGATAATGTCGCGGTCTTTTTCCTTATCGCCTGAGGCAAGCCTGCACGGGCAGCACATATAGCCATAGCGGTTCTTGTTGATAAGCAGCGCATTGAGAAGGTCAAATACCCTCTCCTTATCCTTGTTGAAAAAGTATCCCTTCGGCTCCTGGGTCTTTTTCAGCATTTCATAGAGCTTTTCCGCCTCCTTCATAGGCCCAGCGCCTCCTTGATCTCACGGTCCTGGAAACCGATGATGACCTTGTCTCCGCACAGGATTGTTGGGAATGTCAATTTCGGGTTGTACTTTCTCACTTCCTCGAGAGCCGTGGCCTTGTCTTCGGCATCGAGCAGATCTACATCGACGCAGTCATACTGTACACTCAGGTCGTTCAGGAATTTTTTTGCGGCCTTGCAGTGACTACAGGTGCTTAATGTATAGATCTTTATTGTCTTATTCGTCATGATTTTGTCTCCTCTTTTTCTTATCATAATGATTTTATCCAGCAGATTCAATACCGGCATGTTGACAGAATCATGTTTTCAAGAGAGAATATGCCTTAAGATCAACGCGGAGGTACTTCATGGAATCCTTTGAGCAGAATGTCGGGACCATCGACAGATTCGTGCGTGCAGGCATTGCGGTCATTATCCTTATATTCCTCCTCATGAGAGGCAAGGTATCGTTCATCTCAGCCATTGCATTAATTGCCGGCGGTATGCTGCTTTCAAGTGCAACCTCAGGGGTGTGTCCGCTCTATACACAGCTCGGTTTTTTCACAACAAAAAACGGCTAAGAAAAAAAAGGAAGGTTAAGCTTCATGCTTCCGACGCGTGAGATCTGAGCTCAGGCGGTTGCCTTGTAATAATTGAAAAAGTACTCCACACCCGACCAGAGGGTAAAGTACAGCGCTATGCACACAAAAAAATCACCTGCAAGTTGAAACTGCAATCCAAGGATCGGATAATGTACAATCAGGGGAATAAGCGCGGTGCACTGGAATGCAGTCTTGTATTTACCCAGCCAATCCGCTGCAATGATGATTCTCTTCTCCGCAGCAATGCTGCGTAAACCTGTCACCGCAAGCTCGCGGGCTATGATGAGGGCTACTATCCACGCCGGAATCCTCTGTAACGGAATGAGCATGATCAAGATGGTGCCCATGAGCAATTTGTCCGCTAAAGGGTCCAGCAGCTTGCCTAAGTCTGATTCCTGATGGTATTTTCTGGCAAAGTACCCGTCGAGATAATCGGTGATCACGGCCGCCACGAAGATACTTGCGGCAATGAGGGATTTTATAAGGCTGTCATGGATGAGCAGCAGCGCAATGACCGGGACCATGAAGATCCGCGAGACGGTCAGTGCATTTGATATATTCATTCCCCTGCATAGCCTCCCCCATTTAATCTAGCAAGGACACTTCTAACATAATTGGTTGTCTCTTGGTAGGGTGGAATTCCACCATAGGTGTCCACCGCATTCGGTCCGGCATTGTAGGCAGCAAGTGCCTTCATGAGATTTCCGTCGTATTTTCTGATCAACCAGGAAAGATACTTCGTCCCCGCGGTGATGTTCTCAGTGGGGTTCCATGGGTCTGAAACACCAAGATCCTGGGCTGTTCCGGGCATGAGCTGCATAAGCCCCATAGCGCCCTTGGAGGATTTCGCCATGGCATCATAGCCTGATTCCACCTCGATGACGCTCTTGATGAGGGTAGGGCTTACACCCTGCCCCCTGGCAATAATGTTAATGATATTGTCATATTGCGATCTGGAATATTTCTTGGCAGCATATTGTGATTGTGCATATTGGGTATATTGGGGATATTGATTCTTTCTCGCTTTCTCCTTGGCATAGAGCTTCCAATCGGCCCCCATGGGACAATTGCTGAAATGCATCGTGCCGTCAGGCCCGCGCCTCATGAAGATATCGGCTTGACCGGGGCTCGCCCACATAAAAATGCTCGCCACAGCGCAAAGTAAAACAAATGTCCTGGTATTCATAATTGTCTTTATCGTCATCTAGAATAATTAATTCAAATATTTCATTATTGTACTCGAACTACTCTACTCGATGCTTGAACTTCATTTCAAGTGTCTTGTGGTGCAAGAGACTTAATCCCACGTCTCCTGGAGAGGAAGACCCTCATCCTTGTCCCCTGGTTCACTGAGCTGTTCACGGTGATGAACCCCCCATGCTCCTCGATGATCATGTACACCTTTGAAAGCCCAAGGCCCGCACCGCGGGACTTGCTGGTATAAAAGGGATTGAAAATATCCTTGATCTCGTCGCTGGGAATACCCTTACCCGAATCAATTACATCTACGATTAAATAATGGGGGTGAAGGCTTATGCTTACTACCAGCGAGCCCTTCCCTTCCATGGATTCGCATGCGTTCACAAAGAGGTGCCAGAAGGCCTCAACCAGAAAATCGTGGTCCGCATAGATCTCTTCGAGGCCCTGGGGTACATTCACCTCATATGCCACACCGCTGAATTTCCCTGGCCCGAAGCTCTTGATAAGGGCATCATTGATGATGTCTTCTATATGGGTCATGGAGAAATTAGGCCTGTGAATCTTGGTGTAGTTAACATATTCTTCGATATCCAGGATCATGGCCTCCAGTCTCTTAACGTCCTCGATGATATAGTCTACGTAAACCTTTTCAGCACAGTTCTGGTCAACCGACTTGCTCAATCGCCTGGAGAACCCCCCCAGCGATGTCAGCGAATTCCTTATTTCATGTGCGACGCCCTCAACCACCTTGCCCAATGAAGCCAGCTTTTCGGCATTGATGACCTGCCTGCGCATCATCTCGATGTCGGTGAGATCCCTTATGACAAGCACAATGTTGTTCGCATACTGCTCGCTCTTCAGGGTTGAAGCGCTCAGCAACCCTGAAAAGATACCACCATCGGCCTTGCGGAAGGTATACTCACTCTGGAAGCATTCATCCCCTTGAAGGGATGCCTGCCTGATATCCGCAAAGACATCTACGCTCGGATCCGGAATAAGAACATCCACAGGCTTGTTTTTCATATCTTCAAGCGATCCCCAGAGCTTGTGGGCCATGTGATTCATGAACTGAACCGTCCCCTTGGCATCGATAGTGATCACCGCCTCACCCATAGTCTCGGTAATGGTGACCATATAATCCTTATAGGCATCACCCCTGGCCCGCAGGCGGATGTTATCAAGCTGCAGCGCGTGCTCGTTGATGAGCTTTTTTGCAATATGCACGAGGTACTGCATGGAAAAGGGCTTGGTGACGTAATCCTTTGCCCCGGCCTTCATGGCCTGGACCGCCGTGTCTTCGGACCCCTCACCGGTGATAAACACCACCAGGGCATCAGGGTCTATGGTCATGACCTCTTCAAGGACATCGACCCCGTCCATCTTAGGCATGAGGTAGTCAAGGAACGTAAGATCAGGCTTCTCCTGGGAATAGAGATCAAAGGCCTCTTCGCCGTCGTATGCCTGTACCACGTCAAAGCCGTGCTCAATGAACATCTCCCGCATGGCTTCGTTGAGGTCACGGTTATCGTCGGCAATCATGATCTTCAGCTTATTAGGTATGGGCTCATCCATCTTACAAATCCCGAATCCTGATTATCTCGTCATTTTTAGAACTTTTCTTGACCTGCGTAACTGTCCTCCCAGATGGAAGAATAAGGTCAGGGGCGATTTCTGCAAGGGGGAGGATCACAAATGCCCTGTTTTCCATCCTCGGATGCGGCAAGATAAGGCGTCCCTGATCAAGGATCATATCATGGATGAGGAGGATGTCTATGTCAATAGTTCTAGGGGCATTGGCATATGGCCTTACCCTTCCGAGCGTATCTTCCACCCTTTGACAAAGATCCAGCAACTCCATGGGTTCCCCTTCAAATGCAATCTCTACAACCATGTTGAGATAGTTTCCCTGCTCTGATGGCACCTCCACCGGGACAGTCTCATAGATACGGGAGGCCTTTATGATCTGGGCACCGCACATTGAGAGGTGCGATAAAGCCTCTTTAAGATAAGCCTCCCTGTCACCAAGGTTTGACCCGAGAGAAAGAAATCCTCGCATCATGCAACGCGGTTCGTCAAGGCCCCTATGCCCTCGATGGCTATCTCAATCTCGTCCCCGGTGACCATGGGGCCTATTCCGGCAGGCGTCCCCGTGGCAATGATGTCCCATTTTTCCAGGGTCATGACCGATGAGATAAATTCGATGAGT
>CAYMDG010000287.1:0-4251 GCA_964388905.1 uncultured Bacteriovoracaceae bacterium
GCCGTTTCAGCCACATCGTTCATGGCCTGGATGAGCATGTTGAGGTTGTTCTTGATGGTATTGAAATCACCATTATAGTTCTCGGTGATCTTGGAGGGAATATCACCCTTGGCTATCCGGTCTACATATTCGGCAGTCACATTGAGCGGCTTGATAAGGGCATCGAGGATGTTGTTGACACCCTTCACAATCCCCCGGAACTCGAAGTTGATCTTCTCGGGATCTCCCCGCGTGGAAAGCTTCCCGTCCAGTGCTGCATCGGTCAGGTGCTGGGCCTCTGTAAGCAGGGATTTCACTATGCCGGATATGTTCCGGATGAAGAAGATAGTGAGAATGATAGCCGCCAGGGTGCCAATAATAGCCAGGATGATACTGGTTATGATTATATTGGAAGCGGTCTTATCAAACTGTTTGTCACCACTGGCGCTATCTTCTTTTACCAACTGAAGATATACCGTCAAAGGCTTATTCATAGCCACCATCAACTCGTCCAGCTGGGAGTCCATGGCCAGTGTCTCCGGAGTGGTCTTTTTGGCAGCTTTCAACGCAGGCAACATCTTTTCTTCGTAGAGCGTGACTATTTTATCAAAGGCTGCGGTGGCCTCTTTCACGTTTGCAGTTTCTTGGGGCGAACTAGCCGTTTTGGCCAAGCTTGCCAGGTCAGCGGACACCTCTTGTTTTGCTTCGGACCAGGCCTTCAGACTGGTCCCGAAGTCCAGAGCAATTTCAGTGTCGGCTATGGCACGATAAAGCTTAAGATCTCCAGCTACAGCTTCTTCGGTTATTAATGCTTCTTCTGCCAGCTTGGCACCATCATTCTGCAGGGTGCTCAGATGGTTGAGCTGGGAATAATTGTAACCGACCAAACCCACAATGATCATCACGCAGATGCCGAACCCTCCCACCAGCTTTGTTCCAAGTGTTATGCTATTGAGTCCTTTCATGTCTGTTCTCCTTGTAAAATCATCTCTCAATACTATCCGAACTCTGACGACATTAATGCAAGGAGGCTAGGTTGTATTCACTGGGACCATTCCCTCAGTCTTCACCATCTCTGCAGCGTGGGTGAATAGACAGCACCAGGCCGAGTCAACCTTTGAACATATGTTCAGCGCTGTTTGCCCAAGCATGCGTTCAACCCCTTTTCCTCAAGATTCTGCATATCCTTAAGTCTGAGCATCCTTTCCAGTACTTCTCCTATAAGGTCCAAGTCGCTGTCCAAAGAGCTTATGAAGCTCGGAAAGAGCTTTGTTGCCCGTGATATGTTTTCCTTACTCTGATTGGGCAGAATGAGGATGATGGGGACATCTTCAAGGAAATCCTTCAAGGTGATCAATTCACAGAGCTGAATACTATTTTGGGCCAGGAGAACGACTGCGGAAATTTTTCTCGGTAACCTACGAACCCTCTCTGTAAGGCTTTCGAGGCTTTGAAATACCTCCAGAGAGCTGCAAGAAGACTTGGATTCGATGATCCGGATCAGACGGTCGTTCACTGCCGTATCATTGCTGTTTGCATATAAAAGGATGCTCATTCGTGGTCACCTTCTGATCCTATCCATTCAGGGCTCGGCAAGAGGGTAGTGTTGATCATGCAATTGGTATTGCAGACAGTATGCCATGGCTAAGTTGGTGAACAATAGATTGTAATTACAATATATTAAACAAATAATACCTTAGGTGAACGTCTGTATAAGCCCTGTTTTCTTATAAACCGGAATTTGAATTTCCGGGATATCGGAATTATGCATGCAATGCAGGGATACATTCCTTTGAATATTATTTTTTCAGGACCTGAAACGGGAAAGGTTATGCTTTTTGAGAAGGGCGTATAACTGGGATTGAGACAGGCCTGAAAGGCTTCCGGCCTTCTCCCTATCGCCCTTTACCTTTTCCAGGAGCAGATGGAAGTAATTCTTCTCTATCTTGTTGCGGTATTCGGACAGGGAAGGGAATTCATTGCTGATATCAACAGGGTTTGTGCCATGATCAGATGTATCATCCATCGTGTTTGCAGTGCGCTTGATCATCGCAGTACGATACAGGTGCGGAATATGTTTGGGTATCAGGGTGGGGTCATGGCCGGCTGAGGCCAGAGAGTATTCCAGTGCATTGATGAGCTCTCTGACATTGCCCGGCCAATCCTGCATGGTCAATATATCCAGGAACTCCTGGGAGATCCCTTTTATTCCCATGCCGTACTGTTGGCAGAGGCGATGGATTCTGTTTATGGCGATTTCCTGGATATCTTCCCTGCGAGCCCGAAGGGGCGGCAGTTTGATTTCTATGGCGCGGATACGGAAAAGGAGGTCTTCCCGGAATGCCCCTTCCTTTGTCATGATATCAAGATCGCGGTTAGTCGCAGCAACCAGCCTGAAATCCACAGATACCTCATTCTTGGCTCCCAATGGCCGAATGGTCTTTTCCTGGAGGACACGAAGCAACGATTTCTGAATAGTGAAAGGGAGGTCGCCTATCTCGTCGAGGAATAGGGTCCCGCCCCCAGCCTGTTCCAGGAGGCCTTCACGCCTCCTGTCTGCGCCGGTAAAGGCGCCCTTTTCATGGCCGAACAGGATGCTCTCCACCAGTGTCTCAGGCAATGCCCCGCAATCCACCACAATGAAATTCTTGGGTGCCCTCTTGCTGTTCTCATGTATTGCCCTGGCAAATAGCTCTTTGCCCGTGCCGGTCTCACCGGTGATGAGGACGCTGGCGTCCGTGACCGAGGCCCTTGCCAGGGCCTCCAGGCAGGTGCCCATGGCGGGTGAATTGCCGAGAATACCCGCACGTTTCAGTGTGAGAAGTGTCTTTGAGGTCCCCTTCTCCTGGCGATACTGCAGCGCCCTGGATATGGGTAGCGATATCTCATGCTTGAGAAAGGGCTTCTGCACATAATCCCATGCCCCGTACTGATAAGCCAGTTCTGCCCCCTGGACGCCCGAGCCCGTAATAATGATCACCTCGGGTTTTGAAGGTGCTTTCAGCAAATCGGGAAGGATCTGCAGTCCGTTTCCCTGGGGGAACTCCAGGTCCAGGAGGATCAGGTCATACTCATTATTCAGTGACAGCTCCAGGCCTTTTTCCAAGGTATGTGCCTCGGAGGCCTCATGCCCCATGCTGTTGGCCAGCTTGAGAAGAAACTGGCATATCTTGGGATCATCGTCGATAATGAGCAGCCTTGCCATGAGAATACCTATCCTCCAGCCGGGTTCAATGACTTGTATACTGCTTCCGAGAGCTCACTTGCCACCATGGGTTTCATCACCATCTCGGAGATGCCGGCATCCCTTATCCTTTCCGGTGAGATTCCCAGGCTGAACCCAGTGCACAGCACAATAGGGATATCCGGTCTGATTTCCCGGAGCCGTTCAGAGAGCTCAAGGCCCGTCATCTTGGGCATGGTCAAATCCGTCAGGACGAGATCGAACGAATCCGGATCGGATGTGAACAGCGTGAGGGCCTCCATGGGGCTGGTTGTTGAAGTGATCGTGTATCCGAGCTGTTCAAGGATCCCTCGTCCCGAGGCTATGACACCCTCTTCATCATCCACGAAAAGGATCCTTCCACTGCCTGCTGTCAGGAAGGTATTCAGTGCCTGGGCCTCAACCGTTACCCCTTGGTACAAAGGGAAAAGTATGTTGAAAGTGGTTCCAATGCCCGGATCGCTATAAACGGATATGGCCCCCCCCATTTCCTTTACAATGCCGTGGACGACAGAAAGACCCATGCCCGTGCCCTCTCCACGCTCCTTTGTGGTGAAGAACGGGTCGAAGATGCGTTTGATGACATCCTTCGGGATGCCGCTTCCGGTATCGGTAACGCTCAATCTCAGGTATCGGCCTTGCTTCAATCCCTTGAAATCCAGTTCCGCCTCATCGTTCAGTTCCACTTCTGCAAGGCGGACATCAAGCATCCCGCCTTTTTCTTTCATGGCATGAGCGGCATTGGTGCAGAGGTTCATGATAACCTGGTGGATCTGGGTGGGATCAGCGATTATCATGCTGTGGGAAACAGGGAAATCCTGCCTGATCTCGATGGTCACCGGCAAAGAGGCCCTGATAAACTTCAGGGTTTCTTTTATGAGAGGGACCACCACCATTGGCTCTCTCTTGATGCCTGCCTGGCGGCTGAATGTCAGTATCTGCTTCACCAGGTCCCTGGCACGGACACCGGCCTTGAGGATCTCATCCAGCTCGTTTTCAATATTTGCCCTGTCTTCAAGCTTCATCTTGGCAAGCTCGGCAAAGCCGAA
>CAYMDG010000288.1:0-4241 GCA_964388905.1 uncultured Bacteriovoracaceae bacterium
TTTCTTAAGAAAGGCACGATCTTTGATGGAAACCACAGGCGGCTCAGGGCGTTTCCCTTGGCATGTTGCCTGTCTTCTTCAGCAGACATGAGGAGAGGATTAAGCTTGGACTTCACCTTCAGGTATCCCATCCAGTCTATCCTGCATAACATCCTCCACAACGGCCCTTTAAAGGGGGTGTAGAAGCTTGCGGCAAAGTCCACAAGATAGGGCATGCCGTCATCGTCAATGCCGTAGTTCCTGCGGTTGCGCATGTCCAGGTGTACGACTCCCTGCATATGGACTGCCTTGATGAGCTCCTCCAGGTTGTTGAAATAGGACTCGTCAGGTTTGCTTCCCCGCGCCCTCAGGTCATGCCCCCCCATGAAGGTGGTTGTAATGGTATAGGCATCCGGGCTCTGTATGACTTCAGGGATGCCTTTGACGCCTTTTATTTTTGAATAGATATATGTCTCCCAGCGCACCAGGAGGGAACCGGACCTTTTAACCAGCCAAGGCTTGTTCCGATACGTCTTTTCCACAAGGGGTGCCCCGTCCTGGTAGATCAGGTGTACATCAGGACCGTAGAGTCGTTTCCTTTTGAGCGATGTCTCCATGGTTTTCGTCTTCTGCATGTTATTTAAAGCTTGTCTACGCTCTATCATTGCATGCCAGGATGCGCAATGGTAGGATTTTACCATATGGATAAGAGAACGAAAAAAGCCATTACCGGTAAATTGACATGGAACCCAAAGGGATACGCCTTTGTGGATGCCAAGGGATTGGATGACGGGGTCTTCATTCCACCGGAGGCCATGAACGGCGCACTTGACGGAGACCTCGTGGAGGTGAGCGTATGGCGCGACCGCAAGGGCTTAAGGGGCAAGGTCGTATCCATCATCACCCAATCCAGGCGCACCATAAGCGGAAAGTATGTGAGGCTGCGCAAGTTCGGTGTGCTGGAGCCTGCAAGGCCGATGCCGTATACCATAATCGTCCCCCTGGGCTCCGAAGGTGATGCGCATAGCGGCGATATGGTTACTGTCACAATAGTGGCGCCAAAGGGCATCAGGAAGGCAGGAACACTGGAGGCCAAGGTGGACAGGTCGCTTTCCATCCCGGTTGGCGTGGGGGATGATCTGAGGATGGTGACGGTCAAATACGGCCTTTCCTGGGGTTTTCCCGAGGAGGTTCAAGCCGAGGCCGAGAGGGCAAGCCGCATCGATATGAACAAAGAGCTTCTCCGCCGCACGGATCTCAGGGGCCGGGTGCTTTTCACCATCGACGGTGTCAATGCCCGGGACTTCGATGATGCCGTCGGCATCGAGCGGCTTGAAGACAAGACAATGCTGCTTACCGTTGCCATCGCAGATGTGGCGCATGCAGTAAAGCCTGGCACTGCACTGGACATGGAGGCCAGGGCCAGGGCGTTCAGCGTCTACTTTCCCGAGGTCGCCATACCCATGCTCCCTGAGGTGCTCTGCAATGATGTCATGAGCCTTAAGCCCGATCAGGAAAGACTTGCCATGGCTGTGGAGATCGTCATGGGCCCCAGGGGCAAGGTGGTTTCTCACAAGGTGTTCGAGGCTGTCATAAGGTCCCGGGCCCGGCTCACCTATGATGAGGTGGGGCTGTTCCTGGAGGGGAAGGCCCCTGAAAAGGCCTTTGACGATGAGATAGCCTGGCGGCTGGGCGAACTCCACAAACTCTCAATGCACCTGCGGGAACGCAGAAGAAAGCGGGGCGGCCTGGATTTTGACATGTCAAAGGTGGAGATGACGACCGACAGCGCAGGGAAGGTGGAGGGTCTCAAGAGGTCCAGGAACGGACCCGCCGAGAGGCTCATCGAGGAGGCCATGCTCCTGGCAAACCAGACGGTATGCACGTATTTACTGGAACGCCACATGCCTGTGCTGTTCCGTGTGCACGAGCCACCAAAGACCGAAGACCTCCTGGAACTCATGGAGACCTTGGGCGAGATCGGGTTCTCATCCGCACTCCTGGGCCGGCTCAAGAAAGCGGCAACTTCATCGGAGAATGTCTCGAGCGTGCTCCAGGCCATTTCCGATTCCTACAAGGGGAAAGACCTGGAGGGTTTTGTGAACACCAACATCTTGAGGTCGCTTACCAGGGCGCAGTATTCAGCCGAAGACCTAGGTCATTTCGGGCTGGCCTGCACGGGTTATCTCCACTTTACCTCGCCCATCAGGAGATACCCGGACCTGGTTATACACCGGCTCGTCAAGGCTGCCCTGGAACCCAAGGGTGCAACCAAGAAGGATCAGGATATTAGCCTGAAAAATCTCAAGAAGGTGGCCCCCGAGGTGACCGAGCGGGAGAAGATCACGGATGACGCAATGATGGAGGCGCTCAAGATAAAGGCTGCCGCCTTCATGGCGTCGCGCCTGGGCGATGAGTTCGAGGCAGTGATCACGAGCGTCATGCCATACGGCATGTTCATCGAGGTCATTGATCCGCCAGTGGACGGGCTGATAAGGAATGACACCTATCAGGGTGAACCTTCACGAAGGGGCAAGCGGTCGCTCTCACCGCGGCAGACCATAGGACAGATCGTTCAGGTGAAGCTCATCCGGGCGGACAGGACCAACGGCCAGCTCGATTTCTCGCTTGTTTAGGTCGCGGTAATTCTGCAAAGGCGTGAAGTGTTAAATACAGGAGACAATCAATGTCAGTGAATAACGAGTTTGTGCGTTATACCCTCGACCAGTTGAGGGGTCTGGGCGTTGTCACCTCCCGCAAGATGTTCGGCGGGGCAGGCCTCTATCTGGACGGCACTATCTTCGCCCTTATTGCCTACGATACCCTCTATTTCAAGGTGGATGAAACGAACCGGTCCGATTTTGAAGAGGCCGGCATGGAGCCCTTCAAGCCCTTTGACGAAACATCATACGTCATGAGCTACTATGAAGTGCCCATTGACGTTCTGGAAGACAGTGACGACCTCGTAGAATGGGCAAGGAAGGCACTCGCTGCAGCGCGACGGGCGCCTGCAAAGAAAAAGAAGGCTGGTAAGAAAAAAGACTGATGTTTGGTCGGAATTTTTTTATCCCCCAAATTTTTTGTCTAAGAGGTGGTAAAAAAACTTGATCCGTTAAAAACCTTTATCTTGCAGCCTTTGTGGAACGTTAATCAAACTGGTTCTTAAAGGCTGCAAGATAAAGGTTTTTAACGGACTTATTTTTAAAATCAAATCCATATCCGAAATGAGTTTCATTTTTAAGGCCACCTGAAATGCATATAATATTTATGGGTACATTCAATCGCATAATCCGGTTTTATCACTTCACGTCCCTGGCTTCACCGAATTTCAGAATCCAGAAATCGCAAGCCGGGACATTGTGTTGTTTAAGGGCTTCTGAAAGGTCCTTTTCATGGGAATCAATGGTCTGTTCCGGGTGTTCCACAAAGGTCCCGAAATGCATCCCCACACTCTGCCGCGACCCTAAGAGCATATGCGCCCTCACTGCATCGTCCGGATTCATGTGCTGGTTTTTCATGAACCATCTCTTTTCATAGTTGCCCATGGGGAAGATGGTTAAACGGAACCCTGCATAGCGTTCTTTTATCTTGTCCAGGAAGCCGCCATATCCCGTGTCCCCTGCAAAATAGACCCCTCCGTGTGTCCCTTCCATGATAAAGCCCCCCCACAGGGTGGCATTCTCTTCAAAAATCCTCCTGCCCGAGGTATGGAGGGCAGGTACGAAGACAAGCTTCATATTTGAAGATTTCAGGACATACTCCTGCCACCAGTCCAGTTGAATGACCCTTGAAAGCCCCCCTGATTCCAGAAACGGCTTTACACCCAAGCCGGTCAGGACAAGGGGCTGATCCCGCGCACAAAGGGCTTGTAATGTGGGCAGATCCAGGTGGTCATAGTGGTCATGGCTGATGAGGATCACATCTATCCTGGGCAGGTCCTCCATCTTCACCCCGGGAGAACGGACCCGCTTGGTGCCGAGCCATGAAAAAGGGCCGGCGCGGTCTGACCATATGGGGTCGGTGAGGATATTCAAAAAGTCCATCTGGATCAGGACAGTTGCGTGATTGATATATGTGACCCGCAGTCTGCCTTCGCCTACACGTTCATGGGGTTTTGGTTGCACAGGGTCATCAACCCATTCCGGCCAGGAGGTGGTCTCCATCCCCCAGAGCCACTTCACCATATCGCCGAAGGTATGGTCGGGCACATCATTGTAAAAGCGCTTGCCGTCGAAGTGGTCGGAGACCGGTCCGGTATAGAG
>CAYMDG010000289.1:0-4231 GCA_964388905.1 uncultured Bacteriovoracaceae bacterium
AGTGCAGGAGGTCTATGTATATGATCCTGCAGACACCTTCTGCATGGGGCCGTCAACCCTTATAGATCCGTATGATCCCGATAAGTTATACCATATCGTGGTTGACCTCTACGCACTGCAGATGCTGTATGTGGTAAACAATTACGGTTTTAACATCAACCCCGTCAATGTCTCATTCATAGACAGAGATCCCGCTTCCGGGGTGCAGGAAATCAAGGAATGGATGGCTCCGCTTAATTTCCTCCCTGCTTTGGGGGCAGGTGGCGTTCCGGCTGCCGTTTACGGTCCAAACGGCATTGCCATGGGCCGGGTTTACTAGAGCTTAGAAACATCAGAAACGCAAGAAAGGTCCTTCGTCCCTGATATTAACCTCGCATCAGGGGCGGAGGATTCTTGTATACCCTGTGATCAGATGATCCCTGCTATGATGATTCATGAGCTTTCAAGAAAATCAATGGCAATTGAAGACAACATCTGTAGGCCCCTCTCAAGGGCACGCTCATCGATGGAAAAACGTGGGTTGTGGTGCGGCTGGTTCAAAGTCGGGTCTGTGCTTCCTGCGCCTAGAAAGAAGAAGCACCCGGGAACCTCGCCTAGATAAAACGACATATCCTCACTCGCCATGGAAGGCGGCATCCGGATGACATTTCCTTCATCAACAATGCCGGCTGCTATTCTCATGACCAGGTCAGTCATGGCCTCGTCATTTACTGTGACAGGATATCCCTGGGTATATTCCAGCTCAAAGCCTCCGTCTCTCGATGAAGTTATATCCCTAAGGTATACCTCCATGATGCCCTTGATGGATGATCGGATGTTCTCGTCCAGGACCCTTACCGTGCCGGTGAGTTCCACCCTGTCGGTAACGATGTTGGGGGCAGTGCCTCCATGGAAGGTGCCGATGTTGACTATGAATCGGCATCCATCCGGCAACGACTTCTTGATGTAATCCTGAAGATTCAAGACGACCTCGGCGCCTATGCCGATGGCATCCACTGATCCGCCCGGTATGGCGCTGTGGCCTGCACGGCCGAGTAACCGGATCGTGAAGATGTCTATGGACGCCATGAAGGCACCTTTGCAGCAGCCGATATAACCATGGGGTAATGGGCTTATGAGGTGCAGGCCGAATGCCGCATCTACATCCGGATCTTTCAGCACCCCTTGTTCGATCATGATTTTCGCGCCGCCGAGATTTTCCTCTGCCGGCTGGAACACGAACTTGACCTGGCCTCTCAAGGAGTCACGAAAACCGCTGAGTAGTTCCGCCGTACCGAGAAGGATTGCCATGTGACCGTCATGCCCGCACGCATGCATGACCCCCGGTGTGACAGAATGATAGTCAGTCTCATTCAATTCCTGGATAGGCAATGCATCCATATCAGCCCTGAGCATGACCGTTTTGCCCGGGGAGGCGCCACGGAGCAACCCGACGACACCGGTGCCCGCGATACCCGTGGTCACCTCTAAGCCAAGCCCCTTGAGATATTCCGCAATGACCGAGGAGGTCCTCTTTTCCTCAAAACCCAGTTCCGGGTGCTGATGGAAATCCCTTCGAAGCCGGATTACCGTCTCTGAAAGGCGGGACGCCATCTCGTCAATGGATGTCTTCGAAATCAATTTCTGATACCTCCGTCGTATTGGTGTGAGCCCTCATGAAATTATTCAGTGCATTATACCTGCATAGGATTCTCAAGCAAAGGCTTGGCATTTGAAAAAATGATTTTATTATAAGGATATCATGAACGGAGCTGAACTGATTCTTATGGTAGCAAAGGCGAACGGGATCAACATATGCTTTGCCAATCCGGGGACTACCGAGATACCTCTTGTTTCCGCCCTTGATAAGGTGAGCGATGTCCGCGCCGTGCTGTGCCTGTATGAAGGCGTGTGTACAGGTGCAGCAGACGGCTATGCCAGGATGCTTGATAAACCGGCTATGGTATTACTCCACCTGGGCCCTGGACTCGCCAACGGGACGTCAAACCTGCACAATGCCCGCAGGGCCAATACCCCTATCGTTACTGTCGTAGGTCAGCATTCAACCTGGCACCTTCCGTTGGATCCACCCCTTGCCATGGATATTGAAGCGATCGCATCAGCAACGGCCGGCTGGCAGCGCACCTGTCGTTCAACGGATGACCTGGGTAAGGACATGACGGATGCGATCTCTGCGGCATATGAAGGCCAAGGCGCAGTCTTGATCGTGCCATATGATCTGCAAATGGAAGAAACCCATGAGAAAGTGACCGAACTGAAGGCATTGGGACTCCATGCTGTAGATCAGGCAAGGATCGATGATTCAGCAGGGTTCTTACGATCATATTCCAGGACAGCGCTTGTTCTTGGCGGCAAAGCACTCAGGAGGGAAGGGCTCATGGCTGCCGCGCGTATCAAGGACAACATCGGGTGTGATCTCCTGTGTGAAGGTTTCCCTGCCAGGATGGAAAGGGGCACCGGGCTGCCTGATGTAACCCGGATACCCTACCTTCCGGAAACGGCCATGGACCTGCTCGGTCACTATGATGCCTTCATATTTGCAGGTGCCCATGAACCTGTGACATTTTTTGGTTACCACGGTGTGCCGGGCCATCTTCTCAATGACGGCCAGAAGAGGCTGCACCTCGTGGAGCCACATGAAGATGCCACCAAGGCTCTGATATGTCTGGCTGATATCCTTGGGGCGCCTGCGGCTCCATCTGAAAAAATTCTCACCAAACCATCACGGCCTTCCATGCCGTCAGGCGTCCTGAGCGGTGATAAGGCCTGCGCCGTGCTGGCAGCCCTCCAGCCTGAAGCCGCCATTGTGGTGGACGAATCTATTACGAACAGCATCTGGTATTACCCCCTGACAGCCTCAGTGCCGCCTTTTACTTTGCTCGCGCTGACCGGAGGATCATTGGGACAGGGGCCTGCCTGTGCAGTAGGGGCTGCCATGGCCTGTCCTGACAGGCCGGTAATCAATATACAGGCGGACGGATCAGCGATGTACACCGTGCAGGCCATCTGGACGCAGGCTCGCGAGCACCTGAATGTAACTACGCTCATCTTCTCCAACAGGAGCTACGACATCCTGAAATTGGAACTTGCTCGCTTCGGTGTTCATACATCAGGCCCTGCGGCTTCAAGGCTGACTGATCTTGCAGGCATAGATTGGATATGTCTCGGCAAGGCTTTTGGCGTGGCCTCTGTTGCAGTGAACACAGCCGAAGGACTTGCAGCGGAATTTTCAAAAGCACTTCATGAGGGCGGACCACATCTGATCCAGATGAATATCTAGCCCGGCATGATATGGCCAGCGATGATTTAAGTTTGTCGCACCAATCTTTAACTCTGAGTCTTTCACCCCTTCCTAAGGTGTAAGAGATGATACCCGGATTTTGCATTTAGGCTGTATAAAAATTAATCCGTTAAAATCAGTCATCTTGAACCCTTTAAGGACTTGGATAATTAGCATTCTCCTAAGGCTGCAAGATGACTGATTTTAACGGACCAATTTAAAGACTATAATTCTTATGCTTAAAACGCATAGAGCTTCATGAGCACCTTCAATTGCAAAATCTCGATTCAACAGGACCCGTCTTGATGGCGCAGGAGATCTCCTGCACATTTGTTGAGGACATATCTTCTTTTCCAGGAGTCTGAACAATTCCTATGCTCACCGCATCGAGCTGCCATGGCAGGGCTTTCTCTCCTCTCTTGTATTTTATCTGATTGCTTGATGTGATCTCAGAGCCCGTCAATGAAGCAGCGAAAGTTGTACAACCATTATTGAATGAACTGAACAAAAGGATCAGGAACAAGACGACACCGATAAATATACTCATGACAAGATACAAAGACCTCATAATTGTTACCTCCTTCCTTTAGGCTTGTAAGGATGGTAACATGGCATCGTTCCATATTGCGGAATGTAATACGTACATAAGGAAAATAATATGCCTGATAAAATAAGCCCTTACGCATCCTATGGAGAAAAAATCATCAAGCTTTTTGCAAAACTTCTTTTCTCGGGCCAGAGTTACTCTCTTACAGAACTGAGTCGGATGCTGGTGTGTTCAAAGCAGACGGTGCTCAGGCTCATGGATGATATCCGCCGTTCCTATGGTGTGGAGATCGAAGAGACCGTTATCGAGAGGAATAAATACTACCGGCTCAAGAAGACAGGCAAGGTGCCACCGGCGCTGGCTCTCACAGGTAGTGAAATGAGTGTCCTGCTCATGTGCCAGGC
>CAYMDG010000290.1:0-4194 GCA_964388905.1 uncultured Bacteriovoracaceae bacterium
ATGGAAAAGGCGATGATGATGAAATCAATGATAGTCTGAATGAACTTGCCGTAATTCAGTGTGACAGCTGGTGCTTTATCCACTGCTTCCTTCAACACAATGGAAAGGTTGTTGAAGTCCACCCCGCCCAAGATAACGCCGATGGGCGGCATGATCAAGTCACCTTCCAGAGACTATACAATCTTGCCGAAGGCTGCACCGATGATGATACCTACTGCCATATCAACGGCGTTCCCCTTTACTGCAAATTCCTTGAACTCCTTGATCATACCCATAGATAATTCCACCTTATTATATCGAGCAAGTTTATAAAGAGGTTCTTATCTAATCCTTCGAGTCTCCCAAGATCCTGTAGACAATACCACCTAGTACACCCCCGATAATGGGTGCTAACCAGAAAAGCCAGAGCTGCTGTATAGCCCATCCCCCGACAAAGATAGCGACCCCTGTACTCCGGGCTGGGTTCACTGATGTATTGGTCACAGGAATGCTGATGAGATGAATGAGCGTCAGGCAGAGTCCGATTGCTATTGGTGCAAAACCTTTAGGTGCCCTTTCATCAGTGGAGCCCATGATGACCATAAGAAACATGAATGTCATGACGATCTCACAGACCAGGGCAGAAACAAGTGAATACCCACCAGGAGAATGCTCTCCATAACCATTGCTGGCAAAACCCGCTGTCACATCAAAGCCTGCAGCACCACTTGCAATGATGTAGAGGATCAAAGCTCCCGCTATCCCTCCAATCACCTGAGCTATCACATAAGGGATAAGATCTTTTGCGGGGAAACGTCCACCTGCAACCAGTCCAAAGGTAACTGCAGGGTTCAAATGGCAGCCCGAGATGTGACCAATGGCAAAAGCCATGGTCAGTACAGTCAGGCCAAAGGCAAAGGCAACTCCGAGCAGGCCAATGCCTACGTTAGGAAAAGCAGCAGCCAGGACCGCGCTTCCACAACCACCAAGAACCAGCCAGAATGTCCCGATAAATTCCGCCCCAAGTTTCTTCAGCATTGAATATCCTCCTTCCCAGAGAATTAGAAAAGCATTGCAAACAAATTCATGTTGTTTAATAGCAGAATAACACTACTCCTCCTATATAGCAAGGGGGGGGGCCTATTCAGCCTTACTGAGAATAATCACATAGATCTTATCCTCGTTTGATTAGAAAATATTATGAATAGTTATTGACCCAAGATCTCGTCCCTTAGAATGCGTTTCAAAAACTATTATTAACGATCAGGACAATGATTGATCTTTTGTAATGATGATAATAGACTTAATCATAAGGAGACCATTCTTCATGAAGAAGATACGAACAATCCTCATCATAATCCTGTCTCTTTTCGCCCTCTATACAATTACCGGTTTTTTCATCCTGCCCCCTGTGCTCACCTCGGTGCTGTCCAAAAACCTTACCCAGGCACTAAAACGAAATGTGGCAATTAAAAAGATCCGTATCAATCCTTACACCCTTGTGGTTGTGGTCCAGGGAATATCCATCAAGGATCAGGACCGTCCTGCTGCATTTGTCTCATTGAGATCTCTAACAGTGGACATTGAATGGGCATCCTTAATCAAGCTTGCTCCCATCATACGGGAACTGAAATTAGACACACCTTCCATCAAGGCCATAAGGTTTGAGAACGGCACCTATAATTTTTCTGACCTGATCAAAGGGGGCAAAAAAAAGGAGAAGCCCCAGGAGTTCTCCATATCAAATATCCAGATTGTCGGCGGAAACGTAGTAATGGATGACAGGCCCGTTCATAAGATCCACAATGCAAAAGATATCAGTCTTTTCATCCCCTTTGTTTCGAACATACCGTATTATACGAACGTCTATGTCCAACCGAGCTTTAAGGCAACCATCAATGGCACGCCCTTTGAGCTTAAGGGCAAGACAAAACCCTTCTCCGAATCCTTGGAAAGCACTCTGTCTGTAGATCTGAATAAGATAAACCTACCCTCCTATCTCGCCTACCTACCAATGAAACCTGGGTTCACCCTGGAGTCGGGCCAGGTTGACCTGAACGCCACTATCACGTTCCGGCAGTTCAAAGACAAGCGCAAACCCGAGTCCAGTACAAGCGGTCTTGTGGTCCTCAGCAACCTGGCAGTGGCGGACCTGGGTGGCAAACCGCTCATGACCCTGCCTTCGCTTACCGTCGATGTTGGGCCATCCAAGTTCCTGCTGAAGAAGGTCCATATCCGGAAGATTACGATCGCATCACCGGTACTCACGCTGAGCAGGGACAAAAAAGGAATGTTAAACCTGATGCAGGCCCTCCGAGAAACAAAGGCAAAGGGGTCACCTCCACCGGCAAAAGAGCAGGCAGCTATAAACCCTGTAATGTTTGTCATTGATAAGATAGACATGACCGGTGGAAAAATCCTCTATAAGGATATCTCAGGCAGTTCGCCTGTAACTATTGCAGCGCAAAGTCTTTCTATTACTGCACGCAGCATCACCAATGACAAGCAAGGTAGCGGAACAATAGACATGGCCTGCACACTCAACCAGACAGGACACCTCTCCCTTGGAACATCATTCGTTATGAATCCTGTATCAGCCGATATCAAGCTAGCTTTAGACGGATTCCAGCCCGCATGGGTCCAGCCCTATATCATAGATAAGATACCTATTCTCATCAGGCGGGGTACAATCTCTTCACAGGGGCAGATAAAAATAGCCCTTGCGCCAAAGGCCCCCCCAGGGATCACTTTCGTCGGGGATGTGGCGTTTTCAGACTTCGCCTCAGTGGACAGGGCACATGCAGAGGATCTTGTTTCATGGAAAGACCTCAAGCTGACCGGTATCGATTTTTCTTTAAATCCTGGGCGCGTCGTCATTCAGGAGATCGGGTTCATAGCACCGGCCTCATCTTTTATGATAAACCCGGACAGCAGCAACAACATTGCATCAGTCTTTGGGGAAAAACGATCCACACCCTCACAACAACCTGCCAAGGGGAAAAAGACCCTGGAACGCATCGCAGTCGGAAAGATCACTTTAAAAAACGGCCGCTTTACCTTCTTTGACAAGTCCATTGCACCGCATTATTCCACAACTTTAACCGGTATCTCCGGGAGCATCACGGGCCTGTCATCGGATGAATTCAAGAAGGCAGTTGTCAACCTGAACGCAAAGCTCGACAACCAAGCCCCCATAACCATAACCGGATCCATCAACCCATTGAAACAAGACCTATTCGTGGATCTCGCAGTTAGATTCAATAACATCGAACTCAGCCCAACAACGCCCTATTCGGGGAAATATCTGGGTTATGCTATTGATAAGGGGAAGCTTTCCTTAGGGTTGAAATATTACATTGATAAAAAACAGCTTCAGGCCCAAAACGATGTGCTCATCGACCAGCTCACCTTTGGCAATTCAGTTGATAGTAAGAATGCCACAAAGCTCCCGGTGAGACTCGCCGTTGTTCTGCTCAGGGACAACAGCGGAAAGATTGATCTTCATCTGCCCGTTACCGGTCGCACCGATGATCCTGACTTACACGTAGGAAAGATTATCATAGACACCATCGTCAATATTCTTGAAAAGGCCGCCACTTCTCCCTTTGCACTGCTGGAAGCGCTCTACCCTGGATCTACGGAGCTCAGCTTCATCGATTTCGAACCAGGGAGATCTTACCTCAGCGAGGAGAGTAAGAAGAAGCTCGACAAGGTTGCCCAAATACTTAACGATCGAACGGCCCTCACCCTGGAGCTTGGAGGATATGTGGACGTATCGAGCGATAAAACAGGTCTCAATGAATACCTGTTTGAACGCAGGCTCAAGGAGCAGAAGCTCAAGGACATCTTGAGGAGGGGCCAGCAGGCATCTTCGGTGGATGATATTACCATAGACCAGATGGAGTACAGCACGTATCTTACAAAAGCCTATAAGGCCTTTGAATTCCCGGGCAAGCCTAAAAATGTCTTGGGACTTTTAAAAACACTTTCTGACGATGAGATGAAGAAGCTCATGTTCGAACACTTGAAAGTTACTGATGATGACCTCACAAGCCTTGCCGAAGCAAGAGCCCAGAAGGTGCGCGACTATCTCGTGGAGACCGGGAAAATCGACCCTGCAAGGATCTTCCTCATCAAAACCAAAGCCCTGGAGCCTGACAAGATCGATAAGGCCCTTAATTCACGGGTAAGCCTCTCAATCAAGTAAAGCATCGA
>CAYMDG010000291.1:0-4185 GCA_964388905.1 uncultured Bacteriovoracaceae bacterium
TCATTCCATTGATCTAGATCAATGACCATACCACTGATCCGACCTATATGTAACCTCACGGGATGGGACCTTGTTACCACAAGGAAGAATCCAGAGGCAAAAGAAATCAATTCTGCAAGGAGTGAAAATGGCGGACAAAGAATATGTAACCCACGCCGATGACAACACCTTTGATGCCCTTACCTTAAAGACAGACAACCCGGCCCTTGTGGATTTCTGGGCACCCTGGTGCGGACCGTGCAGGGCTATCGGGCCGGTCCTGGAGGAGATAGCCAAGGAATATGACGGACGGGTGAATGTCGTAAAGGTGAACGTTGATGAGAGTCCTGAGACGTCAAGGAAATACGGGGTGCGGAGCATACCCACCTTGTTGTTCATAAATGGGGGACAGGTCCGGGAGGCGCAGATAGGTTCTCTCCCCAAGGCACAACTGGCGGCTTTTATAGATAGGAACTTAAAGTAATAACCTGAAAATTGCAAAGCCGGAAAGGGAAGGTATTATATGAGCGATTTCTGGATATTCATTGGAGCACTGGCTGTCTGGTTTTTCTTTCAGACCTGGCTGCTCCCCAAGCTGGGTGTTCGGACCTGAGCATCTGGACAGGCCTGCCGGACGGCAGACAAGAAAGATTTTAAAAAGAAAGGAACAAGGGGTTGAATGTGAGATCAAACCGAGTATTTCCCCTGCGGACTTTAACTAATCGTTCCTTCAGCCAAGCGAATTATTGTAACCGTAATGATTTTTTTTCAGTCATGCAGTTGAATTATCCGGAAATGATCTTAATACATTATAACTTATTAAGGAGGCTGTCATGACCAAGAATATGGGAACCATTGACAGAAGCATCAGGGTAATCCTGGCAATCGTCGTTTTCCTGCTTTATCTGGCAGGCACCATAACCGGGATTGCAGCAATTATCCTGGGTATACTTGCTGCGATTTTCATCATAACAAGCATTGTGGGCTACTGCCCGCTTTATGTCCCCTTGAAGATTTCCACCAGGAAGCATGATTCATAGAAAAAATACCCTTTGGGAGGTAGTTATGAAGAGAGTCAGTACCATTGCGGCAATGGCAGTTCTTGTCCTGTCCATATTGAGTACAGGCGCCCTTGCCACCAACGGCGACAACCTTATCGGCATAGGGCCCATTGCCCGGTCCATGGGTGGGGTGGGCATAGCAGCCCCGCAGGACGCCATCAGCGCGGTTTTTGCCAACCCGGCGAGCATGTGTGTGGGGCCTTTCTGCCCGGCATCGTCATTTGATTTTGCAGGCACCCTGTTCATGCCCCACGTAAAGGCTGAAGTGCAGCATGCCACCTCGACTGCCAAGGATAACAGCGCCAGTTCGGTCTATGCCATCCCGGCCATCGGCATATCCACGCCCATTACCGACAAGCTGCCGCTGTGGCGCTTCGGCATTGCTGCCTACGGTGTCACGGGCCTGGGAGTCGATTATCGGGGCGGAGCCCTGGACAATGGATCCTACTATAACTTCGGAGGAGGCGTTACAGCTCCACTGGTACAGGGAGAATACACCCAACTCCAGATCATGAAGTTCGCCCCTGCTCTAGGGGTTCTGCTCACGGACAAGCTCTCGCTGGGCATGGCCGTGCACATCGACTATGCGATGCTCGACCTGAGGAACGGCACCTCGCCGGACTACACGGCAGGTGTCCAGCTCGGAGCCATCTTCAAGCCCACCGACTTCATGAACCTGGGCCTGACCTATACTTCTGCCCAGAAAACGGTCCATGACAACATCAATCTGCCCAACCTGGAAACCCTGAAGCTTGAGGCCCCCCAGCAACTGGGCCTCGGCGTGTCCTACGAAATCCCAGAGGCCATGAACCTGCTCGTTGAAACGGACGTGAAGTGGCTGAACTGGGCTAATGCCGCAGGGTACAAGGACTTTGACTGGAAGGATCAGTGGGTCTACGCAATAGGGTTCCAGGTGGAGCCGATGAAGAAACTTTCCCTGCGGGCCGGCTTCAACTATGCCAAGAACCCGGTGGATACGCACGACGGATTCAATGGGAGCTTCAATCCCAGTACAGGCCAGCCCAACAGCGCGGTGAATGTCCAGGGAACCATCTTCCCTGCCTATTACTACGAGACCTTCCGTATCATCGGTTTCCCTGCCATAGTGGAAAAGCACCTGACCCTGGGTGCAGGCTACCGGTTCACGGACCGCTTCTCCATGAACGCCGGCTGGATGCACGCCTTTGAAAAGTCCGTTTCGGAGTCGGGCACCGACCCATTTGGACAGCCGGTAACGCTGAAGTCCTCCCTTAGTGAGGACAGTCTGGACTTCGGGCTCACCTGGGTATTTTAAAAGGTCTGAGTGCAACAGGAAGGTCATAGAGTGAACACGGTTTACGAAGTCTGGAAACAGGAGAAAAGAGCATGAAAAAGATTCTGATCATCGGAGCCGGAACAGCAGGGACCATGATGTCGGTTCACCTGTCACGCAAGCTGGACCGGAAAGAATGGACCATCACGGTTCTGGACAAAGACGAAAACCATTATTACCAGCCCGGTTATCTCTTCATGCCGTTCGGGATCTATACAAAATACGATGTGATCCGCAAAGGTGCGAAGTATATTCCAGCAGGGGTCGAATATCTGCTGGCCGAGGCCGAGCAGATCGTCACCGACCAGAACCGGGTCAAGCTGAAAGACGGCCGCGAGATCGCCTATGACATCCTGATCATCGCCACAGGCACAACAATTCATCCCGAAGAGACCCAAGGTATGATGGAAAACGGCTGGCGCGAGAACATCTTTGATTTCTACACTGCCGACGGAGCCGAGGCACTGGGCAGAAAACTGCCCGGGTTCAAGGGCGGCAAGGTGGCGATACATGTGTCTGAGATGCCCATCAAGTGCCCGGTGGCACCCTTGGAAATCGCCTTCCTGACCGACTGGTATTTCACAGAAAGAGGTATCCGCAAAAACGTGGCCATGGATTTCGTCACCCCCCTGGCAGGAGCCTTCAGCAAACCGGCCACTGCCAAGGTCATGGGTCACATGCTGGGAGAGCGCGGAATCAACATGGTGCCCGATTTCGGGACCGAGCGGGTCGAACCCGGAAAACTCATCAGTTATGATAACCGCAGCGTGGACTACGACCTCCTGATCACAACACCCACCAACATGGGCGATGCGCTCATGGCACGTTCCGGCCTGGGAGACGATCTCAACTTTGTGCCGACAGACAAACACAGCCTGCAGGCCGCAGCCAAGGACAACATCTTCGCCCTGGGCGACGCCACCAACCTGCCCAGCTCCAAGGCAGGCTCGGTGGTGCATTTCCAGTCGGAGATCCTCACCGAGAACATCCTGAGCTACATCCGGGGCAAGGAGCTCAACGCAAGCTTCGACGGGCATTCCAACTGCTTCATAGAATCGGGCTACGGAAAGGCCTTTCTCCTGGATTTCAATTACGACCTGGATCCGGTGGAAGGAACCTACCCCTTTCCCGTAGTGGGCCCTTTCAGCCTGCTCAAGGAGACCCGCCTCAACCACCTCGGCAAACTGTCCATGAAATTTGTCTATTGGAACATCCTGCTCCGGGGCATCCCCGTGCCCGGCATTACCTCCAAGATGGGCAGGGCAGGCAAGATAATTCCTTAAGGAGTCCGGCACCACATCAAAAATATAAGGCATCGGGAAGTCGATGCATGAGAAGGAGATGAACATGGCCACAAAAGAGATTGCAGGAAAGACTCTCAATGTAACGGAAGACGGTTATCTCACTGATCCGTCCCAGTGGACGCGGGAGGTGGCACAGGCCATTGCCGCTGAAGAGGGCATTACCCTCACGGATGGGCATTGGAAGGTGATCGATTTTTTGAAGAAGGACTTCGCCGCGACCGGTGTACTGGCATCCATGCGGCGGATCAACAAGACCGGCGGTATCCCCACCAAGGAGCTCTATGATCTGTTCCCGGATGGACCGCTCAAGAAGGCAGCCCGCATTGCCGGACTGGCCAGGCCCACAAGCTGCGTATAAAGGGGAGGATAGTATGGCTGACGAAAAGATTAAGAAGGTATCGATTATCTGTTCCAAGGGATCCCTCGAAGGGATCTATCCGGCCCTGATCATGGCCAACGGCGCCCGCATGGAAGGGATCGAGGTGAACCTCTTTTTCACCTTTTTCGGCATGGACGCCATCACCAAGAA
>CAYMDG010000292.1:0-4155 GCA_964388905.1 uncultured Bacteriovoracaceae bacterium
CACGTGCGCCCATTATGGCCGCCTGCATGATGGGCACCCCTTCCTCCATATGCCGGTGCACATTCTCCACCACGATGATGGCATCGTCCACCACCAGGCCGATGGCAAGCACCAGAGAGAGCAGGGTCATGAGGTTGATGGTGTATCCGAGCGAAAGCATGATGGAAAAGGCCCCTACCAGAGACAGGGGTATGGCTATGGTCGGGATAATGACCGAACGCACTGAACCCAAAGAGAGGAAGATCACCAGGGTCACGATGAGCAGCGCCTCAACGAGGGTTGTTATCACCTCCCTGATGGAGCTGTTTACGTAATTCGTTGCATCATAGACAATGCGGCCGTCAAGGCCTTGCGGCAACTGCTGGACGACTGAAGGGAACACCGCGCGAACGCTGTCGGCAACCGAAAGCAGGTTTGCGTTCGGGGCCACCTTGATATTCATGAACACAGCGCTTTTGCCGTCGAACCGTACCGATACGTCGTAGGTTTCCGAGCCCAGAGTGACATTGGCCACATCGCCCAGCCGGAGTATGGCGCCGTTTATGGATTTGATAGCGAGGTTGCGGAACTCTTCCACTGAATGAAGGCCTGTCTCTGCCGTCAGGTCGACCGTGACCATCTGTCCCTTGGTGCGTCCCAAGGCCGAGATGAAGTCATTGGCGGCCATGGCATTGCTCACGTCCATCGCTGTAACCCCATGGGCGGCCATCTTTTCCGGGTCGAGCCAGGCCCGCATTGCAAATTGCTTTGCACCGAGGACCTCGGCCGTCTGCACACCTTCCACGGCCTGGAGCTTTGGCTGTACAACCCTGATAAGGTAATCCGTAATCTTGTTAGCAGACAGTTCCTTGCTGTAAAAACCTATGATCATAGCGCCGATGGTCTCGCCGGTGGACAGATTGATGACTGGCTGCTGTGCTTCCTTGGGCAATTGATTGATAACCGCGTTTACCTTGGCATTGATCTCGGTCAGGGCCTTGCTTGCATCGTAGTTCAACCGCAGATTCGCCGTAATGGTACTCACGCCTGCCGAACTCGAAGAGGTGAGGTAGTCAATGCCGTTTGCCTGGGCAATGGAGTTTTCCAGGGGAGTGGTGATGAAGCCGGAAACCAGTTCAGGGTCCGCACCGGTGTAAACAGTCATGACCGTGACAACCGCATTCTGGGTTTCCGGGTACTGCCGTACAGGCAGCAGATCGATTGATCGAATTCCCAGTACCAGGATCAGCAGACTGACCACTGTAGAGAGAACCGGGCGTCGGATGAAGATATCGGTGAAATTCATACGTGTGCCATCCTGTTCACTGTTCTACGGGTTTGGGGGCTGCGTCGCTTGATGGCTGAATCTTGTTGTTGATGATGATGGGGCTTCCGCTTTTGAGCTTGAGTTGGCCGCTGGACACCACCAGATCACCCTCCTTGATCCCGGACAGGATTGCCACCTGGTCTCCTCGAGAAAGGCCTACAGTTATAAAGGCCTGCTTGGCAAACAGGGCCGGCTTGCCTGCTTTGCCTTTTTCCTCCACAAGATAGACGGTTTCGCCATAGGGGTTGAACGTGACGGCGGTGCGTGGCAGCGTCAGGTAATGCTGTTTTTCTCCTGCCTGTACCTGGACTGAAACGTACATGCCCGGCAGGAGCTTATGTTGGGGGTTTTTGACTATCGCCTCCACCAGCATGTTGCGGGTCTGAATGTCGACCTTGGGGTTGACTGCGCTTATGGTGCCGGCAAAGGCCGTGCCCGGAAACGAGTCAGTGGTAATGATCACTTCCTGGCCCTTTGAGATCAGGGAGAGTTCCTGCTGGGGCAGGGAAAAGTCCACATATATGGAGTCGAGCGCCTGCAGGGTTACGATCTTATCGCCGGGGTTCACGTATTGCCCTAGGTTTACCAGGTTGATTCCGAGCCTGCCGGCAAAGGGTGCCCGTATGGTCTTCTTGTTCACCAGGGCCTCCTGTTGCGCCACCTGCGCCAGTTTGACCTTGAGATCCGCGGCGTCCGCGTCAAGGGCTGCCTGACTTATCGCCTGCGCTTCGAGCTGTTTTCTGTCACGTTCATAGGTGATTTTAGCCAGCTCCGAGGCGGCATCCAAGGCGTTCAGCTGAGCCATGTCCGAGTCGACGCTGAGTTGCACCAGAAGTTGGCCTGCCTTGGCATCATCCCCTGATTTGAACAGTATACCCTGCACGAGGCCTGCACTCTCGCAGGTTACGTCGACGCCTTGTACGGCTCGCAGGCTACCCACAGCCTTGAGTTGTGGCAGCCATACCTGGGATGCGGCCCGAACAGTGGACACCGTAACCGGGGGCATGCCGCCGGCGGACATATATTTCTTCATCATCATGCCCGTGAAGGCCTTGTAGCCGAATATACCGCAGAAAAGGATGCCAACGGCTGCCAGCATGATCACCATCTTCTTGGTCATAAAAGGGGTCTCCCTTGGATTTCAAATCGCATCTGCATCAATCCTTGCTTTTTTTATCGGCGCTGTCTTCGGTGGCGCGGTTCCACCATCCCCCGCCAAGGGCCTGGAACAGTGCTGCCGTGTCTGCCAAACGTTGAGCCTGGGCCTGAACCAGGTCGATACGTGCCTGCTGGTGCTGGCGCTGTGCGTTAAGAAGACCCAGGTAGTTCGCTGAACCCAGCCTGAACTGCTCCCGGGTAAGTTCGAGGGACTCGCGGGCAGCGGACTCAGCGTCGGAGCGCGCCTTGAGGGTAAGCGCATCGGCGTCCAGGGCGCGCAACACATCGGCTACATCCTGGAAGGCCAGCAAGACCGTCTCCCGGTAGTGCGACTCTGCGGAATCATAGGCGGCAATGGCAGCTCGACGCATGGCGCTGAGCTCTCCGCCCCGGAAGACGGGCTGTAAAAGTCCGGCACCAAGGCTCCAGAAAGCCGCGTTGGCGCCGAAGAGGTCACCTGTGCCCATGGCCTTGGACCCATAGGTTCCACTCAGTGTTATATCCGGGTAGAGGTTTGCAGTAGCCACGCCCACATCTGCGCTAGCTGCATGCAGGAGCGCCTCTGATGCCCTGAGATCGGGCCTCTGGCGTACGAGTTCGGAAGGCAGGCTCACCGGAAGGTCCTGCGGCAGCTTGAACTTGTCCAGTTCGAATTCGGGAAGCCCTGCATCATTCGGAAATCTGCCGGACAGGACTGAAAGACGGTGGCGGGAGAAATCCAGTTCCTTGACCAAGGGCGGCAGTGTTGCACGGGTCTGGGCAAGCACCGCTTTCTGTGCCAGGACATCGCTTAAGGACACCGCCCCCAGGTCGAACTGGCGCCCCACGAGTGCAAGCTGTTTCTCCTGGACGTCTGATATCTCTTTGGTTGCCCTGATCTGGCCACGCAGTGAGGCCTCCCTCACGGCCTCGGTCACGATATTCGAGGTGAGCGCAAGATAGGTCCCTTCCAGCAGGAACGTCTGGTAATCGACCTGGGACTTGAGAGACTCCAGCTCCCTTCTCATGCCTCCGAAGAGATCGAGAGAATAAGAGACACCCACCGAGGCGTTGTAGAGGGTAAAGGCCCTGGTATCGGCATTGGCCTGACGAGTGGCAGCACCCGAGTTCTTTTGCCTGACAGCCGAGACGGTTGCATCGAGCGCGGGGAAGAACGACCCGCGTCCGGCTATATAGTATTCCTGAGCCTGGCGCAGTGCAGCCTGGGCGGCGGCAAGTGACGGACTATCCGCAATGGCCCTTTTGATCACTTCATCGAGATCCTTTGAATGAAACATGGACCACCATTGGCCTGGGATGTCCCGGCCCGGGGTGAACCGCTGGGCTTCTCCGAGAGCTAACGGTACTGAGGTCGTGCTCTCCGGTAGGGCCTCGGCAGTGTACGAAGCAGTTTTCGGGGCCTCGGGTCGTTTGAAATCAGGGCCTACTGCACAGCCGGAAATAAGCATGCTGAACGCCCATATGAGAAGAACGCATTTGGTGCAACGGTGCTTCATGATTCCATTATGACCTGCTGTTTTCTCCCTGATATCATCCATAATTCTTACTATTCACCAGTTTTAGCTCCTGCAGCGCCTTAGGCACGGTATCCTTCGGGCTCACCTTGTACCAGGCCTGAATGATATGGCCTCTTTCGTCAATGAGAAACGAGGAGCGGATTATACCATGGAGATCCTTGCCATAGATGCTCT
>CAYMDG010000293.1:0-4143 GCA_964388905.1 uncultured Bacteriovoracaceae bacterium
GGATGTCTGGGAGTCGGATTGCTCGCTGATTGTTGAGACCAATACAAAGATGATACATGAACTGAAACCGTTCACCCCTGAGCTCTACAAAACCTATCGAATCTATGAAAGACCTATTCCCTGATAAGACTTGCCGGAGCTACCAGAGGCCTTCCGTCTAACCGGAACACCCCGGTTACTCCTTCCTGAGCTGCATCGATTCAGATATCCCCTGTTCTTTCTCTCTGCCACGCAGGGTTGCCTCTGCGAGGCCGGGGCCGAACAGGAACACCAGCACACCCAGCGCCATGCCCGCAATGAGGTCCGTCACATAGTGATAGCGCAGGTACACCGTCGAGAAGCTCAGTAGAGCTGTCCAGGCAAGGGCAACAGGAAAAAACCTCTTGGCGTATCGCCAGGACAGAAGCACGGTGAGCAGAGAGACGAGGGCGTGTCCGCTCGGCATGCAGTCGTACATCCTTCCTTCAGCCTGTGCCAGCAGGTTTCTGAGAAAATCAAAGGTCCACAATCCGCTCAGGGGAACGCTTTGCAGGTGTTCCATGGTGAATCGCGGCCCGAGGACCGGGGTGAAATAATACCCGATGTAGGAGAGATAGAATCCCATGAATATGGTGGAGGCAACAACATGAAAGTCGTCCCTGGCCTCCCTGAGGGAATAGAGGATCACGCACAGTGAGAGCGGAAGAAAATAGAAGCTCGCATATGTTATCTGCAGTATTTCCGAAAGGGCAGGGGACATTATTCTTTCCATGAGGACAGTGGGGTCGTGTCCGCCAAAAAGAAACCGGTCCACGGCCATGACGAGGCTGTCCAGTTCATGGGGGTTGATGAGAGGGATGAGTGTGCGGTTCTCCAGATATATGATGATCAGAAAAGAAACCACATACCAGTCCCGGAAAAACTGCAGCCATGTGTGTGGGAAACGCCGGTGAACACAAGCTACCAGGAGGATGACCGCCGTGATGAGCATGTTCAGCACAAAGATGTCATGGGCCTGCCTGATGTGCATGAAAAACAGGATGAGGAGATTGAACAGCACGGCCATGCCGATGGTGAGACCTTCTTCAAGACTCAGTAACTTTTCAGGATTACATGCCTTCATCAACGCACTCCATTTGCCGGTTTTTTCATAGGAGATCTCTAGCGATTACCTGTTGAGGTGAAAACCCCTGCAAATGGTTGTGGATTCATCAGCCCTTTGAAATATCGCTTGCGGGTAGACAGATTGACCCCGGTGTACAGCTGGCAGCCCAGCAGGGTTCGTTTCCATGGGCTCATGCCGAAGAAACGTTTTGTCATTGCGCCGAAAGAATAGGCTTGTCTGTTCAGGCGGTTGAACCCGTTAGTGAGTTCTTCAGCCGTCATGCCTTTGGGTTGAAAAAGGAGTGTATCCGGAGGATATCCACGGAGCCACCAGTCATGTACGAACAGCCTGCCCTCGCTCAAGAGGCGATTGTATAAACGTGTTCCCGGATAAGGAGTGAGAATCCTCAGCTGGACGACATCCAGACGGCCTCTCAAGATAAATTCAAGGGTCTGCTCGAACACATCCTTGTTTTCGTAATCAAAACCAAAAACAAAGGAACCCAGAATACCGAACCCTTCGTTATGGAACCGATGCATGGCCTCATAAAAATCGATGCTCAGGTTTTTTATTTTTTTCACCTCATTCTGTGTGTCCTTCTGAACCGATTCGAATCCGATCAAAAGCCCCAGGCACCCCGCACGTCTCATCAATCCCAGCAGTTCCAAATCCTCGGCCAAGGAGACCGTGCCTTGCGCCAGCCACCTGCGCCCAAGGGGTATCATTTCAGTAAAAAGCCTTCTGGCAGCATTGCGGTTCAGTCCAAGGGCATCATCGACGAAGAAGAGGTAGGGGGTATCAATAGCCTCTATCTCGGCAATCACCTCTTGAACCGGCCTGACTCGATATAGCTGCCCCAATATCTGGCCGATGCAGCAGAATTCGCAGTCGTACGGACACCCCCTGGATGTCTCAACACCGATGGGGATAGGAATATACCCTTTACCGTTGGTTCCGGGGACGAGATCTCTCCGTGGGTTCGGCAGGTTTTTAAGATCGCTCATTTTACCGGCCTGATATAGCCTTTGCAACTGCCCCGAAGCGGCATCCGATACAAGTCGCGGCCAGACACCCTCCGCCTCGCCTACGACCACCGCGTCTGCATGCTCCAGAGCTTCCTCAGGCAATACCGAGGGGTGTATCCCTCCCATCACCACCAGCACCTTCTTCCGGCGATAGGCGTCAGCGATATCATAGGCCCTGAGCACAAGCTCTGTCATGACGGTTATACCCACCAGATCCACATCTTGACCCGTGTCATCGGGGGCGAAGGTTTCATCGACAATGGTAACCATGTGGCCGGGCGGGGTAAGCGCCGCCAGGAGAGGAAGGTTTACCCTCAGGAACTTGAAAGGGCTGGATAGACCGTTTTCACGTTGATCACTCGGTGCGATAAGTTTTATCTTCATAATTCCGACGTGCTCCTGTGGCCGACAGGCCTCGAAACGCCCCAGCCCATATCCGGTGGTGTAGGTTTCATCTCCATTTCGTAATATCAGCCCTCTTCCCATTTCGTGGCTATTATGCCCAGGATGAAGACAATGGCCGCGAAAACCCCGATGACCGCGGAGTAACGCAGGGCGGCCATGTTGTCTTCAAATACCATGGATGCCCGGAGCCCCTCGTTCACGTAATACAACGGCAGTGTCTTGGCGAACTTCTGCAGGAACCCGGGCATCAGCTCGATGGGGAAGAAGCTTCCCGAAAGGAACATTATGGGGAAACTGATGGCGTTTGCCGCAGCGGCTGCGCTCTGCGCCTCCTTGACGAAGCGGGTGAGTATCATCCCGATTCCCACGAACGCGAAGACGTCAAGTAAAATGAACGTGGGGAGCCAGGCGTCCAGATGCAACTTGACATTAAACACGGCATAGCTCACCAGCAGCATCGCTATCGTGGATATGACCGCAAGTATGAACTGGTAGACGATGTCCGAGAGTATCCATTCGGTACGGGTGATGGGCGTCGTGGACAGTTTCCTGATGATGCCCTTCTGCCTGAGCTCCGTGTTCAGGTTCACCGTGCCGAACAGGCTCAGGGTCATCACCGCCATGGCGATGATGCCGGGGATGAAGAACTCAATAAACCGGTATTTCTTGGTGAGTATTGATTTCTGGACCGACCTGATGACCGGGGGCTTCCCGGACATCTGCTGGTTTATGCCGGCGAACACCAGGTTAAGGATTTCCATCTTCGTTGATACCGAAGAAGAGCTGGGGTCGTATACATAGGTGATGGTGACGGATGCGTTTGCGTCGCCGAGCACCATCCTTCGCATGAGGGATGTTTCAAACCCATTGGGAAGGACGAGGACGAGGTTCACACCTTTGTCCCTGACGTACTGGGAGGCGTTGATGGCCGGGTCGACCTTGGTTATCTTAAACTTTCCGTTGCTCATGAGGGTCTTGATGGCCTGTGCGGATGAGTCCGACTGGTCGAGGTCCTGCACGCAAAGGTGGAAGGCCACGTTGTCCTGGCTCATGAAGATCGTTCCGAACACGAGTATCAGGATTATCGGGAACGCAAGCGTGAAGAACATGGTGGTCTTCTCGCGGTAGACGCTCATGAGTTTCACAATGAGATTTGCGCCGATGACGCGCGGTTTCATTATGCCTCCTTCTCCCCGAGGTGACTGTCTTGGAGGGCCTCGCCGGTGAGCTTCAGGAAGACCTCTTCGAGGTTGGGTTTCCGAACGTCCAGGCCGAGGTACAACGCCCCGGCATCTTTGATGGCGCTCAGCAACTTCAGTACATCGTCCGTGTGCTCCACCCTGACCTTGATGTCTTTGTGGTTGTCAAGAACCGCCTCGAAGCCCATATTACGGACGATTTCAAAGACCTTTTCATCCACGGACTGTAACGTGATGACCAGGTAATTTGTGTTGCTTTCGATGAGTTCCTCGGGAGAGCCCCTGGCGATGATCTTCCCCTTGGAAATGATTGCGACCGTGTCTGCAAGAAGCTCCGCCTCCTCCATATAGTGCGTGGTCAGAAACACCGTCTTGCCCTTCTTCTTCAGGCCCAGCAGGACTTCCCACACCTCGCGCCTTGCGCGGGGGT
>CAYMDG010000294.1:0-4140 GCA_964388905.1 uncultured Bacteriovoracaceae bacterium
ATGTCCTGCTGAGGCAGAGGCTCGACCTCTATGCCTGCATCCGGCCTGTGAAGTACATCCCCGGCACTCCCAGCCCGCTAAAACATCCTGAAAAGGTAGATATGGTCGTCTTCCGGGAGAACATCGAGGATGTCTATTCGGGGATCGAATGGAAAGAAGGGTCTCCCGAAGCGTTGCGGTTGAGGGATTTTCTTGAGAAGGAATTGGGGAAGAAAGTCCGGGAAGATTCTGGAATCGGGATCAAGTCCATCAGCCGCTTTGGAACGAAGCGACTTGTTCGAAAGGCCATTCAGTATGCGCTCTCACATCGCCGCAAGAGTGTCACACTGGTCCACAAAGGAAACATCATGAAGTTCACAGAGGGAGCCTTCCGGGACTGGGGATATGAACTGGCAAAAGAAGAGTTTGAAGATAGGATCGAATTTGAAAGCGAAATTACGGAAGGAAATGTCCCTGCAAAGAAGATCGTTCTCAAAGATCGGATTGCAGACGCCATGTTTCAACAGATCCTCTTAAGGCCTGAAGAGTACGATGTCCTGGCTATGCCCAATCTCAACGGAGATTATATGTCCGATGCTCTGGCCGCACAGGTGGGAGGTTTGGGCATGGCGCCCGGAGCCAATATCGGAGACCGGGCCGCTGTCTTTGAGGCCACTCACGGAAGTGCGCCTAAATATGCGGACCAGGATGTGATCAATCCTTCCTCCTTAATCCTTTCCGGAGCGATGATGTTCGATTATCTCGGTTGGAAAGAAGCAGGGGAGGCCATTGTCAAAGCAATGGAGCAGACCATCTCACAGAAAATCGTCACCTATGATCTTGCCAGACAGATGAAGAAGGTCAGGAAGGTCAAGTGCTCTGAATTTGCTACGGCCCTCATCGAAAACCTTTGACTAAAAAAAAGGTGACACCATCTTTTTGAAATGATGTCACCTTTTAACATTCACCTTACCCACACTCTCAGGGTTTCATGTTTTTTTCAGTGCGTCCATCACCGTCTTCGGGGTGAGGGGAATACGCCTAATCCGGACACCGGTAGCATTGAAGAAGGCGTTCGCTACGGCAGGCGCCAGGGGCGGAACGCCAAGCTCCCCGATACCGCCGATCTTATCGGTGCTTTTCACTATCTGAACCTCGATTTCAGGCACTTCGCTCATCTGGAGGATAGAGTAATCATCGAAATTCCCAGAGGCTACCCCGCCTTTATCGAACTTCACTTCCTCCTTGAGGGCAGTACTAAGGGCTAAAATGACCCCCCCCTCTATTTGCTCCACAAGAGGTCCGGGATTGATCACCGGCCCACAATCAACAGCCGCCACCACACGATGCACCTTGATCTTGCCGGTGTTTTTGTCCACGGAGAGATCTACCACTTGGGCAGCCCAGGTTCCAAAGCAGGCGTGCTGGGCAATACCCCGACCCTGGCCCTTTGGAATGGGTTTGCCCCACCCTGCCTTCTCCGCTACAGTCTGGAGCACGCGAGTGGCCCGTTTGTTATTCTTTAAATTTTGTAAACGAAACTCGAGGGGATCCTTTCCTGCAGCATGGGCAAGCTCATCCATGAAGCATTCAATGGCAAACGCATTGGGCCCATTCTGGACTGCACGCCAGGGCCAACAGAGGATGGGAAGATCGGCCATGAGGAATTCGATGTAGAGGTTCGGTACCTCATACTGAATCCTGGCGTTCCAGTGCGGAGAATCCGGCACATCCCAGAGGCCCCACAGGCAATAATAATCGACTCCGTCTTTGATGGCCTTGGGATTGACAGGCTTCATGATCGAGACAGCGGAGGTCTTGTGGGACCAGCCGATCAGCTGACCCTGGGCGTCAAGGCCACCCTGAACTCGGTGAGCCATCGGAGCGCGAAACCTGTCATGCCTGATATCATCTTCTCTTGTCCACATCGCTTTGACCGGTTTCCCGAGGGTCTTTGAAAGGATCACGGCCTCAGGCACGAAATCCGTGAACGCCCGCCTTCCCAGCCCGCACCCAATGAAAGTGGTATGGATATGGACCTTCTCCGGCGGTAACTTCGTTATACCTACGGCCATACCCTTGCAGGCCGTCTGATTCTGGTTTGGAGACCAGATATCGCAGCGGTCCTCTTGCACATAGGCAGTGGTGTTCATGGGTTCCATGGTGGCATGGGCAACGCATGGGACAAAATAGGTGGCTTCCACTTTTTTCGCAGCCTCGCTAAGAGCCTTCTTGGCATCCCCAACCTCATGGACTTTAGCCCCCTGCTTGTCCAGATCCGCCATCATCAGTTTTTCAATATAGGCATTGTCCATATCCGGGTGGGTTCCCTTGTCCCACTGCACCTTAAGCGCATCCTTGCCTTTCAAGGCGGCGTCAGTGGATGTGGCGCACACGGCAATCCCCTGCGGGATTTGAATAACCTTGACCACACCTTTCACCTGCTCGGCTGCTTTCTGGTCGAAGGATTGGGGCTTCGCACCGTATGCGGGAGGCCTTGCAATAATCGCATAAAGCATTCCCTTCAGTTCTTTAACGTTCCCATCGTTGACATCGAGGCCATAGACTGCCTTGCCTCTCACCTTTTCCGGGACGTCTACACGGGGCATGGGTTTGCCCATATACCTGAACTCACTTTCGTTCTTGAGGGCCGGATCTAGGGGGACCTGGAGCTTGGCCGCCTTTTCGCAGAGTTGGCCATACGTGAGGCTGCGCTTGCTCTTTTCATGCTTCACGGTCCCCAGCAAGGCTATGCATTCGCTTTCGGGAACATTCCAGGTCTCGGCTGCTGCTTTGATAAGCATGGCCCGGCCGGCTGCTCCTGCTTTTCGCAGCGGTTCATAAAACCCTCTCATGCTCGCACTCCCCACCGTGATTTGAGCGCCCAAAATAGGACTTTTTAATGCATCGGCGGCCGGGGCCTGTTTGATTTTGATCTGCTTCCAGTCCGCTTCAAGCTCATCGGCAATGATCATGGATTGGGCCGTCAGGACTCCCTGCCCCATTTCGGAATTGCCTATGTAAATGGTGACCTTGTTGTCGGAGGTGATGTGGAGCCACACATTTGGGTTGAAGGTCATGAGATCTTTCTTCTCTGAAGCATTGAGAATAGTATGTCCAAAGGGGGTGACGGAAACGGCAATGGTGAGACCAGTGATCTTTAAGAAAGAGCGACGTGAAATGTTTGTTTTCATGCTCTCTTGCCCTCCTTTCTCACGATTTGAACAGCGGTTTGGATACCCTTCTTTATGCGCAGATAGGTTCCGCACCGGCAGATCACGTCATCCATTTTGCTGATGATTTGATCTGCGGCTGGTGTGGGCTTCTGTGAGATGAGGGCAGCCACCTGCATGATTACCCCGGGCTGACAGTAACCACATTGTGGAACCTGTTCCTGTACCCATGCCTTCTTTACCGGATGGCTGTCAGGCAGCCCTTCGATGGTTGTTATCTTTTTCCCCTTGACCTGGCCAACCGAAATCGTGCACGACCTCTCTGCCTTGCCATTGATATGGACAGTGCAAGAGCCACATTCTCCAATTCCACAACTGTACTTGGTGCCAGTGAGTTTTAGGTGGTCGCGTAAGACCCATAGCAACATGACATCATCTGGAACATCAACTTTGTACTTCTTGCCATTGACATTCAAAGAAATCATAGCCGGCTCCTTTCATGTTGGATTTTCGAATCTCTTCGCATAGAAAAAGGGTACCATTCTATGACCGATTAAAGTACAGATCGCCCCCTCCGATCCGGCACTGCAGGTGTTTCAGGATAAAGAAAAAGCACATGGATGAGACATATACACATTTGCCCATTGTTGTAAAAATCAGGGAGAAGCCAAAACAGTGAATGGGCGAAAGGCTCTTCGGTGTGGCGGTAAATATATTGAATCCGTCATCTCCTGTCAATAAAAAAATTTCACATATCGCAGGGTTGATACTCGATGCAATTTCGAATCAAGAAAATACAATGGATTTCAACGCTTAGTCCAAACCTTCCTTTTTAAAAAGTTTTGACAAGTCTTTTGTTTTCGGTTTATAAATGATGTGGGAAATTTTAAAATGGATGAGTTAGAGTGAAGTTCATACGATAAGGAATAAAAGATGGCAGAACCAAAGAAGATGAAGGAACCACCCAGGATCGATATCTTTAAGGCCT